>NZ_AP026867.1:4700000-5065000 GCF_026000115.1 Aureispira anguillae
AAGCAATTGGAAAAGGTTTTGACCAAAAAAGTCGGTTAATGCTAAATTTTGATACTGTATTTCTATCCGAATTATTATCCCATCTCAATCAAGAAAACCTAAACCATTGGGATTCCAACCTACAAACAGTCAATACCTGTTTTTCAATGCCAAGCAATTCTGTTCCATTTTCCCTAGAATATGCCGCCAATGTTTCTGTTTTATTAGGAGCATTAAAAATTGATGACCATATAAAAGATCAACATCGCTTTCGTTGGCACTTAGCAAAGCAATTCTATCATAAATCGTTTCAAAAAGCAACGAATCAATTTAAAAATTGGGGAATTGATACTATATATATATACAACTGCATATCGAAACAAGTAGAGCGAGAGAAATCATCTTTAATCTTTGATGATTTAGAAATAACTTTAACGCATTATGCAGAACCAACCGCAGCAATTACTGCATATCTATTTGAAGAAGGAGGACAACGCTTAAAAAATCCTACCCCTCTATACGATCTAGGTTATGAATTTGGCAAACTAATGTACATACTAGATGCTTTTGAAGATTATGAACAAGATATTTTCAAACAACAATTTAATCCTCTTGCTATCTATTGGAACAATAAAACTCATTTAAGTTATGAGCAACTTGAAACGGTTCGTTCTATTTTGCTAAAATTAGAAGCAAGAATTCAGGCAAAAATTAAAGCATTGCCTTTGACAATAGACATTCAAACCATTTATCAAAACCGTTTAACTTCCAATCTAGCACTAAGGCTCTATAAAGAACGTACGATTCCTAAAACGACAACGGAGCGAATTAGATTGCGTTGGGCATATGCAAAAGAATTTGCTAATCAACTTAGCTGCCAATCTCCGTCTTGGTTCCGTCAGTTAAATTACTACGTTCTTGTCTTCGCTGTTTTTGCTAATCCACAAACAACAACTTATCTGCCACAAGAAGGCAAGTTAGAAATAGCTGGTTGGGGGCTCTTGGTTACAAGTCTATTGGCAAGTATTGGGATTATTGGCGTAGTTCGAAAAAATCGAAAAGAAAAACGACAACAAAAACGCAAAGAAAAACGACTCAAACGATTGGCAAAAAAATTAAAGAAGCTCTTTTGGAGTAAACATGGTTGTTGCTCAGAATGCTGCTCAGGTTGTTGTGAGAGTTGTTGTGATGGCTGCTGTGAGAATTGTTGCGAAACGATTTGTGAAAGTGAGAGTCCACTATTCTGGATTTTGGTTATTGGAGCAGTTGTTTTAACCGTTGCTTTGATATTTTTAATTCTTTTCTTGGCTGGTGTTATTTAACCGTATATCTATTAAGCCCACCACCTCATAAAAGCTGTTTCTTCTACAATTGATAAAACTTTACTAAAAAAATAGCCTAGATGGGTAATTATTTTTATATTTTTCAATGTCATTTTTTAAACCAATGCTTTGTATGTTAAAAACTAATTACCCATCCAAAATTTTATTGCTTGGAGAATATACCATTATCCAAAAATCCGCAGCATTAGCTATTCCTTATTTTCATTATCAAAGTTATTGGAGTGACAATTTATCGATTCCCGATAATTTTCATCCTACAATAGAAGCCGCCTTTTCTCAACAAAGTCTGCAAAAAATTTTAGTAGATTTAAAACAGTTAGAAGTTCCTGTTCTCAATTTGGATCGCTTAGAAAATGATTTAAAAAATGGGCTTTGGCTTTCTACCAACTCTCCTATGGGATATGGGCTAGGAAGTTCTGGGGCTGTTTGTGCTGCTATTTACGATCGTTATGCCCAAACTAAAACAAGTGATTTACAACTTTTAAAACAAGAACTTGCTTTATTAGAACATTCTTTTCATGGAAAAAGCTCAGGAATAGACCCCCTGATTGCTTATACCCACCGTCCGCTTTGGGTACAGCCCGACCAATCTATCCACACGGTTCAATTGGCACCTAAATCTAAAGGAGCTATATTCTTGATCGATACGGAACAGCCTCGTATTTCAACTCCTTTAATCAATTTTTTCGTTGAGCAATGCCAGCAGAAGAATTTCATCCAAAACTTTGTATCTCCTATGAAGCAAGCAATCAACAAAGCCATCACTGCTTTAGTAGATGCCCAATTTGATGAACTGATAAATGAAATTGGTCTAATTTCTCAATTGCAATTTGATTTTTTGCCTCCAATGATCCCCAAACCACTTCATTCTATCTGGCAAAGAGGATTGAATTCTAAAGAATTTTATTTAAAAATCTGTGGTGCAGGAGGAGGAGGTTTTATGTTAGGCTTTGCTAAGGACTGGGAATCTATAGCGAAGCACTTTAAAGCGTTTAAAGTATTACATTTGTTGTAAACTTTTCCTAAAAAAAATTGAATAATTTGAAGGTTTGCTAAAGATTCATTCCTTCAAATTATTCAATCCGTAATTATATATACTATAACATTAGTCTTTTCTGAACATCCACTGAAGAAAGTCCTTTAGCGTCGTCTTCTTACCATACATTAAAATTCCAACCCTATAAATACGCCCTGATAGCCATACAAAAAAGATACAAGTTAGGAGTAAAATTACAATCGATGCAACAATCTGTATGAGTGGTGGGTCAAAAACAATCCGTGCTGGCATTACAATCGGTGAGAATAATGGAAACATAGAAGCCCAAACCGCCATAGAACTGGTGGGGTTTTCTACCACTGCAATTCCAATATAAAATGCAATAATCACAGGGATCGTTATAATTAGCATTAGAGATTGCCCTTCTCCCCAATCATCTCCCATGGCAGCCCCAACAGCAGCAAACAAAGAAGCATACAAAACGTAGCCTCCCAAAAAGAAAAGGAGAAAAATCATAATAATATAACCATAATCAAAACTGTATAGGTCTTGCATGATCATCATTATTTTATCCACTTCGCCTCCCCCTGCGGCTGTAGAAGTTGTCGCCATTTGTTGTAATTCTTGCAACTTTCCTGCAAATAGCAAGCCTACGCCTAAATACATCAATGGAAAAGTAACTGCCCAAATCGCAAATTGTGTCAAACCTACGGCTCCAACACCAACAATTTTGCCAAGCATCAACTGAAATGGTTTAACAGAAGAGATCAAAACCTCAACAATACGATTGGTTTTTTCTTCCATTACAGAGCGCATCACCATATTACCATAAATAAAAATAACTAAGTAAATCAAGAACATCATAATCCCCCCCAAAGCAGTTGCCACATAAGCCCTAGAGCTTGAAACGTCTTTAGCATCTTCTTCTAAACTCTTCGGTTCTAGATTAATACTTGTTTTTAGCTGTTTTAATTTGACCTCACTCAATCCCAATTGCGCCATTTTGATCTTTCGAGTATGTTGGCTAAGTGACTTCTTTACTGCTTCTTGGGTGGTAATTCCCATTTCTTCATTGGCATAATAGTCCACATTAAAGGTCTTTGTCATACTGTCCAACTGTTGTTCGGGGATATACAAAATCCCACGATACCCATCCTCTTCAAATGTTTCTTTGAGGTCTTCCAGTTTTTTCTTTGGATAGCCATACATAATTAAACCATCCCTCAACTTGCCCTTTTCTTCTAATTGTAAAGTATTAGAAGGATCTAACAAGGCTACTTTTTTCTTTTCTGCGCCAGAGGACATGATAAAAATCAGTGCAATCCAAAAAATAACAAATCCAATTGGAGTGAATATGGTCGTAAGTATAAAAGTTTTCTTCTTTACTCTTGACAAATACTCCCGCATTATGATTAACCAAAGCTTATTCATCTGATGATCCTCCTACTATTTTGATAAAGATTTCGTTTAGAGTGGGTAAAATTTCATTAAAAGCAGTCACGAGCGTCCCATGTGCCAATAAATAGCGCAAAAAATTATTAGCATGATCAACATCTCTTAATTTTACTACTATTTGCTGTTCTTCGCTAGCAACAATCGTCACATGTTCTCCTATATTTTCAGGTAATGCTCCTTTAAAATCAACTTGAAACAAATGTTCCTTAAATTGGTTTTTAACATCTTCAACTTTGCCACTCAACACATTGCTTCCTTTATTGATCAGCACAATGTTTTCACAGATTTGTTCAACTTGCTCCATACGATGCGTAGAAAACAAGATTGTTGTGCCTTTTTGGTGTAACTCATCAATTTCATCCCGAATTAAATTGGTATTAACAGGATCTAACCCCGAAAAGGGCTCATCCAAAATCAATAATTTAGGTTGGTGAATCACGGTAGTGATAAACTGAATCTTTTGCTGCATCCCTTTAGATAGCTCTTCTATCTTTTTATGCCGCCAATCTTCAATATCAAACTTTTCGAGCCAATAATCCAATTGTTTTTTAGCTTCCTTTCTTGAAAAGCCTTTGAGCCGAGCTAAATAAGTAATTTGCTCTCCTACCTTCATTTTTTTGTACAAGCCTCGCTCTTCAGGCATATAGCCAATTTGAGAAGGATGTGAACTATTTAAAGGTTCCCCTCTAAATAATATTGAGCCAGAATCGGCTTTGGTTATAGTTGTGATAATACGAATCAAAGACGTTTTGCCTGCTCCATTGGGTCCTAATAACCCAAAGATTTTGCCTTCGGGAATATTAAAAGAAACATTATTGCACGCTACATGTTCCTGATACGTCTTTCGTACTTCTTGAAGTTCTAAAACGTTCACTGAAAATATGGTTGTTGGATGATAAATTAAATGTTGAGCCTCTTTTTGTATCTATGATTGGTGTTTTCTCAACATGTTTTGTTACAAATGTAAAAGTTCTAACTACAATCCTATGCATTTAGTTTCTTATTTCCATGAATAAGCACAATATTTAGACGAAGTATAGCAATAGAACCGATTAATCTTCTTAAGTAAGCCTTTTCTGACTCCATAAATGAGTCATTTTAAATATTGTTATTGTTCTTATCTTTTTTTGTAAAAAGAAGGTATCCAAGCACCCCAAAAAAGCTTATAAGTATACACTGAAGTTTCTATGAATCATTGCTAGCTCCAATAGAAAAATAACATTGCTTTTTTTTACGATACAACAACCTATTAAAATGATCCTGAGTACAGGACAATAATAATAAGTTATCTTTTAGAAGTTGTTTGTATCAATTGTTTTACCTTTTTGGAATTATTTTCTTCATTCAGTTGTTCATTTCTTATATGAAGTTATATACAACGATCCAACTTGGTCAATTCCATCCTATTTTTTGCGAAGATTTCTTATTTTATCAACAAATTCACCCTCAATGGCTAATTGCAGCTGTTTTTGATGGATGTTCCTCTGGAAAAGACAGTCACTTTGCCGCTAGTCTAATGGGAAAGTGCTTAAAAATGATCTGCAAAAGGCTCCCCTATCAAAACTTGTTACAGGTAGATTTTAATCTGGAACGAATAAGTAGTGATAAACTTGGAAAATTTATTCTAAAACAATTATTTCAAAGTATACAAAAACAGCAAAATGATTTGCACCTAGATCAACTAGAATTATTAGCAACTACTCTATTACTGGTTGTTAATATCCACAAACAAGAGGCTTGGGTCAATGCCAGTGGAGATGGTTTGATTGCAACACAAGATAGCATTCTAACCTTAGATCAAAATGATCGTCCTAACTATTTAGCCTATTATTTGCAAAAGAATGTAGAGGAATGGATGGATCAAGAAACCTCCAGTTACCAATTCGCAACCGTTTCTGATATATCTATAGCCACAGATGGAATTTTTAGTTTTGCGAAAAATACAAAAGAAGCGGTAAATGGTATCAACCCAATAGATTATCTTTTGATTAATAGAGATTTTAGCAATCAAGCCAATATGTTAGATCGAAAATGCAACCTATTGGGGACAGAATATCAGTTATTTCCCAATGACGATGTTAGTATTATTCGCTTAATTTTTGACTAAGTTTAAATCCATATCGTGCCTTTTTATTCCATTTAAGTAATGGATTCGATTATTTACTATATATAAACAACCGTGTGTGGTAAAATATTTCGAATTTTTTCTTGCTCAGATTTGGACAAAGGATTTCGGCTTAGATATAATATTTTTAAATTTTTTAATACGCTTAATGCTCCTGGCAAACGTTTAATGCGATTCTCTGACAAATCCAGAATTTCTAAGTTTTCTAACATGCATAACTCCATTGGCACTTCGCTCAACTTATTATTTCTCAAAATCAATTTTTTGAGTTGCCCCAAATGAACCAGCCCATTAGGAAAGTCAAAGATCTGATTATCAATCAGTGACAATATTTCTAAATTGGGTAATTTTAATAGATAAGTAGGAATTTTTTTTAGCCCAACTCCAACTAACGAAAGCTCAATCAACCCCTCCAACTGCCCTAATTCCTTGGGTATTTTAGTAAATGCATTATAGTTTAACACCAAGCGTTTTAAGTTTGTTAACGTTCCTATTTGAGGGGGTAACTCGGTTAACATACAATGACTTAATGATAGTAGTTCTAGATTTTTGAGCAAATCAAAGTTATCGGGAAGTCTTTCTATTGGTTGGTATCGAAAAGTAATTTGAGTCATTAATTTCAGCAACTCAGTCCAATTATTCTTCAAACACCGCAATAAATATTGAGGTTGAAGGCTCATTAATGTTGCCAGTTCATAATCTTCGACAACCCCAATACTTTCAAGTAATTGAAATGCTAACTCATGATTAACCTCATCTTCACTTCGCAATAGCGCTATTATTGCCTTATAGTCTGTACTAGACATGATTTACTTTTATAGGTGGTATACAATTTGAGCGTGTTTTGTAATATACTAGAATTGTTAATTTTAATAATTTAACAATCTACTAATAATCCTACAAATTGAGGGGTAATGATAAAGTATATATTGATTAATTTATAGGGGCAATAAAATTACTTATTTCATACTTATATATCTAATATTTTAGGGCTCTTTTTTCAAAGGAACAATAAATTTACTTTAAACAATCGTTTCTACTAGCTTTGATGACAAATAATCTAATCTAGATCAAAAAATCAATGATTTTTCTTTGTTAAGAAGCCTGATTTATCACAAACACTCAAGCCTATAAACATTTAATAATCAAACTATTTAAACAAAAAAACATCCAACGTTATGAAGATACGATAAAATTTAATCCTAAATATTTGTAACTAAAATAGCGTTATTAATCGTTAATTAGTATAGAGTTAATTATTATAACAATTATAATCTAGTGCATTAAAAACCAACAAACATAACATATAATAATATAAAAATTGTATAATAAGTTCTTTATAGCCATTAAAGTCCCCAATAAAGGGAGCAATTCATAATTATGCAGCGTCATAAATTGCTTCAGGATGGTAACATTGAATCAAATTGATTTGAACAAATAGTCTGATACACGCTGTTTTTACAAATCAACCCCCTAACAAAAACATAAGCATGAGTATCGAAACAGAACAATACCTACGCCTAAAAAACAAGATATATAGTGACCTAAAAGCAAAGACATTTTCAATTAATTATTGGGAAAAATTAAAAGAAATCCCACAAGAAATACGTCTATTGCAAGAACTTGAACATCTAAATATTTATCGAAATAAATCTATAAAAAAATACCCAAAAGAACTAGCAGAACTACCAAAACTTCGTCACATATCATTACGGTTCAACAACTTAAAACAGCTTCCTATTGTATTAGGAAAGTTAGATAAATTAGAAACACTTATTTTGTCGAACAATCGTTTTTTGGCTTCAACCAAGTGGGAAACCTTAGCCGATATGAAGGCCTTACAGGTATTAGATTTGAGTTATGCATTGCAAAACTTATCGGCACTTCCCAATGTCATTGGAAAAATTCGCAACTTAAAAGAACTAAATATTGCTGGAAATAAACTCAAACATCTTCCTATTGAACTCAAACAACTTTCTTCTTTAGAAAAATTTTATTGTGAGGTCAATGATTTTGAAGAGTTTCCTCAAATAGTTACACAACTTCCGAACCTAAAAGAACTACAGATCCCCGCAAAAGCGTTGCAACACCTTCCTGAAGAAGCACTCGATTTGCAACATATACCTCAATTAAAATTTACTGCAAAAAGCAATAAAAAGACGCCTTATATTTTTCCATTTGAACGCCTATTAAAAAGCATTAGGGTTCATCAATTTAGCAGAACCCTTCAGGTCTTTTTTCTGAATATTATACGAGGGAGTGTTTTGATTACCGAGCTAAGTAATCAGGAGCTTATCACTTTACTAAATTGCGCCATTCCTGAATATATCAATCAAGCCTTAACAGAAATTGACTTGCGGATTCAAAAAAATCTATTTGGTCCTTTTAGATGGCCAACGGTTAATGACAAGATTATTATTAAAGGAAAAACAAAAGGTAAAGTATCTGAATTAAAAAAACGACTCGCTCAAAACTCAATACAAACAGGCGTAAAAATTAATGCCTTAACTACCCATGTTTTAATTGGCAGCATGCCTGGTGAAATTTATTCTACCTTAGAAGAGCAAAACGTCATTATTATTACCGAACAAAGTTTAGTAGCGCATCTTAACCAATTAGAAAAGCCTTACCTTCTATCTACTGTAGAAGACATTAACCTTGAAAATATTCGCCAGTTACTTCATAGTGAGCAAACAGAAAATATTCTTTTAGCACTTGAAATGTTAAAAGGAGGAGGCTTTCCTATGGAGCTTTTAACAGAGTTGTTTTTAATCTATAAATTTAATCGGGTTCAAAAAATAAAACGAATTATTTATCAAATTGTAGGGCAATACGCTCCTTTAGATTTTGTTACAGCACTAAAAAGCCGCAAACCCATTGGTTCTTCGCTATCAGAAATGACCCGTTGTCACAATCTAGAATATTATTGTAAAGCAGGGCAATTAGACAAAAAATACATTGCTTTTTATTTATTAAAAAAGGGAAAATACGGTCATTTATTTGCCTTATTTAATTTATCAACTGAAGACAAAAAAATATACTTTAATCAGGCTTTACAGGAGGGGCATTTATCTTTATCAGGGTTAAATTTGACGGTTTTGCCAGATGACTTAGGACAAATTCCAGGCTTGGTGCACCTAGATATTTCTTATAACAAATTCACTACTGTTCCTCCTCAATTATTTGATTGCAAAGAACTTCAAAGTTTACACATTAGAGGTTTATATGATATTCATAAACAACCTCAAGATCTATGGGAAATTCCAGCCTTGAATACAATTTATGTCGGATATAACAACAAATGGATTGGATATACCAACTCAAATAGTGTCATGATCAATGGCAAAAAGATTATTGGTAGATAATTTTATACTTGCCTAGAATAGTACAATATCATTTTTTAGGCTACGACTTACAAAAGTTAAAGTTTGGCATCAAAGTATTATTTTTTGTACCTTTATTAATAGTACAAAAAGTAAACTTGCTAAACTTCTACATCAAATGGTCAAATGTTTATGCCTCTTATTTCTACTCTGTTGTAGTAATTGGTCTATCTCTGCGCAAACTAATGTTACCTTAAATATTCAACATAAGTTCGAAAAATCAACTTATGTACCAGGACAACCCTATATTGATGGCAACAATAAAGTAATTATCATCAATCGCATTCAATACTACTTATCCAATATTGAATTAGTTTATGATGGTCATCAATCCGTTGTGCTTAACGATCAATATATTTTATTGGACGGAGAGACGTCTACTTATAATCTAGGAGCAATCCCTACCACCATTCAAGAACTAGAACGCCTTAATATGGATTTAGGCGTAGACCCTAATGCCAATCTTAATACCCCTTCATCCTATCCTTCAGAACATCCTCTATCTACAACAGATATGTATTCTAATGACCAACAGAGTTACATCTTTTTGATGGTAGAAGGAATGATAGACACAGATGGAGATCAAATTCCTGACAAAGCATTTAATTTTCATGCAACAGGAGATCAACTATTGCGTACGATTACCATTGATGCAATGACTCCAGCCAACGATAATTGCCTAAAAATTAACTTGACAGCAAATATTGCCAATTGGCTAAAAGAAATTGACTTAGAATCCATTAATACCCAAGAGAATGGTAATGCAGAAAATCAACAACTCTGCGACAATACCCTTGATCATAAGGTATTTTATAATGTATCGACTACGGACGTTACAACGCTTGTCTCTCCCAGAAATCACATTCATATTGATTCTCGGTTAGCCATTGCACCTACCATCCATTATAAGTTTTATACCCTAGAGCAATTGGATATGACCATTACGAATGTCAATGGCACCTATTTTATCCAGCGTTTTGACCTAGAACCTCAAGGCGATTTTTATATGAGTGAAAACTTAGCTTCTGGTATTTACATTGTCATCTTTACAACTCCAAAAGGAATTAGGCAGTGCAAACGTTTTGTCATTCAGAACTAAGCATTACCACTAAAAGATAATAGGTCAATTGGAAAATTAAATTCCAATTGACCTATTTTTATTTATGGATTTACCTGAAAATGGACATCTTTTGTTGCCGATTCTCCTGCATGGTTGCTCGCTGTTGCGACCAATTTAAAGTCACTAAGTGCCGTAACAGACAATGTAATGGTACTATCTATTGTTAATGAAGTACTGTGATCATGTCCATTAAGATCCAAAACAGTAGTGGTATCTGTTTCATTGGTCACTACAATTGAATAATTATGCAACTCTGCTGGATCTGTAAATGTTACATTTACATTTAAGTCATCTCCGTTTTGCATACTTGCACCTTCTGTTGGTGCATTAATGGTCACTTCTACTGTCTCTTTAACATCGGGTGTTTTTTCGCAAGCACTAAATCCTAAAAAGAGTGCCGTAAAAAGTACTAAAAACGATAAATTTTTCATTGTTGTTTAATTTTAACATCACTTCGCTAACGACCAAAACTCTAAGTAGCTAAGCTAAAAGTAACGAAGTGTTATTTAAAAAATAGATTAAAAAAGATAATTAATATTTGCCATAAAACGAGGTCCTGCCTCTACCAAACCATTTGACAGATTTTGCCAAGTTGGTTGCTGATAACTCAATCCTAATTGAATTTTTTTATAGTACATTTCCAATCCTGCTGTAGCAATCAACTGATTCCCACCTGTATTTATCCTTTTATATCCATACTTTAAATTATACTTTGCCTGTTCGAAAGCAATTCCTAATTTGGGCATCAACCCCCATTCTTTATTCTTAATTTTATGCAAGAAAAAAGCCGTTGCAGAAGCCGTCAATTGATTCCCAAATTGATAGGTATTTTTATTCGGTAGGTTTATCTTATAAGCTACATTGGTATTTAAGCCCCAGCGTTTGTGCCGTAAAGTATAAACTCCTGTAATCAAAAAATCAACCGACCCTGTCCCTAATTGCAAACTAGGTGTTAATAACGCTCCTGCTGCATCTTTACGTTGAAAACTCCCTGTTGGAACCTTGATCCCCCCTCCTACTAGAAGATTATGTTTGGTGTTTTTTTCTGCAATAAAGCTCGTATTATAGATATTATACAAGGCTAGAACAGATAAGTCGCCCAAACCAACCAAAGCATTCGTTTCTGTTGGAGCATTTCGCAAATGATAATTGAGCGGCACAAAAGCTAATAACTGGACTCTTCTATGTGGATAAAATCGCCCCATTAATTCCAAAGAGTGAAAATATTCTTTAGAGTAGGCAGCTATGTTTTCCCCCTCATGTCCCAAATCTGATTTAAAATAACTAAAACGCCATCTCAGACCGATAAAGTTTTTATGATATTGTGGCAACATTCCACTATAATAACCTCCTACCCCGCAACCACAAATGTCGCAAGCTTGTATAGCGGTTGCTTTGAGCAATACTACACAAAGTATTATCAATATAGTTCTCATTTCTATAAGTTTAGATTGAAAATATGATTGTTCTGCCCATCCCATATTTTGCTTATCAGAAGACGATAAGCAACGCTAATTCGCAGCAGATTTCTAAAAAGATACGTACAGATAGGCAACAATTACTGACTTAGTAATTGCTGGTATCTTACTAAGAGTAGTATTGAGGAGGATGAAAAATTGCTATTACTAGCTGATAAGCATAAGCCAATACATAGGGATAAAAAGTTGACCGTACAGTTGGTATTGGCACAACATCAACAACTTCTATAAATGGATTGGGTATCGCTTGATAATAAAGCAATGGAGCCTTTATTTTTTCTAAATTTGGAAGAGGAAGCTCTTGGGGAGCAGTTTCTTTTTTGCTAATGCTCAAGACCTTTTTTAAGTGGCATTTCCCATCACACTTTAATTGAGGCGCCGCTTTATTTTTACAAAAATTTTGTATGATATACTCTTTGTTGATCGTATAATAAGCATAAATAAGCCCTTGATGTACGGTTTGTACACCAATAATCAAAATAAATAAGATGGATAATAATTTGCTCATTTAGTCTTATACGCTTCTAGAATCAGCAAATGTATTCTTTATTTAGAAAAAAAACAATTTATTTAACAATTCTGATCACTAAATTTCATCAACATTACTTTGTAGGAGCCTGTTGAATAATCTGCTTAATTCGCCTTCCATCTAGTAAAATAATCACCCCAAGATAAGCTAGCATCAATAGGCTGCTCGTCAGATAGGAAAGTAGGCTGTTGGGTATTAAATAGGGCTGTATAAAAAAGTCATAGCCCAAATAAATAAGCACAACGATTGTAATGTATAACAGAATTCGAGCAATTGGGTATGGAATGGGATAATGTTTTTGCCCCCAAAGATAAGCTAAACCAACCATTATTCCATAACAGAGCAAGGTAGCCCAAGCAGATCCCAAATAGCCTGGATAACCCATTTTGCTCATCAAAGGAATCAAAATTATATTCCCAATAATCGTAACTCCAGCCCCGATTACGGCTATAATTGCCCCATAGTGCGTTTTATCGCTTAATTTGAACCAAATTGCAAGGTTATAATATAAGCCTAAGCACAAATTTGCTAACAACAAGACAGGAACAATCAGTAAGCCTTCTCGATAATTTGAAGCCACAAAAAATTGAACAATATCCATAAATAACATGATTCCCAAAAAGCCTATGGAGCCTATTAAGGTAAATAAAAATGCAATGTTTGCATATAAAGGTCTAGCATAGTCCTTGGCTGCATTCCTAAAGAAAAAGGGCTCCGCAGCATAATTAAATGCTTGCGTAAAAAGATTCATAAATATCGCAATCTTATAACAGGAACCATAAACGCCCAATTGTTGCAATACCGTATCAGAATCCCCCTCCAAGAATATTTTGAGCAATGTTCTATCCAATACTTCATTAATAATCCCTGCAAATCCAGCCAAGACCAAAGGCATGGCATAGATGAGCATTGCTCGGAGCATTTGAGGATCAAAACGAACCCTTGCATTTGTTTGGTCTAACACTTTTTCTCCGTGGGGTTGAATTTTGTACCAATAGGTTGGGAGTAAAAGCAAAAAGGTAACAGCACTAGCCAATAAGTTGGCAATAAAAACATAACCAATTCCCATTTGAGGATCAAAATACTGCGGCCAATAATTGGGCAATAAATACAGAAAAAATAACACAAAGCCCAAATGAACAAATAAGTTGGTGAGTTTTACAATCGCAAACTTTAAGGCTTTTCCTTCCAAACGAAGCATTGCAAAGGGTATCGCCACCAAGGCATCCAATCCCAATATAAATGCAAACCAAACAATATAATGTGCTTTTTCTGGATACCCCAGTTGGTTGGCAAGGGGCTGAGATAAAGCAATCAATAATAAAACAAAAATAGCGGTGGTTGTCCCAACCAATGATGTGGCTGTTTTATAAGCAGTCGCTCGATCTTCTCTTTTAGAGCCAAAACGAAAAAAAGCGGTTTCCATCCGATAGGTAAAAATGATCATCCCAAAGGCTGCCCAAGCATAAATATCCGTATGGATTCCCATTTGCGCTCGGTTTTCATTAAATACATTGGTCAAAAAAGGCGTTAAAAAAACAAAAGTTAACAACCTTCCTAAAATGCTGCTCAATCCGTATAATGCAGTTTCTCCTGCTAGTTTTTTTAGTAAAGACACATCTGTTTATTTGGTACTCCAATTGGTTCGCTGCACAAGATACTAAATCTAGTGGTTTGTCCTTCAAAATACAACATACCAAGCCATAAATTCATAGAATACGTTAGGTCTAAAACGATTCCTTTTTTTAGCTAATTTGCTTTTTACCAAAAGCTTCTTCCCTCCCAGTAGAAATTTAGCGCTTATAATCTTTCAAAACTTAAAAAATATTTTATTTTAAAAAGGGTTACTTTATTTTAATTAATCCATTAATGAGGTATAGCTAAAATAACTTCCTCACAATAGTTCATTGTACTTAAGTAATGGAGCAAAATGAATGCTTGTAAATTTAATGCATAATCCATTTCGCCCCGTTATTTAGTGATTTTTTGATGCTTCACAAAGTAATGAGTTTTACACCTAAGTTTATGTATGGCAAAAAAGTCCAATATATTAGAACAACTTCGATCGGGCGATAACAAAAAAGCAATTGCAACTTTGTATCAATCTTTTCCGATGATACGCAAATTAATTTGCAACAATGGAGGCAATGATGCCGATGCGCAAGATGTTTTTCAGGATGCCTTATTGGTCTTGTATCGAAATGCTCAAAAAATGGATTTTGAGTTAACCTGTGCCCCTGGAACATATCTGTATAGCGTTGCTCGTTTTTTGTGGAAAGACACCTTAAAGAAACGAAACAAAGAAGTGTCTTTAGAATATGATATTCGGCAAAATGAAGTCATTGAAAACGATCTTGAACTATTTCAACAACAACAAAGTAAAACAGCTCGATTGGCTGCTGTTTTACAACAACTTGGCGATAAATGCAAGTTATTATTACAAGCCTATTATTACAAAAAAATGTCCATGAAGGAAATTGCACAAGCTTTTGAGTACAGTAGTGTCAATAGTGCAAAAACTCAAAAGTACAAATGTATTGAACGTGCAAAAAAAATTGCTAACAATCAACTTCCTTCAACCTCTAAACTGTAACAGCAATGCGCCGAGAGCTCGAAAATATAGAATACATTGAACGCTATCTAGAGAATACGCTCAGTAGAGCAGATAGGTACAAGTTTGAGCAGTACATGCAACAAGATGCCGCTTTTAAACAGACCGTAGAATTGCAGCGCCAAATTATAGCGCAACTCAAAGAAGAAGCCTTCTTGATGGATGTTACGACTCAACACCAACATTTCATACAGCAAGAGTCAAAAAGTATTTTTCGCTTCATTTGGGTAATTCCTCCTGTTTTATTAATCTTGGGTGTACTAACTGGTTGGTGGTATTTTGCTTCTACTCCTCATTCAGAAGTATCCACGATTATTGAATCGCCTGCTGTTTCAATAGAATCCTCCCCTATTCAAGACAAAACGGCATTGGTTGCCCAAACAAAAGCATTTAAAACTTCTTTTGTTTCCAAAAAAGTAAATGCCAGAAAGGGAGCTGTCATTCAGTTAAAACATTCAAATTCTGTTTTACACATTCCCAAAAATGCTGTTGTAGATCAGGCTGGCAACCCTGTTAAAGGCACTTATGACTTGCAATATCGAGAACTAAGAGATAGAGCCCAAATGGCTTTTTCTGGATGGCCAATGAACGGTAAAAAAGGAGAAAAGGCACAAGGGTTTAACTCTGTTGGCATGCTTGAAGTTAGGGCATTCAAAGAGGGAGAAACGTTGCGTATTGCTCCCAACAAAAATATGACCTTAGATTACGAAGTTAATAAACGAATGTCTAATCTAGATTTGTATCATTTGGAAGATAGCACAAAGACTTGGACAAGTACAACCGATAATCGTCTTCAACTTCCCAAACGAGGTGCTTATACAGAATCGTTTGATAGTATTCGCTATAAAAATGATGTAGCTGCCTATGAAGAAAAATTTAAAAAGCCCAAACCCAATGAAGCAACCTTAGATGGTTCTACTTGGAATGCTAGTACTACGCTCATTCCTGAAAAAATGAAAAAATTGGAAGAAGAGGAAAAACCAGATCCCAATAAATATATTGTCAAACATTACGACAACCCTAGGTTGATAAAAGAACTTCGCCTAAACTCTTTTGGGGTTTATAATTGTAGCCAAATGTATCAAGTAGAAAACCAAATAGCCGTCTCTGCTCAATATACTGATTTGCAAAAAACCATCATTAACAATGCTAGAACCTTATCTATTATTGACATGAATTACAATGCTGCTTATAGTTTCAAACCTGAACAATTTATTTGTAATGGCGCTGCCAATAATGTCTTTTTGCTCTGGTCAAATGACGGAAAACTTTATTCCTTTGTCAAGCGTTCTACTGTAAAAATGAGCACGGGTAATTATTCTTTCCAAATGGAAGATCTATCTCAGAAGGTAAAAAACACTAATGATTTAAAACGCTACCTCAAATTTGTTGACAAAAAAACAAAAGAAACCGTAACTAGAATACAATAACAAAGCAAACAAAGAATGTAAAACAAATCTCATCATTGATTTTTCTAGGGGGGATAATTTCCATTCTTTGACCACAATGCCGTTAATTCTGTGGGATAATAAACCTTGTGACTACTTAAGCTTCAAAGATAATATCGCCTAAGTCGCTATCTTCTTTTTTGGTAGCTCGTAAACTGTCGATTGCATCTAGTTCTTGTGCAATTAGATCAAATCGATAAATAATTTCATTTTGATCATTTAAATAAGCCTCACCTCCCAAATCGGCTAAGGTATCTTTCATCACTCGATCAACAGTCTGTGGTTTTAGTTTTTCTTCGGTTTTTCGTTGTGCATTGGCAACCTCTGTTAGCTTTGACAAGGGAATCTCATGAACGTGCTTGTCGCCTTGGTCATAGGTCTGAAAAACAATCCGCATCAAGCGTTTTCTGATATTGAGTTCACGTTGTTTTTTGCGCAAAGGACGCAAACGCAGCCAACGAACCATTGGAATCAAAAAGAACAGAGAAGAATAAATCAACGGAAAACCACCTAAGAAAAAACTGCCCCAAAAACCCAGATTTAGCCCCAAAGGTCCCAGCCAACCTCCAAAAACTAAGGCCAATGACATCATTAAATTAAACGTATTCATTGCGATAATACCTGCATTACGTTTGCCTGAATTTCCTGTCAGTTCATAAGCAGGTTCATATTCATCCCAATACCAAATAACAGGGGCTTCACCTGTACGATCTTTGGATCGAATTAGCTGAGAAAAATCGCCATACAATGTCCCATTATCAGAAATATCTCCTTTCCCATCAAACATCCCCAAACACTCTGTCATAAAGTTTTCTGCTTCTTCTCTTCGCCATCCTGCTAAAGCCTGAATTTCAGAAGTTGTAATTAAGCCCTTTTGCTCTTTCAAAAAGGTCGCCACTTCTTGGTTATTGGCTAAAGGATCTAACTCTACTCTTGGAGGACCAAAAATAAAATCGTAAATAGAAGCTACAAAACTTTTTTCGTCTCTAGGATCTTTGGGTTTCTTTTTCTTTCCCAATATTCGAGGGCGTTCTTGATAGTGCTGGTAGGAATAACCATAATTGTCATTTCGATAATACCGATTGTTGTACCCCATAATGGTATTCCACTCAAAAATAGAAATAAACAAACGAGCCATTACAGCCACCAAGTCCCCGACACCATCTCCATCCTCCGAGGAAACGGCAGCACCAATCAACAACACAATAAAAATCACAAAATAAATAACCAAAAACACAGAGGTTAATAATTTGTAGGCAATCTGAAAACCACGCCACAACAAGCGCAAAAAATCCGCAAAATATTCGGACAAAGGCTTTTTATCACGACGTTCTAAGCTCGTTCCAAAATCGTAAATCAAATCGCCATTTTCTGTTACCTTTAATTTGCAATCATACTTTGACATCATGTTTTTGATTGCTTCATCTGTCTCAATAATCGGCATTCCTGTTACTGAAACAGCGTCTTCTAAGGTAAACGATTTGGAGTTCTGATTGGCGTATTTTTCTAATACAATTAAATTTTCTTTGGGGTCTTCAAATGCCATAATATAGAGTTGGTTATTCGTATCTAATCTATTACAGAACAAAAATAAAAAGTTATAGTTTGTTGTTCCGTACCTGTTATAACTATAATTAAAGATAGTTTGTTCCCAATAAAATGTTTGTATTTTGTTATAATTATATTTGAAAAGGTAAGTAGATGGACAAAATTAGTAGGCTAAAAAAATACACGTTAATTAATAAACATTATGTAAGTAAATTTATTAAGGGGCATAAAAAATGACCGTTAACGAAGATTGGGAAATGATTTCTGCGAAGCTTTGCGTCCGAATTTGTTTGGCGTAGCATTCAAACAAATTCAGCAAACAAGCAGCTAAAATCATCCAATCGAAGTGTCTGGTCTTGATTTTGGTTCTTTTATCAAGAAAAGAACAACAAAAGATTTAAATAATCCTTTTCGTAAAAAAATCAAAAAATAATTTGACTATTCCTTTATTATTCTATTTACATAACCTTTAATAGGATACTATAATTTTGTCCATCTACTTAAAGAACGCTGCCTGCTCTTCATACAAACTAATTACTTCTAAAACACAAAACATACCCCATTATGCATTATATACCTCTTTTATTCATCAGCTATTGTTTCTTTTATAGCCCCCTTACGACCACTGCACAATCAGAAGGCAGTTTTCAATTAGAAGCCATGACAGAAGGCAATTATTATTGGCAACAATCAGAATGGTCCATTACAACAGGCATAGGATTTAATTATTGGTTTAGTGACCACATTGCTATTAATTATGAATGCCAATTGGGGTATGACAATCGTTATGGTTTTGCAATGAATACAGGATGGGGACAGGTTGCAGCAGGTTTTTTATTCTCCGAATTTGGAGGCAGTACGGCAGGTGATGTTTTGGGAGTTGTTGGAATTTTAGCGTTAATTATCCCCGAAGGAGTAACCTTTGCCATTAACCCTGATGATGATTTAGTTTTTATGCCCTATTTAATTCCTTTTGAAGCACATTACTTGCAACAGGATAAACCACGTTTTAGGTGTGCGGGAGAAGTTGGGTTAAAAATGCATTATCGCTTAGGAGACTATTGGGCACTACGACCTAAAATTGGCGTTCGATACTTATATAGTAAACAACGATTAGGCATTGAAGTAGGTCTAGGAATGGTATTACTGGATACCGATAAATGGTAGGGCAAACTTAGACGCAACTTTGTTGCTTTATCTTCCCTCGTTTATTGGTCAGAGCATTAAATTTTATTACCTTTGCAAATTCTAAAAAATAAGACAAGGGTTCTATATCATGGAAGAAAACGTGCAAATCGCATTTATACTAACCATTATTGCTGGTTTATCCACAGGCATTGGTAGTCTTATCGCCTTCTTTATCAAAGAAAAAAGCGTTAAGTTTTTGTCCTTTTCAATGGGGCTAGCAGCAGGAGTTATGCTTTATCTTTCATTTATGGAAATGCTTCCACATGCTGTTCATTCAATCTCCGCTACACTCGAACATGCACACGATGGAACCTGGTTTGCCATCATTGCTTTTTTTGGAGGAATGCTACTGGTCGGAATGATTGACCGCCTTACCCCTCATCATCATGGCGCCCTAGATTCGGACACTGTTCTAGACAAAGATGTCAATTCTCGTGACAACAAAAAGCTAATGCGTGTTGGCGTAATGACAGCAATTGCCTTAGCCATTCACAATTTTCCAGAAGGGATTGCTACTTTTGTGTCGGCACTAGAAGACCCACATTTAGGGCTAACCATTGCCATTGCTATTGCCTTGCATAATATCCCTGAGGGAATTGGTGTTTCTATGCCCATTTATTATGCTACAGGAAGCAGAAAAAAAGCCTTTATGTATTCTTTTTTGTCGGGTTTGGTAGAACCTTTAGGGGCAATATTGGGTTATTTTCTATTCATGTCTTATCTTACTCCTTTTGTTATGGGTATGTTGATTGCTAGTGTTGCAGGAATTATGGTTTTTATATCTTTAGACCAATTGCTACCTGCCGCACATGAATACGATGATCATCGCAATTCTATTTATGGAGTAGTTTTGGGAATGTTTGCCATGGCTATTAGTTTAGCCTTGTTGGTTGGACATCATGCTCATACTCATGTACATTAGTTTTTTAACCACAACTGATTATGAATTTATCCTCTAAGTTACTCGAAAGTACAGTCGAAGCATTTGCGACACTTCCTGGTATTGGAAAAAAAACCGCCTTGCGCTTGGCTTTACATTTATTACAAACCGAAAACAAGGAGGTAACAGAGTTTTGTGATGCCATTCTTAAAATGAAAAAGCACATACAGTTCTGCACAACCTGTCATAATATTGCCGATGACAAAACATGTAGCATCTGCTTGTCCCCCAAACGAGATAAATCAACCGTCTGTGTAGTTGAAAGCATCAAAGAGGTCATGGCCATCGAAAACACCCAACAATTTAATGGTGTTTATCATGTGCTAGGAGGTGTTATTTCTCCCATTGAAGGAGTGGGGCCTAATGATCTCAATATAGATAGTTTATTGGAGCGAGTTCAGACCAATCCTATCAATGAATTAATCATGGCCATTAGCCCAACCATAGAAGGTGAAACGACCATCTTTTATATCTCAAAACAATTAAAGGAAACGGAAATCAAAATCTCAACGATTGCTAGAGGCGTTTCTTTTGGAGGAGAATTGGAATATGCCGACGAGTTAACATTGGGCAGATCTATCCTTTCTAGGGTTACTTACAAAAAATAAAAGACAAGCTCCCCAAAATATCCTACTTCAAATTCATTTTTAGCCCTTAAACAACAAATTGTCTAAGGGCTAAAAATTGCTATTCTTTGATCACTTTCTGAACCATTGTTTTACTTCCATTATTAATCGATAAATAATATAAGCCTTGGGATAAATTTCCCATATCCATTTTTAGCTGCTGTTTAGCACCAGTTTTTGACACCAAGGTTCGACCTAAATTATCCACTAATTCAATGCTTAACTCCTGTTGGATTAGGTTTTCTATTATTAATGTTGAATGTACTGGATTCGGATAAACCACTACGTTCCAATCGTTCTCCTTAGCTATCCGCTGGTCATTCATTACCACAATAGGATAACAGGCAGAAGTATCTGAACAGCCCATTTGAGTTAGTTGCAGCGCATAATTTCCATTAGCAGCAGGGGTATAGGTACTAAAGGTTGCTCCTACAATTGGAGCATAACCATTGTTACAATCTAACCATTGAAAATCTACACCAGTAGCAAAGGAAGCCAAGGTCGTCCCCAAGACATTAACATTCGTATTAATCGTCAAAGGGGTTAAGGTCAAATTAATTGTCAAAGTACTATCGCAGCCTGCATAATTGGGAATCACAGCGGTATAAATTCCTGAAGAAGTATAAACTTGTCCATCGGCTGCTACATAGTTGTCACACCATACAACCCCTATTGAATCGGTTGTATTATGATGTACGGTCAGATGAATGGTAATAAGACTATCACAACCATAACTATTGGTTACGGTAGCAGTATAAGTTCCTGAGGAAGTGTAGATTTGTCCATCTGGAGCCGTATAACTTTCACAAGCAGCTTCGTGAATCGCCGCTCCATTTTTACCAATAACCAGATCAATCGTTATGATACTATCACAACCATAACTATTAGGAATAACTGCCGTGTATTGACCTGTTGTGGTCAATACCTGTCCGTCTGGCGCTACAAAACTATCACATTCCACAACGGTAATGGTGTCTAGGCTATTTTGAATCGTCAAATTGATGGTTATAATGCTATCGCAACCGTTGCTATTGGGAATTATAGCCGTATAATTTCCCGAAGTCGTGTATACTTGACCATCCGCTGCGGTATAACTACTACAGACAGCAGGATAAAGGGTTGCTTGACTGGCATTAATGGTCAGGTACAAGGTAAGTACTGAATCACATCCAATAGCATTGGTCAATCGCTGTTCATAAATCCCCGTCTCCGTAAACGTTTGACCATTCAGAACAAAACTATCACAAGTGCTAACTGTTAATGTTGAATAGCTATCTTCAACGGTTACAACATAATGGTATAAACTGTCTAGACCATTATTATGTACTGCTTGCACATAGGTTCCTGAATTGGTATAATAAATACCATTAATCGTAGTGCCTCCACATACCGTTACTCCAATGGTATCCTGTCCGTCCCAATTCAAGGTTTGAGCAGTATCAATCGTATGAAAATAGGTATTGGTTATAATAGGATTGTTGTAATCAAAATAAATGGCGGCATCGTTCTGAATAAGCGTACCAATCGGTAAATTAGGGTTTTGTTGAACGCTAAATCGAACAAAACCATGACTTTCTGCTTCATTTACATTGCTATCTGGCAACATAATATGTTGGAAAGTCCATTCTATAACCCTAGGTCCATACATTCTAAACTGATAGGCATGGCTAGCGGTTTCCGTTCTTACCGAAAATAGATCCAATTCTAGTGATAACGTATCCCGAATCACCACCGTAAAAGCCGTATCGGTTCCTGTGTTTTGAAAGCGCAGCAAATATTCGATCTTTTGATTGGGCAAGATGCTATGTGTAGCCCCCACTCCAAGCGGAAATCCTGTTTTATCATTAGGGTCATAGCTCCCTGATACCAATCCACAAAAAATATCAATGTGAGCATCTGCATCATCTTGTGGAAAAATAGTTACTAGATTAGCAGTCCAGTTGCCATTATAACCACAACGCTCTATCGTAGCAGAGGGGCTTGACAACCCTGGCTGTAAGGGGTGTTGAAAGGTTTCCATTCTCCAGGTGCGACCATCTCCCAAATAAGAAAAAACAGTCGTATCTCCGCTTTGCAACTGTACCGAATCCATTAATATATATTGCCCATCTATCCATAATTTAACAGGAGCATAGCAGGTCATATTTCCAACTCCAGTATTCACAACTCTAAACTTGATGGTGTCGTTGTCACAAGTTGCATGTATAGCAAGATTTGATTGGTCGTATGCCGTATTACAAGCTGTAAAACCCGTTGGATAAGGTTGTATTTGAGTGTCTAACGCACAAGTTCCTACAGGATACAATTGTGCTTTCATACACAAACTTTGCCCCAAAACCGCTGAGGGGCTTAGGTAGCAGTCTATCCAAAAACGCTTGGAATAACCTGATGCGATAGAATCTAAATCAATTCTATAACGGTTGCCTCCAAGGCTAATAAATGGTAAAGATGCTGTTTGAGGGCTTAATAAAGTATCTAATTCAACAACAACATAAGCATTATAGATGGTTTCAAAACTTAGGGGCAAATTAGACGCTTCTATATAGACTCTTTGATTGGAAAACCCTGGTCTTAATACAGGAGCATGAATGGAAACATGAGGAATCGGACAGGGCGTTGAAGTTTGCAAACCAAAGGAAGGGCCTTGGGTCAATGCATTGGGATTGATTATGCTAAAGTTTTGTACGATTGGGCAAGTTGAGTTCCATCCATTACTGGTATCAATTGTTATGGTATAACTTCCTGTTGGTAAAGAATCAATCGCCCAAATACCGCTAGCATTGGAAGTTACAACTATATTCCCTGGCTGAACCAATAATCTTCTGCTAGGAATCCCATCTTCATTGTTATCTTGCAAACAGTTCTGGTTATAATCAGGGTAAACACGCCCATAAACACCTTTTTGTCTTAATTTAAACACAAAAGCATCATTGCTCCCGACTACTGGTAAAATTGTGGTACCACTATTGGGGTCATAATCTCTAGCGATTCTAAAATCGCCCGAAACGTAAATATTATTTTGTTCATCCAAAGCGATTGACCGTCCGATTGCACTAGGCTCATCCCCCATCGTTACAGCCCATAAAAAATTCCCATTAGGGGCTAATTTTTGAACAAAAACGCCCTTATCCAAAATGTAGGTTCCTGCACTTGGGTCATAATCAATATCGGTCATTGTCCCTCCTACTGTATACACATTCTCTGATTCATCGGTTATAATTCCATAGGCTCTATCCTCATTGCCTCCGCCCATAGCAGCCGCCCATAAAAAATTGCCGTTGGGATCTAGTTTTTGAATAAAAATATCCATATAAGACCCACTATAAGGCAGATTATAAACGCCAGTTCCTGGATCAAAATCAGCTCCCCCTCTAAAGGCTCCTGTTGTAAGAACATTTCCAGATTGATCAACCGTAATGGCATGTCCTTGATCATCTCCTGTACTGCTTGCGCTTTTGGCCCAAACAACATTGCCATTGGCATCTAATTTTAATACAAAAAGCCCTTTTGAGCTCCAAGAAGTATCAGGGTACACGCCTGTTCCTGAATCAAAATCAGCAGCTCCCAAAAACCATCCTGTCACGCAAACCTCATTGGTAGGACCATGAGTAATTCCCAAACCTGCCGAATAACCATCAATAGATTTTGCCCAAATAAAATTGCCATTGGCATCTAATTTTAAGATAAAAGCACTCGAAGAATTGGCAGAATATAAGATATGCACTCCTGCACCAGGATCAAAATCGGGTGAACCTCCAAAAAGTCCCGTAATACAAACATCTCCGTTGTGATCTACGGTTAAGCTCCGTCCTTGACTATAAGGCCCGCTATTGCCCTGAATTGTTTTTGCCCAAAGATAGTTTCCTTGTGCATCCAATTTTAGCACAAATAAATCTGAGCTATTAACCAATAAAGCAGTATTGGGACTTGGATCAAAATCAACTGCTCCACTAAATTGTCCCGTCACATAAACATTTCCCAATGCATCGGTTGCAATACCATAAGGCGAATCTGCACTAGAGGCTCCCCCTATACTCACCGCCCAAATCAACTCGCCTGCTGCATTCAGTTTTTGAATAAATATATCCCGTCCCCCATTTGAGGTCAAATAATGGGTTCCTGCTCCAGGATCGGCATCCAATACCCCTGAAAAAACACCCGCTGTATAGACATTTCCAGCCTTATCAATGGTTCCTGTATTTCCCAATTCTAAGCTTGTACTTCCCGTTGATTTTGCCCAATCAAGGCTTACATCTTGTGCTGTTAAATGAAAGGGTAAAAAAAGTAGCAATAGCCCATAGAAGGTGAGCTCGATTAAAAATCGCTTTTGGTTCATGTTTTTGGTTTTAGAGTTAAAATAAAAAAAGCTAACCTTGATGGGGTAAAACATCAAAAATAGCTTCTACACAAACAAAGATAAAGAATTTGCTATAAAATTAGAAAAGACCAATAAGCAAAATGTCTATTACAAGGCGTTAAATTTCTTTATTTTTATTACGCCAAAATAAGAACAGAAAAGCACCTAATACAACAGCTCCGATAGCCATCCATAAATACATCTTTTTATTGGATTTGGGGGCTAAACGAACTGGCTCTATCGCTCCCAACTGTATAAAAGGAGACCAAAAAGCAGGGTTAGTACTCAATCCTTTTGCGGAAGCTAGATAATCCAGTTTTGCCTGCCTCAAAGCAGCTGCTTTACCCAATCCTGCCTTTAAGTGGTCGTAAAAGCCCTTCATGATAAATTTGGTAGAATGGTCATTAACAGGCCAAAGAGAAACCACCAACGAGGGCACTCCTGCATACATAAATGATCTAGCCAACGAAGCAATTCCATTCCCTTCTTCAAATTCTCCATAGCCAGTTTCGCAAGCTGACAAAACAACTAAATCAGCATTTAGGTTTAACTGAGAAATTTCATAGGCTTGCAAAAAATTATCCTCTTTACCATCCTTATTTTCACTAAAAGCAAGGGCAGACAGTGCAGGGCTACGGCGATTGAGTACCCCATGCATTGCCAAATGAAGAATACTATAATCCTTCGCTATTTGTTTAAAAAAATGTTCATTAGCAGGAGCTCCTTTCAAAAAAGTTCCGTCAAATGAATTGGCCAACATCTCTACTTCCTTTTGCGTATTTACAATAGGATGCAAGTTTTTGCGCAATGTTTGGTAGGCAGGCAATAGATGATCTAAATTAGCCGTATCGCTTAAGTTATAGGCTGCGGCTAATGCTAACATCTGATACTTCGCTTGGCGTTTTTTATTCCCCCGTTGGTTTTCTTTCCAAAGCAGGGCGGAATAAGCATAGCTTACCGTATAATCGTTCAGTAAATAATGTAATTTTTTGTAATCTTCTTTTTGTGCAGCATCTTCTACCAAAAAAGTCTCAAAAGGCAGGTGTCCCAACTCTCCATCCGTAATAATGACCAGGTTTTGGAGCTGCTCCTTTCCTTTTAATACAGGTGCTAATAATTCTTGATACAACCAGTGGGCATATTTTGCATAGGTATAATAAGCTAATTTGGGTTCCTTTATAACAAATTGGTAACCGCTCAAAACAGCATGCATTTTTTGGATGGCTTCTGTGAGTTCGTGCTTACGAATGGGTCGAGCAACTAAATCTATCTCTTGTTGATCAATATAAAATATATACACCAAAGAATCGCTGATAACATACTCAATCATTGCCGTTTTCTCATCTAGTGCGGCTTGTAGAGCTTCTACAGAAATGGTAGATTGTTGGTATTTGAGTTGGCTATATTTAGGATATTTGAGTTCTACTTCTTCTTTAAAGGCGTTCAAGTCTAAATTAATTGCCACCAACTCTTTTTGCAGTTCTTGTTCTTCTTCCTTTGGCAACTCCTCCAACAAAGCAGCTTTTAGGCTTAATTTTTCTTCGTACAAGTTCTTTTCTTTGAGCACCAACGAATCTGGTAAGCCACCAAAAACATAAGCTCGTTCTGTTTGAATCGCATTGTATAAAAGCACCGATTTATTTCGTTCCGCAAATTGGAAAGCAAGGGCTTTATTTTTTCCTGAATACGCTAACGACTCTAATTTAGCCAATACCTCTATTGCTCGATTTGTCCATATACCACTTTGAGACAAAAGACGCAATTGATCGGATTCTCCAATGTATTCTTGTCGATTCTTTTCTAATAAATCAACGGCTAAACTGGCTACAATAATTTGCTTTTTTAGGTTTTCTATTGTTTGTTCTCTTCCCAATAGTTGATACATGGTCTCCAAGGTATTTTCCATTTCTGTTTTAGAAAAATAAACAGCCTCTAGAAGTTGAGCAGACCAGTCCTCATCAATCCCCCTATTCAAATGGGCTTGTCCTGTATTGGAAGCAATACTTTCCCAACATAAGTCCCAAGCCTTGGTATATTTTTTTTGAGCAATATGGATAGAGGTCAATCGATACAAACTGGTGAAATAAAGCTGATGTCGCTTGCCAAAAATTGCTGTACTTGTGTTTTTTGCTTCCAAACAAGCCTGATGAGCTTGCTCTAAAGCCCCCATTTTTAGATAAATTCGCCCCAAGCTATTCAGAACGCTCAAATATTCATGATATTTAGTCCCCACTGATTTTGCCAAAAGTTGCTTGGCCTCTAATAGTACCACCAAAGCCTCTTTTAAACGATTGGTATTGTAATACAAAACCCCAAGACTATGGAGACCAATAGAATATTCAGGGTGTTCTTTTCCGATTGTTCTCTTACTAATATCTTGCGCCTCTAAATATAATTTTTCTGCTTTTTGGGGTTCGTCCAAAGTAATGTACAAACCTGCTAAATTGGTCAAACAAGCCGTATACCTAGGATGCTCTGTCCCTTGAGTTTTAGCCATTATTTCTTTCGTTTGTAAATACAACGGTTCTACTTCTTCATGTCGCCCCATTTCATAATACAAAGAAGCCAAATTACTAATTACATTAGCATATTCTTGGTGCGTTTCTCCTATCGTTTGCTCCATGATTTGCTTGGCCTCTAAATAAATTCCTTCTGCTTTATCATAGCGTCCTGTTCTCCAATATAGCAAGCCTAAATTATTCAAAATAAAAGCATATTCCTCATGTTTTTTGCCCACTGTTCTAGCTCGAATTGCCTTCACTTCCAAGGTCAAAGCTTCGGAATCTTTGTAATTTCCTAAGTAATAATACAACAATGCAATGTTCCCCAATACACTAATGTACTCAGGGTCCTCCACGCCCCAACTGCTTTCAAAAATTTCTTTGGCTCTAGTCCATGCCTCTACTGTCTTTTGATAACTTCCTAAATAATAATGTTGCATTCCTAAACTGATTAGCCTTACCCCATACGTAGTATCTGCTTCCCCATAGGTCAACTTTGCTTTATTGGCTAATACTTGAGCATAAATCAGTGCTGCCTGAAAATCTTGTTGTGAATGCTTATATAAGGTATCCAATTCATCAAAAGAATATTGAATCAACTCTTGGGGATTTAGATCATCTTGAGCATAGAGCATGCTCCCCAAAAAACAACTAAAAACAATGAATATATATTTCATGGAGGTGGAGATTATATTGAGTGGGACTATATTTAGAAGTTGTTTAAAAATATAGGAAAACTTGATTTAAACAGGTTTAAGGTTGACGTTAACATCGAATAAAGATAATGCATTCTAAAAACAAATCAAAGCATCTAACCAACAGCAATAGTTATTTGATTTTGAAGTATATCGAATTTATAAATAGGTATATTTTTTACTATTTCAAGACCTTTTAGGTCTCTTTTGCTTGGTCTCAGAATAAATCAACATCTTTGCAACAAAAAAAAATGGCTGCCGTAAAATGCCCCGATTGCTCTCCAAACGCTCTTAGAAGGTTCAGAAAGCAATCCAAATAAACTAATTGTTGCGCCGCTATATTATTTTCTCACCCAAATTTTTTATCACAATATGCTAGTAAAAACATTCGCCAGTGCAGTAGAAGGAATCGATGCTCAAACCATTACAATAGAGGTTAGTGCAGGAGGGCAAATTGTCCAAGGCAAACCTGGCTATTCTTTAGTTGGTTTACCAGACAATGCGGTCAAAGAGGGATATTGGCGAATAGAAACAGCACTCAAAGAAATAGGCTATCGTATTCCTCGCATCAAGATCATTATTAATATGGCTCCTGCTGATCTAAAAAAAGAAGGATCTTATTATGATTTACCCATTGCAATTGGTGTCATGGCAGCCAGCAAACAGATACCACACCATTTGCTCGATCAATATATTTTGATGGGAGAATTGTCCTTGGATGGCACCTTACGTCCCATAAAAGGTGCGTTGCCCATTGCCATTCAGGCTCGAAAAGAAGGCTTTAAAGGAATCATTTTGCCCAAAGAAAACGCCAGAGAAGCGGCTATTGTTAATCAAATTGCTGTTTATGGCGTAGAACATATCAAAGAAGTCGTCAACTTTTTTCAAGGAGAACAAGAATTAAAAGCAACAATTGTTGATACTAGGGAAGAATTCTCTTATAATCAAACGCTATTTTCGGTCAACTTTTCTGATGTAAAAGGACAACGTAGCATCAAGCGAGCCATGGAAATTGCAGCCGCAGGTGGACACAATCTTATTCTTATTGGTCCTCCTGGAGCAGGAAAGACGATGTTAGCCAAACGCTTCCCCAGCATTTTGCCTCCCTTAAATTTAGGAGAAGCATTAGAAACAACCAAAATCCATTCTGTTGTTGGGTTATTACCTTCTGATTGTGCATTGATCTATGAGCGCCCCTTTAGAAACCCTCACCATACAATTAGTGATGTTGCCTTAGTCGGTGGAGGCAACTATCCACGTCCTGGTGAAATTTCCTTGGCACATAATGGCGTGCTTTTTTTAGATGAACTACCAGAGTTTAAGCGTTCTGTCCTCGAAGTGCTGCGCCAACCCATGGAAGCTAGGAAAATAACGATTTCCCGTTCTAAGTTTACGGTAGATTATCCCGCTAGTTTTATGCTCGTTGCTTCTATGAATCCTTGCCCCTGCGGTTATTATACCCATCCAGAGAAAGATTGTGTTTGCTCTCCCAACGCCGTTCAAAATTATTTAAACAAAATTTCGGGTCCTCTCATGGATCGAATTGATCTCCACATTGAGGTGAAACCAGTAAATTATGATGAATTATCCGATGAGCGCCCCCAAGAAAGCAGTGAAGAAATATTGGAACGTGTAATTGCTGTTCGCTTGCTACAAACACAGCGTTATCAACAAGATGCCAACATACATTGCAATGCTCAAATGGAGTCCAAACACATCCAAACTTATTGTCAATTGAACAAAGCAAGCCAACTGTTACTCAAGCGGGCAATGGCACATTTTCAACTTTCGGCTCGTGCCTATGATCGAATTCTCAAAGTAGCTAGAACCATTGCGGATTTATCGAACAAAGAAACCGTCCAGGCAGAGCATATTGCCGAAGCGATTCAATTTCGTAGTTTGGACAAAGAAAACTGGGTACAGTAAAAGGAGTAATAAAAATTGTTTGTATGGATAATAATTCTCCTTTTCTATTCATTTTTATAGCCTAAATAACCTGTTTCTAAATAGATTCTTAGTAATATTGCACCAAATAAGTAACTAAGCAAAATCAATGCTTGTCAATTGAAGTAATTTTTTGCCTATTTACTTAAGAAAGCTAGACCATCCAATTAAAGTAAAAACAGACCATTAACGTTATGATTTTAAAAGGAAAAAAAGGAATTATCTTTGGTGCACTAAACGATATGTCTATTGCATGGAAAGTTGCAGAATTGTGTGTTGCAGAAGGTGCAGAGATTGTATTAACCAATGCTCCTGTTGCTTTTCGAATGAAAGGAGACTCCAATATCAAAACTTTAGCTGAAAAATTAAATTGCCCAGCTATTCCTGCGGATGCAACTCGCATCGAAGATTTGGAAAAATTGATTGATGAAAGTATGGCGCACTTTGGTGGCAAAATTGATTTTGTACTCCATTCTATTGGGATGTCTATCAACATTCGTAAAGACAAGCCTTACACAGATTTAAACCATGACTTTATGCTAAAGTCATTTGATATCTCTTCTATTTCTTTCCACAAATTGATGCAATCTCTGTGGAAAAAAGAAGCTGTAAACGATTGGGGTTCTATTCTTGCCCTTACTTATATTGGTGCTCAACGTATCTTCCCTCATTACAGTGAAATGGCAGAGGCAAAATCTATGTTAGAATCTTTTGCTCGTTCATTTGGTTATCATTTTGGAGAGCGCAATAATATTCGTGTCAATACCATTTCTCAGTCTCCTACGATGACAACAGCAGGAACGGGAATTGAAGGATTTCAAGAGTTTTTGGATTATGCCGAAAATATGTCTCCTATTGGCAATGCCCCTGCGCAAGCATGTGCAGAATATTGTATTTCATTGTTCTCGGATTATACCCGTTATGTAACCATGCAAAACTTGTATCACGATGGAGGTTTCTCTAATATGGGAATGAATCCTGCTATCTTGAACAAGTAAAAACAACTGTGATTGAATTGCTCACGCTTTAGCATTGGCTTAGAAGTTTCTAAGCCAATGCTTTTTTATTTTAATTCTTTTGATAAAAAATAAATTCAAACGTTTTTAGCTTTCTCATCGTCTTACCATCACTATTGTTCCCCACTTAGTGCATATCACATGGCAACTGAATGACAGCAAAGAGATCCTTTTTTCATTTCTTTTTAGAATTCAGCAGCCCCAATATTGGATTCAAATATGCATTTTATTTTGATGATTTTTTGCTGCTTATTGCTAGCAAGCCGTTGCGCAGGACCTCCGCCAAGCAACCATGTAAGAGCCTGCAACCTTAACCCAAAAAAAATACTGCTTCAAAGCTCCTCCAGTCGCTATGTTCGACTAGCTGATCAAGCACCATTTTTGTTAATTGCAGATGCCAAACACCCTGCGCTAGCAGATACTTTTTGCCTTTGTAACCTAGAACACAATAGGATCTCATTACGAGCAAAAAGACGCTATGTAACCATCCATCTTAGCAAAAACAACCAAGCCATTGCTCGCCAAAAGCACATCGACAGTTGGGAGAGGATCAACCTAGAAAAAAAGGGAGATCAAGTCACCTTTAAAGCGATTAACGATTATTACCTAGAACCTTCGGATTCTTCCTTCATTCTAGCTGCCTCTAGCCCCCAGCCTAGTAGCAACTGCTTATTCAATATCATTGAGTTAAGAAACTAAGTAGCATTGATCTTACTTAGTTCCTTATAATCACCACAACCACACATGCCATGAAAGTATCATTCCCCACAAAGATCAAAAACCCCTACTCCCTTTTTACGATTGTACTATTTGCTGTTATTGTTTTGACCTATCGGGATAGCCTCAGAGTTTACCTTTCACCGCACAAAGTAATTTCTTACGATATGGGCGGTTATTATGTCTACCTACCAGCCTTTTTCATCAATAATACCACTGATTTTTCTTTTATAAAACAACATGCCAATCAATCTGGAACCGCTATCGCCACTTCTCAATCGGGCGAAACGGTTGTCATCAACAAATATAGTATGGGACCTGCTCTCCTACTAAGTCCTTTTTTTGCGCTAGGGCATTTAGAAGCCTACTACTGGCAAGTTCCTAGAGATGGTTTTTCTTATACGTATTTATTTTGGATGATAACAGGCTGCATTTTTTATAGCATTCTTGCCCTATTTTTGCTGCGGCATATTTTACTTCGATATTACAATGATATTCCCGTTGCGACAACCTTGTTACTTCTAGGTATAGGCAGCAATCTCCTGTTCTATACTGTTTACGAATTTTTGATGTCCCATGCTTATTCCTTTTTTCTATTTTCTTTGGCACTTTTTTTAGCCATTCGATGGTTAGACCAACCACAACTTAGCCGCTTACTTGCTCTATCGTTCGTAGCAGGACTAATTGCCATGACAAGACTCCCTAATATGATTTTTTTCTTAGTCCTAGTCTTTTGGCAAGTAAATTCTAAAGAAAGTTTGATTAAACGTCTATTACTATTAAAAAAACATTGGTTATCTCTTACCTTGGGGTTTATTGTATTTCTAATCCCTTTTGTTCCACAAATTATCTATTGGCATACCCTTACGGGGTACTATTTTGTAAATGCTTATGGAAGCAGTGGAGAACATTTTTATTTTTCTGATCCTAAAATTATAGAAGTATTGATAGGATACCGAAAAGGTTGGTTAGTTTATACTCCAGCCATCATTTTTGGTTTTTTAGGCTTAGTAACTTTATTTAAACAATCAAAAGATTTATTTTGGTGCTTGTTTATCTATCTTTTAATCAATATTTATGTAATTTCTTCTTGGCATTCTTGGTGGTATGGGGGGAGTTTTGGCATGCGTGCTTTGGTAGAATCTAGCGTTGTGATTAGCATACCAATGACTGCTTTTATACAATATGCTGCCCAAAACAATGTTATAAGCCATTTGTTAAGCATTCTTATTGCAGCATTTATCAGTCTTAATATGTTCCAATCTTACCAATATCATCATGGTATTATCCATTGGTCGCAAATGACAAAACAATCTTATTGGACGGTATTTGGGGTAGCACACCCTGCCCATCCATACCTCATAGAAAGAAGAAATAAGTATCTTTTAAAAAAGAAAGTTCGCTAATCGTTTGCACTAAAAAACATAAAAACGATCTATTCATTATTTGTTAAATAACTTGATTCTTTATAATGCATTCACCTAACATCACAACATTATCCATTGTTATCCCTGCTTATAATGAAGGAAAAACAATCCATCTTATTCTTAACAAAGTCAAGACGGTAACGCTCCCTGCCAACATTCAAAAGGAAGTGCTTATCATCAATGATTGTTCTACAGACAACACAGAGGCAGCCATTCAAGAATACATTGAAGCTAACAAAGCACTCAATATTCAATATTTTAAACATGAAAAAAACAAAGGAAAAGGGGCTGCATTACACACGGGCATTGCCAAAGCCACAGGGGAATATCTAATCATCCAAGATGCCGATTTGGAATATGACCCTGAAGAATATACAACGCTCCTCAAACCCATACTCAATGGTAATGCTGACGTTGTTTATGGTTCTCGTTTTATGGGGGGCAACCCTCACCGCATCTTATTTTTCTGGCATAGCATTGGCAACAAGCTTTTGACCTTCCTCTCCAATATGAACACCAACTTAAACTTAACGGATATGGAGACTTGTTATAAGCTGTTTAATACCCAATTGGTACAAGGGCTTAATCTGACTGAAAAGCGCTTTGGTTTTGAACCAGAAGTAACGGCAAAAATTGCCAAAGTTCCCAATGTTAGAATTTATGAAGTTGGCATTTCATATTATGGTAGAACCTTTGCAGAGGGCAAAAAAATTAACTGGAAAGATGGGGTTCGAGCCATTTATTGCATTGTTAAATTTAATCCGATTAAAACCATTAAGAATATTTTCTTTGTCACTACTTTATTGTTTATCCTGATTGCTTTTTTATGTAGTCTAATAAAATTAATAGGTTTGGTTTAAACCTTTTTTGCTAACCAACCAAGGAACAACCTTTTTTAAAATCCTGTTTAATCCGCATAATTCACAAAAATAATTTGGTAGTTTAACAACAACTACTTAGCTTCGCAGTCAATACTTATCGAGAAAGGTGGAGGGACTTGCCCTTAGAAGCCTTGGCAACCTGCTTTAGTAAGGTGCTAACTCAAGACAGATAAGTTAGGAGATTTGCTACTAATCAACTAGATTATACTAAAAAACGCTTCTAACAACTGTTGGAAGCGTTTTTTCCTTTTCTCGATTTTCATTTTTTTTATCAAAAAAATGGTTCTTTGACAAGTCTTGTGATAAGATCTTAACAACTACGATATATAAAGCTATAGGAGTCGTAAGTTATAAATAGAAAGTCGTGATTTATTATCAAAATAAAAATATACGATTTTCTATTTATATCCCACTCACTACTGCAAAAAGGTAGTCGTTTTTTTAGTCCACAAAACTTGTTATTGACCAAAAAAAACTGAGCAATGAAAATCACACTTCAACGACAAAATGACTTTTATCATTTCTTGGCTCAAAATGAGTCGGGTGCTACCCTACAATTAGATGCCTCCCCTGCTATTGGAGGTCAAAACAAAGGTTTTCGCCCAATGGAATCTCTATTAGCAGGCTTGGGTGGTTGTTCGGCCATTGACATTATTAGTATTCTAAAAAAACAACGCCAACAAATTGACGATTTTAAAATCGAAATCGAAGCGGATCGTAGGACAGAGCCTTTGCCTACCATTTTTAGTGCTATCGAAGTGACACTTATTATAACGGGAATAGTAGATGAAAAAAAGCTGCAAAAAGCGATTGATTTGACCATAGAAAAGTACTGCTCCGTTTATCATATTCTCAAAGAAACAGCTACGATCAACTACTCGTATAAGCTTATAGCTCCAACTGTTGTAGAAGAAAAAAAGGTTGGGCACAAATTCGAGACCTTAGCAATTCGGACACAAACCAAACGCACAGAAAACCGAGAACATTCTGTTCCCCTCTATCTGACTTCTAGCTTTACTTTTGACAATGCAGAGCAGGCAAGGTCTGTTTTTGCAGGAGAGGAAGAAGCCCATATTTATTCCCGTTTTTCAAATCCTAACGCAAGTGAATTTATAGAAAAAATGTGCCTACTAGAAGGAACAGAGGATGGTTTTGCTACAGCTTCGGGTATGTCTTCTATTTTTGCATCGCTAGCTCCTTTCCTAAAAAAAGGCGATCACTTGGTCGCTTGTCGTTCTGTTTTTGGCAATACGCATCGTATTATTACAGAAATTCTCCCCGACTGGGGCGTTGAATACACCTATGTTGATATAGACCAACCCGAAACTTGGGAGGCAGCCATTCAACCCAATACAAAAATGCTTTTTGCCGAAACGCCCTCCAACCCTGCTCTAGATTTTATCGATTTGGAATGGCTTGGTAAATTGACCAAAAAGCACGGCATTTTGCTAAATATTGACAACTGTTTTGCAACGCCTTATCTACAAAAACCAGCAGCTTATGGAGCTGATATTGTTGTTCATTCTGCTACCAAATGGATTGATGGGCAAGGGCGTGTGTTGGGTGGTCTTGTATTAGGAAAAAAAGAATTGGTGGCGCAAGTCTATGCCTTTGCTCGTAGAACAGGTCCTGCTATTTCTCCTTTTAATGCTTGGTTGCTTTCCAAAAGCTTAGAAACCTTAGCCGTTCGAATAGAACGACACTGTGAAAATGCTTATGCGATTGCCAGTTATTTGGAACATCACCCAGAAATTGAATCGGTCAAATATCCTCACCTCCCTTCCCACCCTCAATTTGAATTGGCTAAACGTCAGATGAAATTAGGAGGGGGCTTATTTACTTGTGTGGTCAAAGGAGGTTTGGAGCGAGGAAGAAAATTTCTAGATAGTTTGCAACTCTTGTCCCTAACTGCCAATTTAGGAGACACTAGAACCATTGCCACACATCCTGCCTCTACCACACATTCTAAACTAAGCCCAGAAGATCGCCAAGCCGTTGGAATTTGGGATGGGCTCATTCGATTTTCTGTTGGTTTAGAGCACATTGACGATATTTTAGCAGATATAGAACAAGCGCTAGAAAAATCCAAATGCTAAAGGGCTATCAAATTGTCATGAACAACATTATCTAATAGCCTATCATTAATATTTTTGGTTCTCTTATTTATTTCTAGCATGATTTATCCTAAAAATATACAAGTATATCAACACCAACAAGTTGTTGAACTGGAACAAGGCGGTACCCTACCAGAAGTAGAAATCGCTTATCACACTTTTGGAAAACTCAATGCGGCAAAAGACAATGTCGTATGGGTTTTCCATGCCTTAACCGCCAATTCAGATCCTACCGATTGGTGGAAAGGGGTCATTGGAAACAATACCTTAATTGATCCTGAACAACATTTTATTGTTTGTGCCAATGTATTGGGCTCTTTTTATGGTACCACCAATCCCCGCTCCATCAACCCAGAAACGGGCAAACAATATGGCATTGATTTTCCTAAGTTTACGGTTCGAGATGTCGTAAAAATACATCATTTGCTCCGCCAACATCTAGCCATTTCAACCATCAAATTATGCATTGGTGGTTCTTTTGGAGGACATCAAGCTCTAGAATTTGTTTTAATGGAGCCAAACATCGTACAAAGCTTATTTGTTTTGGCAACTACGGCTCGTGAAACGGCTTGGAGCATTGCCATTCACGAAGCGCAACGCATGGCCATTGAAACCGATCCAACTTGGAAGGACAATAGCCCAAAAGCAGGAGCAACAGGGCTAAAAACGGCTAGAGCATTAGGCTTGATTTCTTATCGAACCATTGATGCTTATGTAACAACCCAGACCGATGATAGCCCCAAACTCGATCAACACAAAGCAGCCTCTTATGTCCGTTATCAAGGAGAAAAACTCGAAAAGCGTTTTCATGCGCATTGTTATTGGCATTTATCAAAATGCTTGGATACGCATCATCTAGGAAGAGATCGAAGCTCAATAGAAGCTGCTTTGGCTCAAATCACCATCCCCACTACAATCATTGGTATTAAAAGTGATTTGTTGATTCCTCCATCCGAGCAACAATTTTTAGCCCAACACATCCCTAATGCCAATTACTATGAAATACCGTCCGCTTTTGGACACGATGGCTTTTTGATTGAAGTCAAACAGATTAATACGATCTTAGAACAACACCTCAAGCTTAAATTGTAAGGACTAAATCCTTTTGGGGCTTGCCTATATTGAACTGCTAAAAACTTAAAACCTATCGCTATTGGCATAGGTTTTGAATTTTAGTACTAAAAACACGTTATGAGATCTATATTTATCCTTTTAATTATTATTAGTACCCACGTTGCTATAACAGCGCAAGATAGCTGGACAGATTATATTATTGGTCGTCCAATTTCGGGTTATATGGAAGCAAAAAAAGCAACGGCCCAAGAATGGGGCATTCAATACAAAGCCATTGCCGCAGGCTGTGTAATTTCTGACGAAATTTCTCAAAAAGCAGCAGAATATGAAAAAAATAATGCGCTTTATTTTGAGACCTTAGCCCGTCAATATGGTACTGACTGGAAGTATTACTTTGAACTTGATGTCAAAAAAAAATTAGCAATCGCTCAATCAAAACATCAAACGGAAGTGCTATATGAAATAGTTATGGAAGCAACTCCCAACAAAGCATATTATACCACCAAACAGCTTGTTGCTAAAGCATGGGGGATTAATTATCAAGCTAAATTTATAACTGGTGAGCTAAGCGAATCGGTCAAAGCAGCAATACAAAAAGATATGTTGGCAAGTAATGCTTATGAAGTCCAACTCAATACTATTTTTGGAGCCAATTGGAAAGAAACCTTTCTAAAAGAAGTTGCCTTAGCTGTAGCCAAAAACAACACAAAACAGACGAATGCTACTTCCAATATGATTTGGACGGATTATGTTTTGGGCAAACCTCATTTAGCTTATTTTGAAGCAAAAGAAGCCCTTGCCAAAGAATGGGGGATTAACTATCAAGCTAAATTTATGGGCTGTGTTCTCCGTCCTAAGATGGAAAAAGAAAGAAAAAGGGTTAACCAAAAAAACACAGCTTATTTTGCCGTACTAAATCAACAATATGGCGAAGATTGGAAAAGTCATTTTGATCGAGCTGTTCAGAAAAAATTAGCCTCCCAAAAATAGATTTGAAAATATAGCTCTTCTATAACTATATTTTCAAATCTAGCGAACTATCTATCTTTATTGGGCAATAGAAATAGGTAGTCTCCATGTTTGTTTGTCCTCTTGAACCACTAAAAAGTACAAACCATTCGCCACTTCTCCTAGGTTTAAAGCATAAGTAATTTGCCCTCCTTTTAATTGATAATGGATGATTTGTTGCCCTGTAGCAGTATAGAGCTTTGCCTCCAAATTCTTTTTGGTAATTGCATCAAATTCTAAGGTAAACTGGTGAGCAATTGGATTAGGATATACTTCTAGACCAGAAGTTTCTACTTTTAGATCATCAACAGCAGAATAGACGGTAAATGGTAAGGTGCAATTCACATTATTTTTTACCTCACACCAACGTAGGGTAAATTCTTGTAAATATAAATTTGCAATATCAGCATCATGAATAATGAGTGTATTCTCGTCATTGCGTTCTTCTGCTGCGGTTGTCCAATTATGAGAACCAGTTATAACCAGTGGATCAGAATTGACATGCTCAGCATCGACAATAGCATACTTGTGGTGTAAATCGGTGGCATGATTGTCTGCTAAAATATTAACCCCTTGTCCTTGTAACCAAGGAAACTCCGAACCAATATCATTGATATTTTCCATAATTCCATGCTCAAAAACTCCTGATTGGTGCTCATTTCTGATCGCTGTCCCCAATTCATTTCGAGTATAAGACAAGATACAAAATTCAATATTGTGATCTGCCGAATACAAACCAGATTCAATTTCATCTGTTGTATGGTCAGAAGGAGAAAAATAAGCCTCAATTGTTTTTCCCCCAATATTAAAATTGTGTGGTGTATTATCTGCTTTTTGAGCACCAACTTTTGAGTTACTGGCATTATAATTAGCAGTGCTGCTTCCCCACATCTCGTCAAACTCCATCACATAAGCTTGCGCCAATGCTTGATCCTGAATAGCAATAGAGTTGTTATAATTCGTATACATATCGGTATACGTCCAATTGCAAGAACCTGTCCATACCCAAGAGCTATTAACCGTATTGGCATCTATTATCATAAACTTATTGTGCATCAAGTCTGAAGAATTAGCATAAAATACAGGGAAAGGGGGACTAGGGTTGCTCAAGGCTGCATTGCTAGTCATAGACCCACTATTGGCAATATATCGCACCCGAATGCCATTGTTATGCGCTGTTGTCAAGGCAGCTACAATAGCACTTCGAGTGTTATTATAAACAGCAATATCAATGGTGCTTGTTGCTTGATTAATCATAGCAATAATTTCATTTTCAATATTGGCTCCTCCTGAAACAATATGCGGGCTATTTCCATTAGAATACAAGGGATCAATCCCCTGATTAAACATCACTCGAATCACTCCTGTTGAATTGGATTGTGTAGTATAACAAGCAGTAGCTCCCCAAACGGTATCTTGTTCATTAATTAACAGTGGTCGTGCATAATAAAAAGTAGCAGGTTTTAAATTATTCAATCGCACTTGGTGCTCTTGGTTATTTTTTGGCATTTCCAATTGAATTCCTAGTTCTAAATCGGGGCTTGTTCCATATTGTACGCCCCCCTGCCCTTGTAGAGTAGTAGACCAAGCAAGGGTAAAGCTATTTTTCTGGATTTCAACCTGCTCGACATTCTGTATTGTTTCTTGTGAAAATAAAAGGGTAGGAACTACCATCAGTAGCAGTAAAAATTTATTCATTTTTATAATTGTTAAAGTTTAAAATTCGTTTATAGGCTAGGGCTGAAACCTTCCTCTTAACTAAAAGATATACTATTTTTGTACGATAAATCTATTTCTATAAACCATAGAATTATTGTAGTACAAAATCCATTGCTGAATCGTTATAAGGTAATAACAGTTCTTCAATTTACCTAATAGTTAAACTTTATAATTAATTCAAGTTGCGGTAAATAAAAATGAAGTCTTCTAATAATTGTAATTTAAAGTCGCTAAACAAAATATACAATGGAAGACTTCACAATTGCAATTTACTGTTTTATTGACGATTATTTAAAAATAAAGAACCGAAAAGCAAGTTCAAAGCGCAAATCATCAGATGCTGAAATTATAACAACAGCTTTGGTTGCTGCTAGATATTTTGGCGGCAACTATGTAAAAGCAAGACTTTATCTTAAGGAAGTACACAAATTCAACTTTCCAGATAAATCTAATTTTAGTAGATTGCTAAATAAGCTTTCTGATACGATTTCGAGTATCTTTTTTGGATTAGGTCAAAGCCTAAAAAAATTAAATACAGATAGTGAATATCTAATAGATTCTTTTCCAGTTACAGTTTGCAGGAATATTCGAATTCCAAGGTGTAAACTACTTAATCATGAAGCATATAGAGGCAAAAACACATCAAAGAGAGAATACTTCTATGGCTTCAAAGTTCAGATAATCACAACAAAAGATGGAATACCAGTAGAATACTTTTTATCTGCGGGATCCTATGCTGATATAACAGCGTTTAAAAGTATGAATATTGATTTGCCTCCAGGAAGCAAATTATATGGAGATAGTGGTTACACTGACTACGAATTTGAAGATTCTTATAAAGAGTTAGAACAAATACACTTGTTGATTGTTCGTAAATCAAATTCTAAAAGAAAGGACCATCCATCTTTAACTTTTTTGAAAGACTATATGCGAAAACGAATTGAAATAACCTTCTCTGAAATCACAAATTTCTTTCCTAGAAAGATACATGCTGTGACGGCTCAAGGGTTTATTTTGAAGATTGTGTTATTCATTTTTGCATTTACTATTGATAAAACCTTATAAACCGCAACTTGAATTAATTATTAAATAGAAAATGTTTATTATCGACATCTCTTCAATCTTAAAAATAGCATCATTTCTTAACTTTATTTTACATTTATAGCCCATTCCCCTCATCATCCATCAAATTTAATCAAGATATGAAAACACTTTTCCTTCTATTCTTCTGTTTTTTATCCGTTTACACCATTGCCCAACCTTTAAGTACAGCTTGGATCGCACCTATTCCTGGTAGCCTGTATGAACAAAATAATAGCATGGCACAAGCTCCTTGTGGCGATGTTTATACCGTTGGTTTTTTTCAAGGCACCTTCGGGTCATTAACCAGTGTTGGTAGTGAAGACGGATTTATTGCTAAATATAATGACCAAGGGCAATTACAATGGATCAAACAATTAGCGGGCACCAGCAGCGATCGAGTCAATGGAATTGTTATAGCCAATGATAATGAAATCTATATTGTTGGTGAGTTTAGAGACAAGTTTTATTATAACAATGACAGTCTTGTCAGTCAAAATCAGTTGGACGTTTTAATTGCTAAATTAGATAGTTCAGGTACCATACAATGGGCAAGTAGTGCCAATGGTTGGGGGTATGAAAGTGGCAATGATATTGCATTAATGCCGAATGGCAATCTTGTTATTACGGGATACTATGAAAATAATCTTGACTTTGGAGGCTCTAGTTTATTGGCTAATGGCTTAAGAGATATATTTATTGCAACAATTGACCCACAAGGAAATCCGCAATGGTTAAAAACGCTAAGTGGTCCCGCATTTGAAGAAGGAAAATCGATTGCAACCGATAGTAGTAATAACATCTATATTGCAGGATCTTTTAGAGATTTTTTGTATCCCAATGGCAATACAGTCGCAGGCGAAGGAAGCTATGATGTGTATTTAGCTAAATACGACCAGACAGGGCAACTCCTTTGGATAAAAACAATGGGGGGTCCCGCAGCAGATGAAGGCACCTATGTCAAAGTAGATCACCACCAAAATGTTGTTGTGACAGGTTGGTACGACCGCTATATACAGGTTGATACCGTATTATTGAGTGGCTCTAAAGAAGAAGATGGTTTTGCTGCTAAGTTTGCTCCCAATGGAGATTTTCTTTGGGTAATCCCCCTAGCAGGCACCTTTGATGAGCGCACCTATGGCGTTGACTTTGATGCCGATGATAATCTTTATATCATGGGAACCTTGGATAGCCTACTAATTTTAGGTGGAGATTCTTTGAATAATCGCCATTTAAATCGCCCAACGGACATTTTTATTGCCAAATATGATGAAGCAGGAAACTATAAATGGGCACAAACACTAGGGCATTATTACAATGATTTTTGTTATGATTTGTTGGTAAAAGATGCCACTACAATTTACCTCGCAGGAAGTTTCCAAGACACCTCTATATTTATAACAGACACCCTAATTAGTCAGAATGATTATGATGTATTTTTAGCTAAATTTGATATAGACACTACAGTTGCTATCCCCAAAATTCCTGCTAATGTCACGAACGATATTCAACAGCTTTTACTATACCCTAATCCTAGTCATCAACAAAGCACTCTTTATTATACGCTAACCCAAACGACAGATGTTAACATTCTTATTTATGATTTATTGGGTAGCGTTCATCAAACTATTCTGCTAAAAAATCAACCGATAGGCCCGCATCAATTAAAGCTCAATAGACCGTCCAGAGAAGCAGGGGTTTACTTTGTACAAATCAAAACCAACCGATCCTCCAAGGTAATAGAGTTGCTAGTTGATTAGGTAACTGATGTTCGGTAAATTTGACGATTTGAAAATGTATCCGTGTTTCATTTTCAAATCGTCAAACTAAAAACAGAAGTTAAAAAAAACGCTCATTAAAAATTTCTCGATCCTGATCCTTGTGTTTACCTTTTACAAAACAATAACTAATCATTGCTTCTATAGACCCTGAATTATATCGTTGCAATTGGGTGACGGTAAAATCATAAGCCGCTGCAATTCTAAGCTGTGGAGTAATTTGCCACTGCAAAATTGCATCCACAGATGATCCAACACGATAAGTTAACCCCAATAATACTCGTTTAACAAATACAAAACTTACATTTATATCCATTGCTAATGGTGCATGGAGAACATATTTCATCAATAGATTTTGTTGAATTTGTACCCCTTTGGCTATATCAAAAATAAAGCCCCCCATCAAATAATAATGCTGCGTAAACTCAGGCTCAATGGTTCCATTAGAAGCCGCTATGTTAAAATCACCCTTATTCACAAAAAGATGTGGAACTGAAATTCCTCCATACCAATGCTTGGACTGATAATAGATTCCTGCTCCAAAATTAGGCAAAATTCTACTGGTAGTAGATTGAGGAATAGAAGCATCAAAATTATCAATTAGATCCGCTTGATCCCATCGAATTTGAGTATAATACATCGCACCTCTTAAACCCAAACTCAGAAAAGAATTGTCTTTGAACTTTATAATATAAGCATAATTTGTTTCTATGCTTACTCGATCAGCAAAACCAATTTGATCGTAGGTAAGTGACAAACCTAAGCCCACTCGCTTTTTCCAAACGGCACCATGTGCATTAAAAGTTGCCGTTTGGGGAGCCCGTTCGATTCCAATCCATTGTTTTCTATAAATAGCAGATAAACAAAGCACCGATTTGGTTCCAGCGTAAGCTGGGTTAAAATTCAGTTTATTAAACATAAACTGGGTGTATTGTATGTCTTGTTGTGCATGACTACTCAAAGAAATCAATAAGACAGACCAACAGAGTAATATAATTTTTTTCATAGCAGTTTGTTTTATCGTTTAATTTCAATAGATCCATTTTGGGGTTGTTTGCCTTCGATTTGTAAAATATAAAAATAAACCCCATCTGGCAATGGTTGATTCCTATGGGTACCATCCCAATCGCTTTGATAATTATCGGTTTCGAAGACTACATTGCCCCAACGATTAAAGATGTATAAAGCTCCTTTTTCATTGGTATTACTCAAACAAGGAATGACAAAAAAGTCGTTTCGACCATCTCCATTTGGCGTAAATGCAGTTGGGGTATAGCAATCACCAGGCGGTTGAATTCCTATTGTTACCAAAGCGGTATCACAAACAACAGGGCAATCGCTATTGCAGATTTCATAAATAAAATATTGATTTAATACTGCTCCATTAATGTCTACTTCAAATTGCCCATTACCCAAACTTGTCATTTGACCGTCTATCATTGGCGTATGAATCATAATATCCCAATTGGGTGGCAAAGTATCGTTTAGAATAGCATCAACAGTAGCAATAGAGCCATCTGGTATCAAGTTAAAACTATCCATTGTAGCCCGTGGCCATACATCGTCTAAGATGATATACATCGTGTCAGAAGAATAATTGGTACAAACTCCATTAGACAATGACCAGATCATCATACTGGTATCTTGCGTAAAGTTTTTGACAAGCGTAGTTGCCGAATCAGGGTCAACAATAATCGCACTTGAAGGGGTAGACCAAAGCCCCTGCCCTAGCGTAGAAACCATTGCAGCCATATTGAGGCTATCAGGGCTACAGGTTACATCTGGTCCAGCGATTGCCTGATCTGTTGGAATAGCATCAATAGTAACGATAATAGTATCGGTAGCATGTACACCACAAAAACTATTGGTCAGCTCCCATACAAATACATACGAATTGCCCGCTACCAATCCATTAACAGCCGTCACAGAATCTGCTGGTTGATCAATTAATACTCCTGTATTAGCTTGCGCCGTACTTTGAAGCCACTGTCCTGTACTTGTTGTTAATGGACTAGCCGCCAAATTGATGGTGGTATCCTCGCACCAATTCTGATCCAGCCCCGCATTGGCTAAATCTGGGCTTGGTAAAATAACATGGATGATCACCGAATCGGTCGAAAGATTGGAACAAGTAGCATTGGACAATGTCCAATAAAAAACGTTCATTCCAACAGGCAGGTTATAAACTAAGCTGTTAGGATCATTAGGGTTGGTAATGGTTGCTCCCGAATGTGTTGTCCACGTTCCTAGCAATGTTCCTGAGACCGAACTTGCCGAAAGATAAGTTGAATCTGTTGTACACAAAATTTGTGCGTTTCCAGCAAAAGCGGAAGCCGTAGTATCCAAAACCGTTATTTCTGCTATACAATTTCCAGTATTACCACTTGAGTCTGTTACGGTCAATACGATGCTGTTAAGTCCTATATCTGGGCAATTAAAAGTATCCTGACTCAAAGAAAAGCCTTGCAGCGCACAATTGTCAACACTTCCTCCATCAAAATCAATGGCATTAACATGAATCGTTGTTCCTGAGAAAAATAATGTATCATTGAGGCAAACCGCTGTAGGAGAAATTGTATCTCGAACCGTTACTTGTGTAATGCATGAATCCCGATTTCCGCTTTGATCGGTTACAAACATTTTCACAGCATGAGGATTAACCGCCAATGCACTACAATCAAAAGTATTGGTTGACAAACTATAATTCGTAATCGAACAGTTATCGATACTTCCATTATCTACATCCATCACTTGAAGTGTAGCCAAGTTTGTACTAGGATCAATAAAAACAGTTGTATTAAGGTGACAATTCGCAACAGGAGCCGCAACATCTTCTAAATAAACAGTTGTTGTACAAGAATCTACATTTCCACTAATATCCGTTCCTATCAAGGTAACATTGGTTGCCCCCAAATGGCTACAATCTAGCGTCAACGAAGGTTGGCCATTAATGGTTAAGTTAGGCACACTACAGTTATCGCTAGTACCAGCATTAATCATCAACGGATTCACTACAACATTAGGTCCTGTCAACTGAATGGTATCGGGTCTACAATTGACAATGGGGTTAATGGTATCGGTTACAATTACCGTAGTGATACAAGTAGAAGTATTGCCTGTTGCATCTCTAACCACTAAGGTTATCGGATTAGGGTTATTGGTTACGTTAGTAGCATTAAAGGTAGCATTGGGCAAACCTCCAACGGTAAAATTTAATGAACTACTACAGTTATCTGTACTCCCATTATTCAAAAGTGTTGATGGAATAGAAGCAAAACAAGTATTGTCTAAATAAACCGTCAAAATACCTGGTCCAATACAATTTGCCGTTGGAGGAATGGTATCTAAAATTGTAATATTAGCAGCACATTGTGTCGTATTGCCAGATATATCTGTAATGATAAGTTGTACCGTATTGGTTCCTACTTGAGAACAATTAAAGTTAACGGATGGCAAACCATTTACGGTAGCGGTAAAGGCACAGTTATCACTGCTTCCCGCATCAATAAGATTCGGGGTGATTGTTGTAATTCCCGTATTTCCTAAATAAAGCATGGTATCATGACACAGTGCCGTTGGATTAATTGGATCGTTTACGATAATATTAGCCACACAATTATTTTGGTTTCCAGAGCCATCTAGCACTGATAGGGTTACGGCAGTAGTTCCTGTGTTAGCACAGGAATAAGCAAATGAATCCGTTCCATTTACAAGCATGGTGTGAATACCACAAAAATCAAAACTTCCACTGTTTATATCTTGTGGTGTAACCCATCCATTCCCCATTGTATCTAATTGAACCGTATAAGGAAGTGATGAACAATTGGCTACTGGTGGTACGGTATCCAAAACAGTAATAGAGGTCACACAACTTGCTGTATTTCCTGAAATATCGGTGACAATAACCTGAACGGAATGTATTCCTATACTATCGCAAGTATAAACAATATTATTACCATGTCCTGCAAAAGTAGCGGTCAACGAATTGCAATTGTCCCCTGTAGGAGGCACCAAAACTGTTGCTGGTGTTACATTTACAATCCCTGTTCCTAAATAAACCGTAGCCGTTTGACAAGAGGCCGTTGGAAAAGTATTATCTGCTACTGTAATTTGGGAAGTACAAGAGTCTACATTCCCACTAGCATCCATTACGAGCAACGTCACGGTATGAGGATTGGTATAAATATCATTACAAGTAAAGGTGTCTTGTGACAAGAGAGTGGATACAATTGTACAGTTATCAGAACTGCCCAAATCTACTAGATTCGCATCAAGTACCCCAAATGTTCCACCTGAATTTAGGTTTAAAACCATTGTAGGGCGACAACTTGCATTAGGAGCAATATCATCCTCCACCCAAATAGTCGTTGCACAAGAGCTGGCATTACCACTAGAATCCATTGCTGTTAAAGTAACATTGTTGAGTCCCAAATTCGTACAATCAAAATTTAGCGTTCCTTGACCATTAAGTGTATAAACCAATCCATTGGTACAATTGTCAATCGAACCTCCGTTGACCATACTAGGCAATACCGTTGCATTTCCTGTTACATCCAATTGAACAGTATCCGCCACACAAGTAACAATAGGTTTGATGGTGTCCCTAACAATTACAGATGTATGGCAAGATGAAGTATTGCCACTAGGGTCCGTTACAGTAAGCGTAACAACATTGGGATTGGTAGATAAATTAGTTGCATTAAAGGTCGTATTTAATACCCCTCCTACTGTATAAGAACTCGCTGTTAGGTTACAGTTATCAGTACTACCATTATTGAGCATCGCCGCAGGAATAGAAACAAAACAACTGCTATCCAAATAAACATTTAACTGGGCAGGAGTAATACAACTCGCAACAGGCACAATACTATCAACAATGGTTATATTAGCTGGGCATTGAGCAACATTATTAGAATTGTCGGTTATGATTAATTGAACAGAGTGTATTCCTGCTTGGCTACAAGTATAACTCATAGACGTTAGCCCATTAATACTTCGACTAAAGGTGCAATTATCGGTACTTCCTGCATCAATATCCGCAGGAAATATATTTACAACTCCCGTTGCTCCTAAATAAATAGTCGTATCATGGCAAATTGCTGTGGGGTTGACCACATCAGCTACAATAACATTTGCTAGACAAGAGCTTTGATTCCCAGAACTATCAATTAAAGATAAGGTTACCGCACTTGTTCCCAAACTAGAACAATTAAAACAAAGAGAATCAACTCCATTCACCAACATCGTATCTAAGTGGCACAAATCAAAACTCCCATTGTCTATATCAAGTGGGGTGACACAACCTACCCCAAACGAATCCAATTGAACAGTATAGGGCACTGGACGGCAACTTGCAACAGGTGCTACTGTATCTAAAACAGTGATGGTTGTTACACAATTAGAAGTATTTCCAAAATTATCGGTCACCAATACACTAACGAACCTTGTTCCTAGACTATCACAAGTATAAGTTACATTACTACCTCCCGAAAAACTAACCGTAGAAATTCCACAATTATCACTTGTTGCAGGATACACCAATACGTCATTGGGCACCACTGAAACGACTCCAGACAAATTCAAATAAGCGGTTGTTGTTTGACAAGAAACAATTGGAGCGATATTGTCTTGAACCACCACTTGTGAAGCACAAGTGGTTATATTCCCTGAGGAGTCTCGTACACTTAAATGAGCAACCTGTGTTCCTAAATCAGCACAAGTATACGTTACAGAACTGGTATTGTTAATCAAGTACTCTACCAACCCACAGTTATCGGTACTGTTAGAATCTATACTCGCTGGCGTAATCGTAACCAATCCTGTTGCATTCAATTGAGCCGTAATGCTAGCCTCACAAAGTGCTGTTGGAGCAATTGTATCTATAACATCTACTGTAGCAGAGCAGCTATTCGAATTTCCTTGTGCATCTTGTACAATTAAAGTAGCGGTTTGAGGAGTAAAAATAGCCGAACAATTAAACGTAGTAAATCCATTGCCGACAACATTTACAAAGCTATCTGCAATACTACAATTGTCCCAACTACCAGCACTCAATTGGGTAGCAGACAAGGTCGCTATTCCTGACTGGTTCAAATAAATTGTAGAAGCAGCACAGTTAGCGACAGGGCTAATAGTATCCCAAAGTGTTACAGTAGCTGAACAAGTACTTGAGTTGCCAAAACTATCAATCACAGTCAAAACAACAGTATTGGGATTGGTTGCTAAATTAGAACAATCAAAAGTAGCTGTAGGATTACCAGCAATCTCAAAAGATAGGTGGGTTCCTGTACAAAGATCTATACTGTTATTATTTAGACTATCCGCAGAGAGCGTTGCCGTTCCCGTGCCATCAATGTAAAGCGATGCATTTTTACAATTTGCAATGGGAGGCAAAGTATCCATAACCGTAACCCAACCTATACAGGAGTCTGTATTGCCACTTGCGTCAAAGACATTGAGCACAGCAGGCTGTGCCGTATTTACATGAGAACAATCAAACAGAATACTTGGGGCACCATTAATATTAATGCTGTCAATGCCACAAGTATCGACCGAGTTGTTATTGATGTTTGCAGCGTATGCCGTTGCATTACCACTTGCATTAAGGTAAATGGTATCATTTCGACAAATGGCCGTTGGAGGAATCGTATCAACCACCACAACTATTGCATTATCGCAAGTGTCCAAATTTCCAGAAGCATCTGCAACAATTAGTCGGACAGTATCAATCCCTAAATCAGCACAAGTATATACTGGCGGTGGAGCAAATTGATGACCAATCCAGCGCCCAATAACAGGAGGACAAATATCAAAACTCCCTCCATCTAAATCAACTGCCGATACTGTTGTTGCACCATTTAGATTGGTTGTTAAAAAAACAGTATCCTGCCCACAAACTGCTGTTGGGGCTACCGTATCCCGTACATTAACGATAAGGTTACAAGAATGTACATTACCGCTAGGATCGGTAATCTGTGCGGAAAATTGCTGAAATCCCGTTACACAATTAAAAACCATATAAGGCCGCCAAGGCCCTCCAGAAAAAGGTCGTACTTGTTTGATTAAAGGTCCGCAATTGTCAACAACAACAATAGAATCTGCCCAAAATGTATCTCGTCCATCCGTTCCCAAATAAAGATCTCCCCATATAGAAGGAAAACAATTGGCAATGACGGGCGTAGTATTATCTAGTACAGAAACCATACTAGTACAATGATCTATGCTATCCAAATGATCCCGAATTGTCATTGTTACAGGAACAGTTGTCCCTGCATCCGAACAATTAACGGATGCTGGAGAAAATGTAATATTTTTGACCAAACAAGATACATCACTAATACTATCCAAATCTAGAAAATCAAAATTATGCGTTCCTGTAGCTCCTAGTGTAATAACAGGATTTGTTTTACAGCTTGCTTTTAGTTGGTTGGCATCACAGGTTACAATGGTAATACAATAAGAATGAATACACAACTGAGGTCCTGACAATGGTGCATCGTCAATTCCCCCAACACTCCACGAGCCATGAGGGTTAGCTCCATAATAAGCCGCTAATGGATTGTTATTAGGGCGAACAGTATCTCTCCCCAAAACAGGTAATCCTGCTGGCAATAAAGAACTAGCTCCATCTTTAAATACAATTGTATCTTGTATAATATTGCTTAACCCTGTAAAACTAGATGAAGTAAGTGGACTAGCAAAAGGTCCCGTTAAAGCCGAGGTAGCCAGATAACGAGTTGTACCAAAAGGAGCCTGAATTACAAAACCTACATGACTCAAATCTGCTGGCACACCAGTTGTTGCCGTACATGAACCATCATCTGTTTTAGACCAAACTATTTCTACAATTACATCTGCAATTTTATGTCCTAAAGGAATATCTGTTGGCGAAAAATTAATATTTCCAACTAGTGTACCTGTTGTATTACCCATACTTAAAGTAGGACCTGTATAACACTTGGTTGTAACTTGTTGATAGTTTGACAATTGAGCATTAGAAGAATAGGTCACCAATAAAATTAATAGGCATAACAATAGGCTACCTTTTGGGAAAGAGCACAATTTTTTTTCCATAATGTGGGGAATTAAATCTTAGCTAAAAAAAACTCATAAAAGCAAAGCTAACATATTTATTCTTAATTTTTTGAACAAACTAAATGGGGGAACAGTTATTCAACTATTATTAATGTAAGAAGGGAAATCGATTTACCTAAATTTTTTAAAAATTTAATATTAAACAATCTATCTATATAGGTTCAAAGTATTATGCATCAATACATAGTTCACTCAAATTAGCAAATTAATTCTAATAAATGCTTACAAATTTGTTTTTTTTCTTTAAAGAATTAAGCATTCCAATTAAGATTTTTTGAGCTCGTCTTAATTTTTAGAACTTAAAATTATTTTTTAGCTTAACCTATTTATTTATCAGAGTTTACAACACTTTAAATTCAACTCTACGGTTGATAGACCGATTGGAATCTGAAGAGTTTTTAAGCAATGGTTTTTGTTCTCCATAACCTACCGCCTGTAGCCGATCAGCATTAATTCCTTTGTCCAACAAATACTGCATAACAGCATTGGCTCGTTTTTGAGACAGCTCTAAATTGTAATCAGCTCCCCCTTTGTCATCTGTGTGCCCTGAAATTTCTATTTTTAACTCCTGTTGTTGCTCCATCAAATAATACAAACGTTCCAACTCTGCATACGACTCCTGCTTAAAGATTGCTTTGTTAAATTCAAAAAAGATGTTGTTCAGTCGCACCACCTCCCCTTTTTCGATTGGCGTTAAATAGATATCAATATTTTTCTCGCCATATTTTTCCAAATGAACCAAATCAACAAAGTTACTAACGGCATAAAAGCCATTTTTTGCTGCTTGATAACCATATTTTTTGCCTGCTGGTAATACAATTTGATAAGCCCCCGATACAGGATCAGAGGTTGCATTTCCCAGCTTATTTTTTGCCAATAAATCTTGATATTCAATCAAGGCAGACATGGGTTCTTTGGTTTTAGCATTAAAAACTCTTCCTTTAATTAGAACAATAGGCTCTGGCTTTTCTGGGTTTTCTATTCTCCAAATGTCTCCTTTAGATCCTAAGTAAGCATATTCACCTTCTGCATCCAAGTAAAAACTAAAATCATTGTAAGGAGTATTTATTTTAGGGCCTAAATTTTGAGGTTTTGTCCAGTTGGTCCAAGTTTCATCCAATCGCTTAGCGACAAAAAGGTCATGATGTCCATAACCAGGATGTCCCTGTGAGGCAAAATAGAGCGTTTTGCCATCTGCTGCTACAAAGGGGTTTACTTCATTTTCAAAGGAATTGATTTGTTTTCCCATATTCAAAGGCACCGACCAGATGCCATTTTCTTTTCTAAAACTTACATACAAATCTTTGTGCCCATAAGAATCCTTCCGTTGAACCGATAAGATTAGGGTTTTGTTATCTGCACACAGAAAATAAGCAACAAATTTATCGTTGTTGTAAAAATTATCAATTTCTAATGCTTCTGGAATACTCCAACCTTGCGCCGTTCTATAACTAATGGATAGCCCATTGCTCCCTGCCGTTCCATCTGCTCTATATCGATTTGCCAAAATCAGACTGTTATTGTCTGGAGCAACAGATACGACAAAATTATGCCCTTCATTATTTAATGGATAACCAATGTTTTTCAATTTTGACCACTCTTTGTCTTCATTTAACGTGGTCACCCAGATGTCATTGCCAGCTATATTATCAGGGTGCCCACTTCGGCAAACATACATGGTCTGTCCATCTGCCGAAATAATTGGAGACAATTCGCTGTAGTTAGAATTAATAGCTGGTCCTAATTTAACTCGCTCGCCTACCTGCTCTGCATTTTCAACAATATCCAATGCAGATGGATGCTTATTGACCTTTATATAATCGATTTCAATCGCCATTTTCCCTCCTAAAAAGAAAGCAATTCGATTGCCATAAAAATTATTTTGCGCACTTCTCCCAATCATGTTACCGTTGATATAATAAGCCACCGTATTGGCTCTTTTGGTCACCCTTAGCACATTGTACTCAAACCCCTTGGCAATTGTTTTATGTTCTTTATAATTGGCTAGTATATGGCTTTTTTTGTCATAAAAATGATCTACTTTATATTGTCCACTGCCATTAATTAAAAATTTTTTATAGGCACTATTATCTTCATTCAAAGCAACAAAAAGACCAAGCCCCATTCCTAGACTTCCTGCAACTTGGCGCAATTTTACTTCTATAGTAAAATCCTCTAGGTTTGGATTAAGATGTTCTAACTGCTTGCTAATCCAGAAACTTTTTCCTGTTTTACTTTTGATGTAATAATGCCCATCTCTAATTTCGGTCTGAATCGTCTTAGTATCTTTTTCGTACCAATTCAACTCATTTTTATCAAATTTTTCATCTAAAACAAGTGTATCCTGCCCCCAAGTAGTTAGGCAAAAAAGAAGCGATATAATTACGAGAAATTTTGTCATCATGTTGTTGTTTCTCTAATAATGAGTCTCCAAAGATATAGTTACAAAAGACAATAAAAAAGAGCTATTCGAAAATTTAGACGATTCTTTAATTTTCAAATAGCTCTATACGATTCAATAGAATTACAAGTAAGTAGAATTATTCTATTTGGCGACCACTCTTAACGCCTAATTTCTACCGATCCTTGTATTCCTTTTCTATCGCCAATCTTAAGAATATAAAAATAAGTACCATCTGGCAAAGGCTGTTCCTTGTGCGTACCATCCCACTGGTTGTTGTATTTATCGGTTTCGTAAACTAAATCGCCCCACCTATTAAACACCAATAACTTCGCATGGTCCAAACGTTCCAAACAAGGAACTTCAAATACATCGTTTACTCCATCTCCATTTGGTGTAAAAATATTAGGAGGAATACAGTCTCCTACCACATCAACTGACAAAAGTACCAAGCCTGTATCACAACTATTTGGGCAATCTGGATTACAAAGTTCATACACAAAATACTGATTCATGGTATCTTCTGCTTGCAAAACAATTTCAAAGAGCCCATTATTTAAATTAACGAGTTGCCCATTGCCAGTCGGTGTTTGGATATAGATGTCCCAATTGGTTGTCAAAATATCGTTGGGCAATACATTAATAGTTGAAGTGGCTCCAGCCAAGACAGCAAAACTGTCTACATTGGCAATAGGTGCAGCGCTTCCCTTAATGATCCAGACCGTATCCGAAGAATAATCAACGCAATTGCCACTTGACAAGGTCCAAACAAAACCTGTTGTATCTTGCTGCAAATTGGTGACCAATGTATTATTTTGCGTTGGCGTAAGAATAACAGCCGATGAATTTGTTGTCCAAACTCCATTTCCATTCGCTGAATTTAGCGCATTTAGTGCAACAGTATCCTGTCCACAAGCAATAATATCAACACCAGCAAAAGCATTGTCATTAGGGATAAGACTGATATGAACCATCATCGTATCGGTAGAATGAATACCACAAGGTCCATTGTCCAATTCCCAGACAAAACGATAGCTATTCCCCGCCGACATTCCAGAAATAGTTGTTGCAGGATCATTTGGGTTGTCAATTACAACCCCCAAACTCGCCTGAGCACTGCTTTGCGTCCATCTTCCTATACTCGTACTGGGTGCATTAGCAGCTAAAGTCGTTGTGGTTGTGCCACACCAATTTTGATCCAATCCTGCTTGTGCGGTATCCGTTCCGATAGGAATAACTCTAATAAGTACAGAATCTATCGCCATTCCATTACAAGTACTATTGGATAAAGTCCAATAAAAGACATTGGTTCCCGTTGGTATATTCAATAACATCGTATTAGGATCATTTGGGTTGACGATAGATGCTCCTGAATTACTCGTCCAAACTCCTAGGGTTGGAAATGCAACTGGATTTGCCGATAAGCGGGTGCTATCCACTCCACAAAGTATCTGATCGACTCCTCCAAAGGCAGTAGGAACTCCTGCTCCAAAAATGGAAACTATGGTCGTATCTAAAGAACTACGACTACAACCATTTACTGTCGCCACAACGTAATACCTCCCTGCATCTGCATGACTAACATTGACTAAGGAAATGTTTTGTCCTAATCCTATGCTATTTCCTAAAGGCATTTTGAACCACTCATAAGTAGCTCCAGCAATTAAGGTAGCCATTAACTGGATAGAATCGCCTAAGCATACAGGACCATTATTGCTCACAGAAGGAGCCATGGGTATGTTATTCACCGTTACCTGTACAGAATCAAGCGGTGATTCACAACCATTAGAATCGACTACCGCTAGTGTATAGATTCCTGCTGTTGTGCTACTTGCTACAATAGCCACTGGATTTTGTAACGTACTCGTATAACTATTGGGACCTGACCAATGATAGCTAGATGCAAGGCTGTTGGTAGATAAGACAATAGGCTCCCCTTCACAAACGATCATATCGGCAGATGCAGAAGGTGTTCCTGGCAATGCATGCACTTGTAGGGTCGTAGAATCCAATGCTGTACAAAGATTGAGATCTTCTACATGAACATATACTGTATTGGTCGTTGCGAAACCTGTTGTAGCGATATTTGCCCCTGTCCCAATCCAATTGGTCAAATTTGAATCGGAATACCAATTAACAGTTACCCCTACAGTCGGTATGGTATTTATGCTTAGATGGATGGAATCATTATGACATACAGGACCATTATCAAGCAGCGCTACAATAGATGGAGCAGGCAGTATATCAACGGTTATGGTGTCGGATTCTATCCTACATCCCGTCAGCGTGTCAATACAGATCATGTACCAATCGCCTCCCAAATAATTAGGATTTCCAAAAGGTATTGTTGTTGTTGATCCCATTGTCCAAAGTACATTCCCTCCTCCTGGACTCCCAAGTGTTGCAGCACTATTTCCATTAGGGCCAATCCATTGCGACTGTCCGCAGCTTCCACTAGATACTAATTCTAAGGTATCTCCTTCACAAATAGGTCCGTTATAACTAATAGTCGGCGCTAGCCCCAATGCATTAACAGTCACGAATAAAGAGGTATCTGCCGAAAGACAGCCATTCGTATCAATGACCACTAAGCTATAAGTTCCAGTATCATTACGGGTTGCAGCATGAGTCACAATTGGGTTTTGTACACTATCTACAAATCCATTAGATCCTGACCAATAATAAGCCGTCGCAATGGTTGTTGAGGTTAGCACAATTGGTTCTCCTTCACAAACTGTAATATTAGCAGCAATAGCAGGAGGCGAACTTGGAGCTAATACCGTCACTGGAGTTGCAATAGGCTCTGAACTGCACCCAAAACTATTCGTTACCACCAAATAAAATACAGTATCTGTTGTGATGTTCAGAATGGTTGGATTTTGTCCCGTTCCCACTGTTGTTGTTAATAAAGAATCTGCATACCAAGTATATCGATTCAATACATTTACAGCATTCGTACTTAGCGTCACATCCCCTCCTATACAAACAGGGCTAGTGCTAAAGGTAGTTTGTGTATCAGGTTGAGGTACAATTAGTACAACACTTACATTTGATTCACTAAAACAGCCACTCAAACTATCCAAACACCTTAGACGCCATAAACCATCTAAATAATTGGTATCATTAACAGGAATTGCAACTTGTGTTCCTAGTGTTCCATAGGTTGCGCCATTGGGTCCGATCCATACCATTGAGTCACAATGATTGCTGGTGCTATCTGCATTTAAGAAAAGGGTATCACCATAACATAGGGTATTAAAACTTGAAATGATAGGAGCAGGTGGTAGACTATCTATTTGCACATTAATAAAAGCACTATCTGACGCACAACCATTAGCATCCAAGGTTGTTAAGCTATAGCTCCCTGCATTTGTTACATCCGCATTCACTATAACAGGATTGCTTTGGTTGGAAGTAAATCCATTCGGTCCATTCCAATTATATTGTGTTGCTAATGTCGTTGTTGTTAAAACAATATCATCTCCCTCGCAAATACGAATAGCTGCCCCAACTGTAGGAGCTAGACTAGGAGGATAAACCACAACGGTTGTCGATGTAGGCAAAGAGCTACAACCTCCCAAGGGAGTTGTTACCAAATAAAAAGTACGATCAGTTGTAAGACTATCTACCCACACAAAGAAGTTTGTACTAATGGTATCTGTCATCAAAGAATCCGTTGCCCAAACATAAGTTGTTCCTAACCCAAAACTTGTACTTAAAAGGGCATTATTTCCCCTACAAACAGGTCCATTATTCGTTGCAATTGGATTAGAAGTTGGTTGGATTGTCACATTAATAGGTGTTGCGCCCATCTGGCATCCTGTCACTGTGTCTAGACAAAAGACTTGCCAGCTCCCTGCTAAATAATTGGTATCATTGGCTGAAAGTGCAACATTCGCCCCCCCTATTGTAGTTCCATTGGGACTTACCCAAAACATAGCCGCACAACTACCTGTCGCCGTTAACAATAAACTATCTCCATCGCAAATTGTAATTGATCCCGTTGTCGTAGGAACAGTGGGCAACGCATTAATTACGACATTTAGTGTCGTATCTAAAGAAGTACAACCATTAGAATCAATCATACTTAAAGTATACAATCCTGAATCTACGGCTATGGTAGCAGATGGAATCACCAGATCTTGGGTGCTAATGATAAATCCAGTTGGTATGGTCCAAGTAAAACTAGGTGCCAACAACGGAGAAAAAAGCACTAAGGTATCTCCTTCACAAATGGGAGCATTGCTATTAATAGGAGGTGCAGCTGTTAGGGGGTATGGTGTAACCAAGGTAGAGTCTACTAAGAATACGCAGCCTCCTGCTGTAGTTACTTCTAAGTAAAAAATAGCATTACTAGTAATATTAGGAACTTTTATTGCTTGTCCTGTATCAACTACTGTAGCCGTTGCCGTCAACCAATTGTAAGTATTCACGCCAACAATAGGAGTAGTTGAAAGCTCAACGCTATCCCCCATACAAACGGGGCTAGAATTAACAATAATGCCACTTAATGGCGTTGGTATAATTGTTACTGACAAAGCCGTCGAAATGGTTTGACAACCTGTTAAGGTATCCATACAGCGTACCTCCCAATTTCCATTTTGATAATTAGGATCGTTTGCTCCTATTCCTAGATAACTACTATCTATAAAAGGAATTCCTGTAGGTCCGACCCATTCTAACTGGTCGCAAGTTCCCGTTGCCATTATAAACAAGCTATCTCCTTCACAAGTTGGTGTAATTTGTGTCAATACAGGAGCAGTTGGATTGGTATGAACTACCACTATAGTTGTATCGATAAGTGTCGCACAACCATTGCTGTCAATCATAGACAAAACGTAACTACCAGCATGAATAGCAGCAGCATTGCTTATTAAAGGGTTTTGGAGAGAAGAGGTATAACTAGGTCCTACCCAATTGTATCCACTACCATTTGTAGTTGTTCCCAATTGAATATCTCCTCCTATACAAACCTCTATCGTATCTTGTACAATAGGTGTAGAAATAGGGTGCAGTGTTACAGTAGTACTCGCTATTGGCGAATAACAAAGATTTCCACTAACTTGCTGCACATAAAAAGTACTGTCTGATGTAATATTTCCTACGGTAAGATCTCTAGTAAATCCAATTTGATTGCTCAATAAGGAATCGGTATACCAATTGGTATTGGCTCCTAAAGAAACAGCGGCTGATAAAGTAACACTATCGCCAAGACAAATAGGACCGCTATTCGTTGCTATGGGCAATGGTGGAACTGGATTTATTGTTACAAAAAGTGTATTAGAAGTAGCCATACAGCCTGTCAGGGTATCATAACATAATAATTGCCAAGTGCCATCTACATAATTAGCATCGCCAGGATGTACAAACGTTTGATTCATAATCCCTCCCTGTGCCTGTACAGGACCTACCCAAGAAAAACTATCGCACAAGCTTCCTCCTGTTTCTAAAATGATTGAATCTCCTGCACAAATATTTGTCGTACTAAAAATCGTCAGCCCTGGATAAGGCGTTGCATTAATCGTAATTGTAATGCTTGTATCGGGCGAGATACATCCATTGGAGTCTTCAGTATATAAAGTATACGTGCCGCCATTTGCCAAAACGGCTGTTGCAATAGCAGGATATTGGTCATTAGAGGCAAATGTATTAGGACCTGTCCAATAATAAAAATCTGCGTTAGTGCTGGTTCCTAATAAAATGCTATCGCCTTCACATAGTAGAGTATCTACGGCAAAAATATCTGGTATTGTTAATGGAGCAAACAAATTTACCTGTGTTGAATCCCAAGCACGACAACCCTGTGCTGACGTTACCGCTACATAAAAAGTTGTCTCTGTTGTCACCGTATCAATTAGAACCAGATGACCATAGCCTATCGTATCCGTAAATAAGGAATCTGTTGACCAAATATAATTGGAAGCTCCCTGCTGGGGTACGGATAGGGTTACACTTGCACCCGCACAAACGGGACCATCGTTCGTTGGCAAAATATTGGTCGGCAATGGATTAATTGTAATATAACTAGGCAAAGAAGTGTCGGATACACAGCCTGTCAATGTATCAATACAAAGGACTTGCCATGCTCCCGATACGTATTCTGCGCTATCTACTGGTATCACCAAATTGGAGCTACCGATCCGATCTAAACTTGTTCCAATTGGTGAAAGCCATCTAGCAACCGAACAACTTCCTGTTCCTTCTAAATACAAACTATCTCCTTCACAAACGTTGGCTGCTGTTGTAATGGTGATTGGTGTGGGTTGACGATGGATATAAATCCAGATACTATCCATAGATTGACAACCATTGCTATCTACTACCTCCAATACATAATATCCTGTATCTGCTGCGGTTATTGCTACAATAGGATTTTGCTGGTTCGCATAAAAACCATTGGGTCCTGTCCAATCATAACCAATGGCATTTGTACTGGTTTGTAACTGCAACAAATCATTTTCACAAATCGTATCTGCTACTGCTCCAACATTTGGAGCTACCGCCACAGGATGCACATGAACATGAACAGAATCATAGGCACTACAGCCATTCACCGTCACAACTCCATAAAATGCAGTATCTGAAACTAGTCCTGTTATGGTTGTACTAAACGTTGTATCTATTAAGGTCGAATCGGGGGCATACCATTGATAGGTCGCTCCACTGACCAATGCCATATCCAAATCTAAGTCATCTCCTATACACAGTGGTCCATTTTGCGTTATCATTGGTAAATTAGGATTCGTTTTAATCGTAATCGTAACCGTGTTAGCGTAATTTTGGCAGCCATTTGTGTCTGTACAAATCAAATTCCAATGCCCTGATAAATAATTGGTATCTGGCGGAAGAATCAATAAGGTGTCTCCCCCTATAACAGGAGTATTCAATGGATTGATCCAATCGATACGATCACAAGCTCCAGTAACAATAAGCATCAAGGAATCGCCATCACAAAAACTGGTATTGGGACTATAAATAGTTGGTGCTGTCGTTGCTCCATGTACAATAACGTTAGTTGTTGTATCCATAGAAGGGCAACCTGTTGTGTCAATAAGCTGTAAGATATACATTCCTGCATTTGCCAATTGAGCAGGAAAAATAACTGGTTCTTGCTGATTAGAAGAAAAAGAAGAAGGACCAGACCAACTATATCCTCCACCCGCTGCAACTAGCGTTGTTGTTGTCAATAATAAGCTATCTCCTTCACAAATTTCTATAGAATCTGGAAGTGCAGGTGCTGATAGTTGGCGATGTACTTTTACGAGTGTGGTATCTTCATTTTCACAACCGTTAAGATTAACCACCAATCTAAAAAGACTATCTGTAGTTATGTTGTGTACAATAGTTCGATTATTATTTCCGCCTATAGGAGTCATTGATGGCAATGCAAACCAAGTATAGGCAGCACTGGCAATTGGTAAAGCCAATAACTCTACAGAGTCCCCCCTACAAACAGGACTATTATTAACTATTTGTGGCGTTGGTGGCAATGCTTTTATCGTAGGACTATAAATAGTTGCAACAGATTGACAACCAGTCGTTGCATTTAAACAACGCACCGCCCAGTTCCCTACATAATCTGCGGTTCCAGAAGCCACATAAATCGTATCGCCTGCAATAAAAGAATTTCCACTCTGACTTGTCCATAAATACTGATCACAATTCCCTCCTGCTATTAACATTAAAGTATCCCCATCACAGGGGCTATTATCCGATACTACAGGTGGATTAGGCAGTGCATTTACGCCAATCAAAAACGTAGTATCAGGGGTTTGACAACCGTTGGTATCAATGATGGACAAAGTATAGGTCCCACTGTCTTGCAATTGCAAAAAAGGATTGATTGGCATTGCTGCGTAACTGGTGTCGCCTACTGGATTTATCCACTGATAAGCTAAGGCTGGTGTTGGAGTAGATACTCGAATACTGTCCCCCACACACAAAAAGGTGTCGCTGGGAGGTATTGCTGCCAAAGCGGCAGGGTGCGTTTGAACAAATACGGTATCCGAAACCGAACAACCATGCACCGCTACTTTCAAATAAAAAGCTGTATCTGTTGTTATATCATAAAACAAAGCTGAATTATTGGTTGAAAGTGTTGTTGTCGTGTCTGTAATGGATGTCCAATTATAACTCGCATTAAACACGGGATAAGCTGTCAATCGAACGCTATCGCCAATACACACTGGACCTGTATTAAATACTGGTGGAAAAAGTACCCGTGGGCGTATCCTAATGGTATCTTTCCGAACAGGTAAAGAATGACAACCTGCTAAATTAACACAACTCAGTTGCCACACTCCATTCACATAATCAGGACTAGTAGAATCAATTCCAAATTCTAAATTTGTCGTACGATAAGTATTTCCTATTGGGCTCATCCAATACATCGTATCACAAGCAGCAACTACTCGAAGCAACACACTATCTCCATAACAAATAGGGCTATTATTTCCTGTTAGAGGAGCTACTGGAGCTGTGTTAAAAGTAACCTGTACAAAACTACTATCTGATTGACAACCAGCACTACTGGTTACTACCAAAGAATAAGAACCAGAATCTAGTGCTGCTACAGGATAAATCAAAGGATCTTTTTGGTTGGATACCATTCCATTTAATTCATGCGACCATTCGTAATTGGGTCCTGTTGAAGTTGTTGTTAACCTCAACGTATCTCCTTCACAAGCTATTAAACTAAGTGGCACCAAGGGTAGTGAAGGCTTAGGATTTACTTGAATAATTGTTGATCCTATTGGAGAAGCACAGCCATTTACGGTCTGAACCAAATAAATGGTGTCATTAACCGTTAAATTGGCTACTAATAAGGTATCTGCGGTCCCTAAACTTATCGTTTGGTTCTCATCTGCAAACCATTCATTGGTGGCTCCCAAAACACTTGGAGCTTCTAGTATCGTTGAATCTCCCTCACAAATAGGACCATTATTGATAATAATAGGTTGCGGGGGAGCAGGAAGTATATTCACAGAGATTGGTGCAGATCGTGCATTACACCCTGTTAACACATCAAAGCAAGTTACCCTCCATAAAGTAGATTGATAGTTGGTTGTAAAAGGGGCAACTGTCAATATAGAATCTGTACTTGCAGCTGTCCACATAAAGAACATGGGAGAATAAGCTTCCCAAAACAAACTATCACAAGATGGGCTCGTAGTTAGGGTGAGTGTGTCGTAAAAACAAATATCTGTTGCCCCCACGATGGTAGGTGTAGTAGGAAGTGGATTTACATAAATTCGAATGGAATCATAAGCGGATAAGCATCCCGTTGTTGCATCTTCTATTTGTAAGGTATAAATTCCATCGTGTACTACATTCGCAATTGGAATTGTAACAGTACTTCCTTGTGCCATCCATCCATTGGGGCCTGTCCAATACCATGCTTGTCCTGGGGTTAGAGAAAAAAGCATAATATTTTCTCCTGCACAAAAAGCAGGACCATTCGACCCAATCGTTGGGGCTGTTACAACAGCAGGTTCATTAACAACAATAGAATCTACGGCAATACAACCTAAAGAATCGGTCGCCGCTACATAATACTTTCCTGTTGTTAACCCCGTAGCCGTTTGTGTTGCTTGCCCTACAGGAGTCCATAAATAAGAATAATTTGGTGCATTCGCAAAAGGTGTTCCTCCCTGCGCTACAGCGCTAGTTGTTCCATCTGCTCCACCATTACAACTAACATCTGTGCTAGTTATGATATTTATAAATGGAAATGTTGCAGGTTCTGTAATTACGATGGTGTCAACAGCCTCGCAATTATTGGTGTCGGTTATAGAAACAATATGCATTCCAGTACAAAGTCCTGTTGCGGTTGCGGTATTTTGATTCCCTGTAGAAATAGACCAATTGTAATTATAAGAAAAACCAATGGTTCCTCCTCCCCCTACAGCTAAGGCCGATCCAGTACAATCGCCCTTACAAGCAACATGGGTAACGGTGGCAGTGGGTATTGTTGCAGCGACAACCAAAGGCTCTGTAACTTCTATACTATCTACTCCTGCGCATCCTAAACCATCTACAACTGTTACGTGGTAAATCCCAGCACATAGTCCTGTTACACTAGAGTCGATGGAATTACTAGGGTCATCCCATTGGAAAGAATAAGGAAGCCCTCCTAGGCTATTGGCACTTGCTGTTATACTAGCATCACAGGCCCCATTACAAGAAATATCAGCACCATTATAATTCGAACTTACAAGGGTAGTTATAGTAACTCCCCCTGGTGCTGTTAGGGTAAATGATTTCTCAACCGTACAACTATTCTCATCAATTACAGTAACCTTATAAGTCCCCGTATCTATTCCAGCTAAAACCCCAGAATCTGGCGTTGAAAAACCTGTAGACCAATCGTAAGTCAATACACCTGTTCCTCCAGTTCCTTCTACCTCTATACGTCCTGTCGTTGAGTTCATACAAACAGGAGGTAAAGTATCAATAAGGCTAACCATCAAAGAATCTGGCGATACAATATCAAATGTTGTCACAGATGTACAGCCATTATTATCAATTGAAGTTACCGTATATGTTCTGTCTTTTAAATTGGCCACTACATAATTCGCAGATCCAGTGTAAGAACTTCCTGGCACCAAAGTATCCCACGTATAAGTATAAGGAGCAACCCCTCCAACGGTTCCTATTTCTACTTCACCATCTGTATTGCCAAAACAACGCACCCCACGGTTATTAATCGCAAAAACCTGTGGTGCCGTGGCATTACTCCCCACATAAACGCAGCTAGAATCTGAACAGCCTGTTCCTACATCTGTAACGGTGACACAGTAATTTCCTTCTGCCAAACTTGTAATTGAACTATTAAGAACATTGTTTTGAGCGGTCCCTTCAGACCATATAAAATTATATAAACCTACTGAAAAATTGGTAGTAGCACTTCCATCATTATTACAAGATACATCTGTTGTACTTGTAGTAATAAAAGGTTTAGGATTTACCGTTACATCAAAAAACAAAACAACAGGGCAAGTCAATCCCCCTCCTACAATAGACTTCCTATACACAGATGCTGTATACGTTGTGGTATTGCTTGGATTTACAAGAACAGCACTTGCATTCTGAACAATTAGATTCGATATAGGACTCCAAATAATAGTATCCATAGCGGTCATCCCATTAACCATTAAGGTGACAGACTCTCCTTCACAAATAGTAGGATTAAATCCCCCTGAATTTACGATAGGGCTAGCACTTACATTCAGGTAAATGGTATCAATTGGGCTTGGTCCACAACAACTGGTCTCAATATACAATTCGATGGTATAAAATCCCGCCGTATTAAAAGCTGTACTAGGTACCAATTGCACATTTCCTGGGTTGGTAATTGCTCCATCAAAATCCCAATGATACGTATCACCACTTAAGGAACTAGAGAAAGTAGCATATTCTCCTACACACAATTGAAAGGTATCACTTCCTACAGGGTTGGCGCTTGTTATAATATCAGGTTGAGCCGTTCCTGAAAAAGAGATGTTGTGAAAATCAGTATAATTTGCTAATTCTAATGGTGATAAAGGAACTACTTGTAGGGCTTGAATCGTGTACCTTCCTACAGAGTCATATTGAGCAATAGGACTATTCCCCAAAAGAACTGAAGCAGGAGTAGCATGGTTTGTTGTACTTAACAGATCAAAAGTCCAATTTAATAAAACACCTAATGAGTCCTTGAATCGAATATTTTGATTCGCACAATTGACATCCTCTACCACAATGACCCTTTGGTTGTGCAGTGCAAATGCTGAATCAGCAACAACAAGTGCGGTTCCATTTTGATAAATATCAATAGAAAAACCATTGCTACCATTGCCGCCATTGCCACCATTACCGCCGTCACCGCCAGCTCCACCAGCTCCACCATTGCCACTATTTAGGCCATCTCCAGCCCCACCATTGCCACCAGAGCCACCAGAGCCTCCTGTCCCACCATTCACTCCTAAAGCACCTAAGCCTCCTACATTCCCCACAATCCAACAATCTTCAATGTATCCATTTGAGCCATTATTAAAAATGGAAATCCCTAAAGAAGCACCACCACCAGCACCACCAACACCTCCAGAACCTCCTCCTCCTCCGCCGCCACCACCGCCGCCGCCGCCGCCGATAGAACTGCCGCCACCGCCGCCACCGCCACCGCTGCCAGCACTACCTCCTTGACCCGCCATTCCATTTGATCCTGTCCCCACTTGAAACCTTCCTGCAATAAAAGTACCGACACCATTTACTCCATTAGCACCAGTTGTACCAATTGACGCCGAAGTACCAGCCGTTCCCGCAGTATTAATAGCGCCTCCCTGTCCTACAATTAATACATTAGCAGCTAATGCTGTTATAGAATCCCCACTACCACCAGTACCACCAGTAGCACCTGCTGTATTAGCAGCACCACCATCTCCACCAGCACCGCCGCCACCGCCGCCACTACTACCCAACGTTGCATGATCTCCTGGATCGCCACTATTGTTTCCTCCGTCTGCCTTTAGATTATTGCAAGAGCCATGCCCCCCTTTTCCGCCTTTTCCGCTACCACCACCATCACTCCAAAGTTCTCCATTTTGCCCATTTTGCCCATTTTGTCCATTGCAACTATTCCCCCCAGCATCTCCCCCTGTAGCTCTTCCTGGCAAAATACGTAACCTAGTAATATTATAATCCGAAACATCATTCATATAGATGCCATAGGTTGAAACACTAGAATCTTCCGCTACTTCAGTGGTAAGTGTTAAATCTTGCAAACGGAACCCTTTTGCATCAAAAATCTCAATGGCAGTCAAATGAGCATTAATCGCTAAAACTCCATCTATATTGTTTTTTGTACGATTAATAACAGTAGCCCCTACCTCACTGGATTTTCGCCAATTGCTATTTTCTAAAAAGCCCCCCTCTAAGGTCATGTAACTGGTAATGTTAATTGCACTATCAATATCATAAACCCCTGTAGCCATTTTAATGGTAACATGATTACAAGTTGCTCTACTAACCGCTTCTCGAAGGGTAACTGGGTCTGCTTTTGTTCCTGCGCCTGTAGCTGTTCCAGTAGTAGAGACAAATAAGTTCTTACACTGTATTGTATTGGAAGGACTCCCTACCGTTAAGTTTACTGGTGTTACTGTCATACAACCTGAAATAGGATCGGTTACCGATACAGTCCAAGTATATGATCCTGATGCAATAGGAACAAGGGCAGTAATTGTTGAGCTTGTTCCCGTTTGTGTACTAGATACAGGGACAGAACTAGGGTCTACCCAAGCAAAAGTCATCCCCGTTTGATTGGTTGTTGCAGTAAGTGTAATATTGGCACCTCCACAAACATTAATATTATTGGGCGTAACAGAAACCACTGGATTTTTTGCCACTACCACTGTAACTTCATCTGTTGAAGTGCAACCATTGGCATAGGTCAAAGTAACGGTATAAGTTGTTGTTACAGCTGGATTTGCTGTAGTCGTAGCAGTATTCGGACTGGATAAACCTGTCGTTGGCGACCAAGCATAACTCACCCCTGAAGTAGACGAAGTGGTAGCCGATAAGGTCGCTGTATTGGGTTGGCAAATTGTCACATCAGCACCAGCATCAACAGGTGGTTCTGTATTGTTAAAAACCTGAACTTTATAGGTGTAAATATTCAATGCTTCCAAAGGGCAAGCATCGTCACTGATCGTTATCGTAAAAATATGCGTTCCTAAGTCTGAAAAAGTAGGTGTCCAATTAAATTGCCCGTTGTTTCCTACTTGTGAAAATGTACTCGTAGGCATAATATCCAGATGATTGGAAGTTATGGTGACATTGTTTCCGTCGGCATCTGCTCCTGCTACAAAAAAAGATACAGGCGAATTGGGGCAAACCCTGATGGAGTCACTGCTAGAACCGTTGATTCCTGTAAGTGTTGGTGGGGTATTGGTACAGTTGGAAATATTGAGTTGTACATCCCTAAGAACATGCCCAATAAGTACCCCTGCTCTATATTCTTCTACCAAAACACAAACAACAGCAACATGAGGAGTCGTAGCAGTATATGAAATCCCTCCTGTTTGAGGATCTATCGTTATCACATCAACAGCACCTAGTGGTTGGGCTCCTGAAAAGCCTGCATTATAGGTTACGGCAACCGTTGAAGAGTGTTTACAGTCTACCAAAGAAAAATGAAGTGAATCGCCGTCTGAATCATAAGCCCCAACATTATGAAACATTGGACTTCCCACACAACCCAAAAACCCATTGGTATTAGAAAAGGTTGGCGAATTATTCGGAATGGTCGTTGTATTTTTCAGATAGGATTGAATATGTAATTGAGTTCCCCCAGGATTAGTCAAATTTGTAATCGTATTATTTCGACAGCACAAATCCCAAGTAAAATATACGTTGGTACATACTTGAGGAATAACAACTAAGCGTTTGTATTCAAACAATTCAACACCATAGGTTCCCCCTCCTCCTGAACAAGCTGAAGGAGTACTGGAACAAAGTTGGCTTACTTCTGTTACGGATTGTAGAAATAATTTAATTGACCCACTTCCACAAGAAGCCGACCAATTTACATTTTGTTTCCCAGCCATTAGGATTCCATTACAATCTCTATAAACATTTAGTGTGACCTCATAGGTATCATTTCCTACGTATTTATAGAATAGTTCACTTCCTAGAGCATGTGTCGCTTTAGCTTCTTCAAGAGCTAGTAAAGCCACTATAAATAAGAGATATCTAAAAGTATTTTTTATCGTCATAATGTTATAGTAGTAGCCCACTACTTAGTTCGTTATGCTCATGTGAACACAAGCTTGGTTTTTAGCTAACCAGAGCTTGTTACGAACAAAAAAACTACACCAAACTAATTATCAACACACTACAACTTTAAAGCCTCACATTAATAATCAATTTAATCCTTTTTTTAGCGGACTATTGTTATAGAACTACAGAAAAGAAGCATTAGCCCCAACAAACAATTCGTTCAACAAATTTAGGTTCTAAAGTTTCTTATTCTATTTTTTGAAATTTGGTAATCAATACTTCTGTTCTTCTATTTTCCTGATGATCAGATTCAGAACATATTTTGCATTTATTTCTAAGTCTACCTTCTCCATAACCAACCGCCTCAATTCGATTGGCTTGAATTCCTTTTTGAATTAAGTAGGCTCTTGCGCTCTTTGCACGCTTTTCGGACAATTCTTGATTGTACAAATCAGCACCTCTGGTATCCGTATGAGAAGAAAGTTCTATTTCCATAGAGGGATATTTCTCCATTATTCGAGCGAGGTTTTCTAAATCGCTGGCTGCATCGGGGCGAATATTCCATTTGTCATAATCATAAAAAATACTTTTCAACTCTATGACATCTCCTTCTTTTATTGATTTATCTCCTTCATTAGACAATAGAAAAGGATTTCCTACTCGATCAAAATTTGGTTTCATAGACATCTCTAGTTGAATTGGCTTATTACAATCCTCTTCATTTAACAAAGAAATTACTTGATTGTCACTAAAGAATTTGTTCTTTTTAGATTTGACAACATACTCACAACCACATTCTAGCGGAAAAGCAAATTCTCCATTGTCTGCAACCTCCATAACGAGTTCTTCTCCCGTACAACGGTTGAGTAAAATAACACTCGTATTAGGTAAAGGTCTATCGTATTCCATATTCAATACCCTACCCACCACATGCGTTGGCGGCAATGGCGTATTAGGATCATAAGTATAATTTACTGGCGGTATATCTGTGGTACTATAAATTTTTCTAACTGGTGGCTCTTCTACCACCACTTCTTCTTCCAAAACAATAGAAGGATCTCGAACGAGCCCGATGCAATACTCATCTAAACCCTCTACTTCTTTGGGCATAATGAAATAATCTGAAACATCAATATAACCTTCTTTAACAACCTCTATAAAATAAGGATCACCTGCTCTGAGTTTGCATACCGTATACCCATATTCGTTGGTTATATTCTCTACGGCTTTATCTTCTTTTTCTGTATCTTTTTTTATAATTACTTTAGCACTTTCCAAGCGCAATCGGCTATCATCATCGTACACACAAATATCAATATTCATGGTTGGCAAAGGAGCAACATCGTCCAAACCATCTTTGATTTTAAAAGAATAAATATCATCTCCCCCACTCCCTTCTTCTCTAACAGAAGAAAAATAGCCTTCTGTTTTATCTTTATTAATGATAAAACCAAAATCATCATTTTGAGAATTGATTGGAGAACCTACATTAAACGGAAATTCCCATAAAGAATCAGGATGATTGTACACCTGTGTGGCCATAAAGACATCCAAGCCTCCCAAACTAGACCAGCCATTAGAAGAAAAAAACAACGTTCCATCTTGATGAATATAAGGAAACACCTCGTCGCCAGCAGTATTGATTCGAGCTCCTAAATTGATGGGTTTGCTCCATTCTCCATCTTTTAAATAAGAAGCCCACAAATCCATGCCTCCGTAGCCTCCCTTTTCGTTACTAGCAAAAACTAAAATGGTTTCCGACTTTGTCAAAGCAGGATGCGCCTGATCTATATCGGTATGGTTAAATGGTAATTCTTTTTCATTTGCCCATTCACCACTAATCAATTCGGCTGTATAAAGATTCAATTTTGTTGTTCCATCTTTGCTTTTCCCCCTTTTGCCTTTGTACAAATCATTTCTAGTAAAAAAGATTCTTTTTTGGTCTTTGGTAAAAACACAGGGACCTTCATGTAATTCTGTATTTAATTCATCGGCAAACAATTCTGGTTTTCCCAAACTACCGTCTTCTTCACGAGGGGCATAGTACAAATCCATGTAATTATCATTGATCCAACGATCTCGAGCTTCCCCCTTGGTACGAGTAGAGACAAACAAAAGCCCTTTATTATAATACATGGGGCTAAATTCTAATTTATCAGAATTTAAAACGCCTTCATTTTGGATAGCTACAGGACCAATAGAACGCAACTCTGCTATTTTGTTGCAAGCTTCCCAGCCCAATTTAGCACGTTGATCATAAGACCTTCCTTTGGCTTTAGCCTTTAGGCGTTCATCACAAATGCGAAAATGATTTCGAGCATTGAGATAATCCCCATTGGTTTGCAGCGCTTGCGCATAATACAAATGGAATAAAGGCTCATTGTCTTCTTGTTCGATCAGTACGGCATACAATTGTTCAGCCGTTCGGCTATCTCCTGTTTTTCTACTACTTTTTGCCATGCGAATAATCGTAGGGCGATCCAATTTAGCGAGATCCTCTTTACTTTGCATCTCCAAATAAACGCCATAGCCCTTGGATTCAAATTCCTTATCAGCTTTTCCTTTTTGAGCAATTAGCGAATTGGTCAGCAATAAAGTTAGTAGTATAAGTATTTTATTTTTCATTCAATATCAAGTTTGTGAAGGACGGAATATGGGGTATCTATAATCTAAAGTTAAACATAGTTTCAACTGCTTACTTTGCAATTCTTTGTGTTTCACTCAAAGGTTGTTATACTCAATGGATTACAGCGCCAAGTAATAGATCTATCCTAAAAAAATCGTGGATTGTGTACTTTTTCTGCTTTTTTCAAAAAACAATATTCCACCATCGCCTCAATCGTCCCTGCATTATATCGCTGCAATTGAGTGACGGTAATATCATAGGCAAATGCAATTTGTATTTGGGGCGCAATTCTCCACTGAATCAATATATCAAATGAATCTCCCAATCGATACGTAACGCCTGCCAAAATTTTTTGAAAAAAGACAAAACTTAAATTAATATCCATGTCTAAAGGAGCATTGGCAACATACTTAAATAAAACATTTGGTTGTATTTGTATATTTTTAGCAATATCAAAAGATAAACCTCCCATCAAAAAAAAGTGTTGCCTCAACTTAGGCTCTATATTTACGGCAGTATTGGCACTAAAATCTAATTTATTTTCAAAAATATGTGGCACTGAAAAACCTGCATACCAGTGTTTGGATTGATAATAAACTCCTGCTCCAAAATTAGGCATAACTTTACTGCTTACCCCTCCAGGAATAGAATTATCAAAAGCCTGTGTAGGGTCTGCCTCATCCCACCTTATTTGCAGATAAGAAATAGATCCTCTTAAACCAATGTTCAAAAAGTTATTATTTTTGAAGCGAATAATATAGGCATAATTGGTTTCTATATCAACCTTATCGGTAAAACCAATTTGATCGTAAGTAATCGAAAGCCCCAAACCTAAGCGATTTTTCCATACGGCACCATGTGCATTTAAAGTAGCCGTTTGAGGAGCTCGTTCTATACCAATCCATTGCTTGCGGTAAATTGCCGATAGGCAAATGTTCTTTTTGCTCCCTGCATAAGCTGGATTAAAGTAAATTTTATTGAACATAAATTGTGTGTACTGCGCATCTTGTTGCGCATAACTGGTAGAACACAACCAGAGTAATAATAAAAGTAATGTGTACTGTTTCATATGTTGCTTTTTTAGTTTTCCTCTATTCTATTATCGTAGCCCATGACTTATTTTAACGTCGAATTTCTACCGATCCTTGGAGTTGTCGCCCATTTTCTATTTTTATAATATAAAAATACGTTCCATCAGGCAATGCTTTACCTAAGTGCGTTCCATCCCATTGATTCTGGTAATTATCGGTCTCATACACCAAATCACCCCATCTATTAAATACATTCAACCAAGCTGCCTGATTTCCTTCCAAACAAGGGATTTCAAATACATCATTTACGCCATCCCCATTGGGGGTAAAAATATTTGGTATATCACAATCTCCAACTGGCAATACCTCTAAAACAACTAGAGCAGTATCACAATTCGCTGGGCAAGCAGGGTTACAGAGCTCATAAATAAATTGCTGTGCTCCCATAACTCCTTGCAAATTTAATTCAAATTGACCATTGTTTAAATTAATCATCTGTCCATTGCTCATAGGAGTATGAATATAAATATCCCAATTATTGGTCAAGATATCATTAGGGATCACATTAACAACAACAGTAGCATTGCTGGTGAGACTACCTAAATTATCAGGATTCGCAATTGGATTCGCACCTCCCAAAACAATTAGCATACTGTCTGAAGCATAGTTTAGACAAGCCCCATTTGATAAAGTCCACACCAACAAAGTCGTATCTTGCAATAAATTGGTAACAATCGTATTGTGTTGGCTTGGTGTTATAATAATTGCTGAAGAAGTTGTTGTCCACAAGCCTGTTCCTACACTCGGATTGGTCGCAGACAAGACAATGGTATCTTGATGACAAGTTATAATATCGGTTCCTGCAACAGCAGGAATTGTTGGTGCTATATCAATCGCTATTGCCACCGTATCCGTTGAATGGACACCACAATCTCCATTTTCAAATTCCCAGACAAATTGATAACGGTTCCCAGGATTCAAACCATTAATAGCGGTGGAAGGGTTACTCGCATTTACAATTGTAACGCCTAAATTGGCTTGCGCTATAGTTTGAGTCCATCTCCCCGTACTACTTGTAGGTGTATTCCCCGAAAGCATTGCGATTGAATCTCCACAAAGATGCTGATCTATTCCTGCATTCGCAATATCTGAACTTAGAGCCGTGACGCTAACAACAACCGAATCGGTAGAAATACTAGGACAAGTAGCATTTGATAAAGTCCAATAAAAGGTATGCGTTCCTACTGATAAATTAGCGACTAAAGTACTGGCTTGATTAGGGTTAACTAGAATGGCTCCCGAATTAGTCGTCCACGTCCCAATTACATTAACACTAGGCGGTACAGCTGTTAGTGTTGTTGAATCTAGAGCGCATAAGCTTTGATCGGGTCCTGCTACTGCTATTGCTGTGCTATTAGGATAAACTGTCACTACGGTAGCACTCGAACTAGTTGAACAACCGTTTATGGTTGCCATCACATAATAACTTCCCGTATCAGCTAAGGTAACATTTGTCAAGGTGTAATTTTGTCCCTGCCCAACACTAGTATTGGATGGAAGCTTAAACCATTCATACGTTGCCCCAACAATAGCGGAAGCCATCAATAAAATACTGTCTCCTGTACAAGCAGGGCTATTGTTAATCACAATAGGTGTATTAGGAATTGGATTCACAACTACCTGTACATTTCCAGAGGACGATTGGCAAGCATTACTATCTATTATAGATAGAGAATAGGTTCCTGAATCTAAAATGGAAGCGGCAAATGCAGTAGGGTTTTGCAAGTTTGAGGTAAAACCATTGGGTCCTGTCCAATGATAAGCATTTGCAACCGTTGATGTCGTTAATGCTAATGAATCTCCCTCACACAATATAATATTAGTAGGCAACACTGGTGTTAAAGGCACTGGATGGACAACCACCCTCGTTGAGTCATAGGCTATACAGCCTGTCACCGTATCCATTACTTGGGCATAAAAAGTTGTTGTAGTGCTAATATAAGGTAGAATAGGATTTAGACCTGTTGCAACAGCATTACTCATTGAAGCATCCGTGTACCAAGTAACAAAAGGGCTTGTGCCTGAAGTTGAAGAGGCTCCAATTGAAAGTTCTACCGTATCTCCCAAACAGATGGGGCCAGTATTAGAAATGGCATTAATGGCTGGTGCAGCATCAATTGTCACAGCAATTGTATTCGAAGTTGCCCGACAGCCTGTTAGGGTATCTATACAGATCATGTACCAGTTATTGGTTCCATAATTTGAATCGGATGGAGGAATGAAGGTCGTACTGCCTATTGTCCATAAATGATTCACTCCACCAGGGCTACCCAAAGTAGCAGGGTTATTACCATAAGGCCCAATCCATTGAGCTTGGCCGCATTGCCCGCTAGAACTCAATCGTAAGGTATCTCCATCACAAAGAGGACTATTGCTGACAATCACTGGGCTTACAGGCAAAGGGTTAATACTAAGATGGAATGAAGCTGTTGCTGACAAGCAATTATTCGTATCCCGAACCATCAAACTATAGGTTCCTGAATCTAAAACGGTAGCGCTTGTTGTTACAGTCGAAGATTGGAGGCTGTCCGAAAAACCATTGCTGCTAGTCCAATAATAAGTACTAGCAAGGGTTGGCGTTGTTAAAATAATATGGTCTCCCTCACAATATTGGGTATCTGTTGGTACAATCGGCGCATTACCCAATGGTAATACGGTCACAGGACTAGGTATGGGAGCTGAGGTACAGCCCCCTCCGTTTGTAATCACTAAATAAAAAGTTGTATCACTGATAATCCCACCAATGGTTGGATTTTGTCCAGTTCCTGAAATATTGGTCAATAGAGAATCTGCATACCAAGTATAACTGGCTAATGCTCCTGCGGTAGGCGTATTCAAAAGCACATCTCCCCCTATACAAACAGGACCGTTATTAAAAGTTGCCTGTGTATCAGGAGTGGTATAGATTATTACAACACTAGGATTCGATTCGCTCCAACAACCTGTTGTTGTATCCATACACTGCAATCTCCACAAACCACCTGAATAGTTTGAATCGCTAGAAGCGATGGCTACATTCGCACCAGCAACCACTCCATTAGGTCCTACCCACTGCATAGAATCACAATGGCTGGCAGTACTATCTGAATTTAAAAACAAAGAATCGCCTGCACACAAATAAACAAATCCGCCGATGGTAGGTGGTGTGGGCAAACTATCAACCGTTACTTGAAGCGTAGCAGGAGCAGAATTGCAACCATTTATCGACTGAGTAGATAAGCTATATGTTCCTGTATGAACAGAAGTAGCATTAAAGATAGTAGGATTCGCCCGATTCGAACTATAATTATTGGGACCTGTCCAATGATACCCCGCTGCTAGCGTTCCTGTCGATAAACGAATGGCATCGCCTTCGCAAATTTGTATATCTGCTCCTACCAAAGGAGCTATAACCATTGGATGCACCAACACCTGTGTTGAAGCGATAGTAGACGAACAACCATTGGTGTCAACAGCCGTTACATAAAAAGTGCTATCGCTTAAAATGCTATCAACCCAAATGCTTCTGCTTGTTCCAATCGTATCGGTTAACAAAGAATCTGAGTACCAAAAATAGTTGGCTCCTGCAACAATACTTGCTGTTAATTGAACACTGTCACCAATACATATTGGTCCATTATTAATGGTATTAATGGTTGGTAGGGTTTGAATGGTACTCGTAATAATGTTAGATCCTGTTTGACAAGTTGTTGTGGTATCCACACAGAATAGCTGCCAGTTTCCACTAAGATAATGCAAGCTATCTGCTGGAATCGTCGCATTCATTCCAGTTATCGTACTATTTCCTGGTCCTATCCAATAAGCAGCGTCACAAGTTCCTGTTGTAGTAGCGTTTAGATATAAGGTATCTCCATTACAAATGGGACTAAGGCTCGTGGCTATTGGTGCTAAAGGGGAAGCATGAACAGCAATGTGAAGCACAGTACTAGGAGAAGTACAACCGTTAACTCCTTCAATTGTCAATTGGTACAAGCCTGAATCGGCTGGACTAAGTGGACCAATTGTTGGGTTTTGTTGATAAGAGAAAACGCCATTGGGTCCTGTCCATGTATATCCCGAAGCAGCATTCGTAGTCAATGATAATAAATCCCCTACACAGTTATTGGTATCGGCAACAATTGGAGGACTAGACAAAGGCGGATGAACAGATACAAAATTAGTATCCATAAAATAACCACATCCTGCATTCGTACGAATGACCAATCCAAAAAAGGTATCGCTAACAATATTAGGAATGCTAATCGTTTGTCCATAGCCTATAATTGTAGTATCGCTTCGATACCAAACATAAGTCCTAGCTCCCGAAATTTGAGTCGTAGCCAAGGTAACACTATCCCCTATACATACAGGTCCTGTATTTAGTATGATTCCAGGGTTGGGTATTGTATCTATGGTAATAATTGTATCGGCTATGGATTCACAACCTGTTATGGTATTGGTATAGATCAATCTCCACAATCCTGCTTTATAATGAATGCTACTGTTTAAGATGTGGATGATCGAATCGTTTAAAATAGTATTAATAGGCGTTGTCCATTGCGAGATAATGTTAGGCGAACCTGGACTGCATCCCAAGGTCATGGTATCGCCTTGGCAGATGGTATCATCTGCAAAAATAATTGGTAAAGGCGGAGGAAGATTAACACTTACTTTTATAAAAGCACTAGGAGCAACACAGCCATTTGTGTCAATTAAGGTTAGTGTATAAATTCCTGTATCGGCTAAGGTTGCCGCTGGAATAATTGGATTTTGAAGCGTTGCATTAAAGCCATTAGGATGTGTCCACCAATAAGCATCTGCGGGGGTACTACTTGTTAAGGCAATAGGTTCGCCTGCACAAACAGTAATATCTGCCCCTACAATTGGTATGGGGGGAACAGGCAAAGACAATGCGGTATCAGATGCAATAGGAGCGGTACAAGCATTTACTGTCTGCTGTAAAAAAACAACGGAATCACTCGTTATATTATGAATAATTAATGTATCTCCAGCCCCTATAGAGTCCGTTAGTAAGGCATCAGAATACCAAATATTCGTAGCCCCCAAAACAGGTAACGTAGTAAATACAGCACTGTCCCCATAACAAATTGGATTGTTATTATCAATAATTGGCAAACTTGGGGCTGGCACTAAATTGACAAAAACGGCATTAGAAGAATCAAAACATCCAGAGGTTGTATCGTAGCACAACAAAGTCCAAGTGGTATTCGTGTATCCACTATCCAATGTATTTAGCGTCAATTGATTTCCTGCATTAGCAATTGTACGAACAGGACTAAGCCATGCCATACTATCACAATTACTGCTAGAAGTTAAAACAATAGGACTGCCATAACATATATTTCCACCTCCAACAATAGTTGGCTTAGTTGGCAAAGCATTTACCCTTACATAAACAGAGTCACTTGGCGATGCACAGCCATTCGAATCTATCACTACTACAGTATAAAAACCTGCTTGATTCACAGTAGCAGTTGAAATCGTTGGAAATTTATCAATAGAAACAAAGCCATTGGGGCCTGTCCAAGAATAATCATATCCAACCATAGGGTACCCCAATTCTAACAGCATAAAACTGCCTCCCTCACACAAAACAGAATCAACTGTTGTTGCATTGGGAACGATTGGTGGAGTACTTAAGAAAATGGTTGTTGAGCCAATAGAACTGCACCCCAAGGCATCCGTAACCTGTACATAAAAGGTAGAATCAGTAATAATATTATCCACTACAATAGTAGTTCCTGTGCCTATTGTGTCTATCATTAAAGAATCCGTAGACCAAAGGTAAGTAGATGGATTTGTTTGTTGAGGAATTGATAACGTAGCACTTCCATTAAAACAAACAGGGCCACTATTCGTTGGAGTGATGCCTATGGGTAATGGATTGACGCTTACTTGAAAAGCATCTGAATAAGGAGAAACACAACCTGTTGTCCGATCAAAACACCTTACCTGCCAATGCTCTAAAGTATCATAGCCTACCATTCCTGGACCTATTGTAAGATAAGGGCTTCCAACTACCGAAACAAGGGCTGAAAAAGCGAGGTTGTTCCAAACAAGACTATCGCATGTTGGTCCCTCCAAACGAATGCTGTCTCCTTGACACAATACACTCGTTCCTGTAATCACTGGTTTTTGTGGCAATGACTGAACCAATATAAAAATAGAAGTATCCAAAGATACGCAACCATTAACATCTACAGCATTTAGAAAATAAGTTCCTGTATGAATGGTATCTATAGGTGAAATAAATGGTGCGATACCTGTGTCCACATATCCATTGGGTCCCGTCCAATTGTAAGTAAAACTTAAATTAGTGGGCGGATTGATACCAAATTGGATAAAACTTGAACTACACAGCGTATCCTCTTGTGCCATGATATTCGGTGGATTGGTTTTGGGGATAACGCTAACATGGGTGGTATCAAAATTGCTACAACCGTTTACCGTAACTACTCCATAAAATATCGTATCGTTATTCAATCCAGCAATCGTAACAGTGGGAACAGTATCAATAAGCGTGCTGTCCAATGCATACCACTGATAAGAAGCTCCTGCAACTAAGGACATGCTCAAATCGACATCTCCTCCTTCACAAATAGGGCTAGTGTTCGCCAAAATAGGCAAGGCAGGAATAGATTTAATGGTTATGGTTAGTGGATTAGATCTACTGGCGCAGCCTGTAACGGTATCCATACACAGAACCGTCCAATTGCCGTTTTGATAATCAGGGTGCAAGCTGTCTATCACAATACTATCCCCTGCCAAAAACAACACGCCTGTTGGTCCTTCCCACTCTAATTTTCCACAAGTGGTATTGGATGAAATAAATAGGCTGTCACCAGCACAAATAGCAGTACTTTGAGCAGTAATAATTGGTGCCAAAGGTAATGCATGTACGATTACCTGTACTGCCGTATCCTCAGAGGAACAAAGGTTAGCATCTTTGATGCTTAATGTATATTTTCCACTATCTGCAAGTGTTGCAGGATAAATAAAAGGATTCTGTTGGTTGGAATAAAAGCCATTAGGTCCTGTCCATGTATAAGCGGTCTGAGGAGCTGTCATAAACCGTATACTATCCAACTCACAAACTTCTATGCTATTGGGTAGCGCAGGAGTTGGAGGCTGAGGATAAACCAAAACATGGGTCGTATCCGAATTGGTACAGCCATTGATTTCAATAGACAAAAGAAATAGGCTGTCTGTTGTAATATTAGGAATAGTAACCAAAGCACCAGCATTAATATAAAGCGTTGAATCAGCCGTATACCATTTATAAGTTGCTCCTCCAATCATTGGAGTCGATAATGTAACACTTTCACCAATACATACAGGGCTATTATTATTAATTGTTGGGCGGTTAGGAATTCTTCGTATTCTTGCAGTGTGGCTAAGAGAAACTAAGGATTGGCAATTGGTGGTTGTATTGATACACTGTGCCCTCCAAATCCCCCCATCTATGTAATTGGGATCTCCAGGTAGAATAATAATGGTATCTATGTCTACAAAAGTTGCCCCAAATGGGTCCACCCATTCTATGCTATCACAAGCCCCCAAAGCAACTAGCATTAGGGATTCTCCTTCACAAATTGGAGGTCCAACAAGAGTAGGTGGCGTAGGCTGCGGTTGAACGGTAATAAAAACAGAGGTGTCTGGAACAGGGCATCCATTGGTGTCAACTATAGATAAAAGATAGGCTCCTGTATTTAATGCGATTACAGCTATATTTTGTGCATTAATAATACCACCACTAGGAACGGTCCAAAAATAATCATCTGCTGGGCTGGTTGTTCCTAAGAAAATGGTATCTCCCTCACAAACATCAAAATCAGGACTAATATTGGGTTGAGCAGATGGTGGGTGTACCTCCACTAATGTTTGTCCGACAGAAAAACAATTGGCTCGCTGTGTTGCCACATAAAAAATAGAATCTGTGGTGATGTTAGGAATAATCACACTAGGTCCTACTCCTCCAACAATTGGAATGGTTAGTAATGAATCTGCATACCACTGATAACTAGCTCCCCCCAATAGCGCTGCTCCTACTCGTACACTGTCTCCTATACAAATGGGACCATTATTAAAGGTAGATACAATTGGAGGCACTGGATTGATTTGCACATTCACAACATTAGAACTATCTATACAACCTGTTAGCGTATCCACACATAAGAAGATCCAATCTCCAGCAAGATAGTTGGAGGTAGCAGCAGCAATACTTAAAGTGTCTGTAGTCTGTATAATAATTGCTCCATTTGGTGCTATCCAATGGCTTTCATCACAGCCCCCGATATGGAATAATTGCAAGGTTTCCCCTTCACAAATAGGGCTATTAGAGACTGCCGTTGGAGCAATCGGTTTAGGATGAATGGTAACGTGAACAGAGGTGTCCAATGATCGGCAACCATTGGTATCAACAATTGCTAAATTATAAATTCCTGAATCAGCCAAAATACTTGGATCAATAGAAAAATCTGGTTGATTGGGTAACACTCGTGTTGCATGCGTCCATAAAAACGAATCGACACTTGTTGAGTTGGTATACAAATAAATTTCATCTCCTTCACAAATGGTTAAATCAGGTGAAATATCAGGAGTTGCTGCTGGTGGAAGCACCTGTACAGAAATAGCTTCTATGGTAGATCGACAACCATTGGGGGTTCTATATTGTACATAAAAAGTAGTGTCTGTGGTTACTCCTACGATGGATATTGTTGGTCCTGAATTCACAAAAAAGGTTCCTCCAGGATTAGAATACCAATTGGCATTAGCGGTAAGCACTAATGGCGCTGAAAGTTTTAGGGTATCTCCTATGCAAATAGGCCCATTGCTGGTTGGTACAGGTGGTGGAGGGGTAGGGTCTACCACAACAAATTCAGGATCTGAGGTAGTTATACAACCTGCTACCGTATCAATACATTGCAACACCCACATCCCTGTTCTATAATTGGCATCTCCTGGGTACACCTCTACAAAACTAGGCGTACCAGGTTGAGGTCCCATGGGCCCTATCCAAGAGAAGCTATCACAAGAAACCCATAATAGTTCATCAATCCTAAAAGCATTTCCAGAACAAGTTGTACCTGGACCAGCAATAAAAGGAGCTGAAGGCATAGCATGAACATCTACATAAATAGAATCATATCCAGAATAACATCCTGTAATCGTATCTTCTATCTGTAAATAATAATATCCTTCATGAATCGAAGTTGCTCCATAAATACTAGGATTTTGTAAATTAGAAAGAAAACCATTGGGACCATTCCAATGGTAGCGTATAGGTCCTAACGAAGCAGAAAAAAGATGAATATCCCCCCCATGACAAAGATGTGTTGTCGTGGTTTGAGTATCAATAAGAGCCATAGGCAAAGCAAGGACATTAACAACAACTTGATCCGTGGAAGTAGTCCCATCTGAATTGGTCGCTAATACTTGATAAGTCGTTGTTGTTGGGGGCGAAGCTTTGGGATTTTTAAGGGTAGCATCTGACAAGCCTATTGCTGGTGTCCATTGGTAAGTAACTGCTCCAGAAGTTACATCCAGTTGGGCTGAATCGCCTAAACAAATCGTTAGGTCTGGTCCTGCATCAACCACGCCACTACTTGCAGCAGGAAGAACACGAACCGTATAAGTGGTTACAGCTTTCCCCAAACGAGGACAATTCCCATCTTCAATTTCTAAGGTAAAAAGATGTTCGCCTAAGTCCGCAGCAGTTGGCACCCAATTAAAAACGCCTCGAATTGCATGGGGGCCTATAGTAGGATCGGGCTGCTGGGCAAAAGTGGCTCCAGCAATAGAATTCTCATAGGTCAAATCTAGAATCGTTGCATTGTTATTGTTTAGATCATTGGCAATCACATAAAAGCTCAAAGGCTTATTTTCCAATGCATTAATTTGATACTTTGTAGATCCATTTATTCCTGTAATAGTTGGCAGTGTATTGGTACAGGTTCCCATTTTGAGCTGAACATCACGCACAATAGAACCTATTTTAACTCCCCCTCTATATTCATCTACTTGCACACAAGTAAGCACATTGTTGTTAGCACCATTAGCATTGAATGTAATAGCACCAGTTTGGGGATCAATGGATAAGTTGGGTAGATTGGATGAAAAAGGATTTACTCCAGAATAAGTTCCGCTGTAATCAACACTAAGTCCTACTGATTTTTGGCAATCGACCAAGGCATAAACCAAAGAATCGCCATCTGCATCGATCGCTCTATTATTATAGGTTACTACCTGATTGAGACAAGTAAAAAATAGCGGTTCATACAAAAATTCAGGTGCGCTATTGTTGGTTCCTATCATAGCATCTAGGCTTGCTTCTATATGTATGCCCTGCATAGCGGGAAGCGTTAAGGTGTTAATTCCTGCTTGTCGATGAAAGTAATCCCAAGAAAAAACAACATCACTACAGGTATTAGTGATGGTAGCTAGGCCTTTGTATTGGTAGTGTTCAATACCTAAGAAATTTCCTCCATTGCACGTATTGGCAGAATCTAAACAAATTGGCGAAATATCACTTGGAAAACCACTTTGAAGGTTGACCAACATGGTTCCTGAACTAATACCACAACTGGGAGCTGTTATATTGATCGTTTGATTAGCTCCTAGCGGTAATTTCGAACAATCGGCATAGACATCAAGCACAACCTCATAAGTATTGGTTGTAAGATATTGATAACTAAGCTCTGCTCCTTTCACAGATTGTCCCTGTATTGCCTGTTGACAAAAAACTACAATAAAGCCAATAAATATAATTAAGTGTAAAATTTTTGAATTCATATACTACAAGCTATTTGGGGCAAATAATTACGAAATACTTTGACCAATTAAGTGCTCTATTAAAGTGCTATTTTGCTTATCTATGGTGTTGAATATTGAGACTCTAGGTAGTGGGGTAGTGTCTAAAGGCTAGTGGGTAAACATTTTTCTTTACCAAAAAACGAACATAACGAACATTTTATAACCTCCTATTAATCATCTTCTTTAAATAAAAACGCACCACTAGTTACAATTAGTACAATTCTATTATTAATAGCGTGTTCTCTTTTTGTACAAGTAACTCCATCAACACAATGATTTAAAATTTCATCTTCTCCTTTCATTTCAAAAAAGAACTGTTCTTCTGTAACACCTCGTTCAATTAATTCTTGCTGTACCAGTGCAGCCCTTTTTTTTGAAAGTAGTAAATTTAATCGGTCGCTTTTTCTAGAATCAGTATGGATTTGCAGTTCCATTTTAACCTCTGGATTATCTTTTAGGATTCGAACAAGTGTATCCAGCCATATTTCACTTGATAAGCGATGTGTCCGATCTATAAACCGTAAATTGTAAGATTTTAGGGCAAAAACATCTCCTGCTCGATAATTGGGTTTGGGAGCATTAGGGACAAAATTATAGACGAATGGAATGTTTCCCGAATTGGTAGCAAGTGCTTCTTGTTTTATATTAACAACAGTATCAATCATTCCTTCAATAAACACATGAAGTTCATAATCATTATCTTTGACAGCCTTTATATCATAATTTCCTGTAGCATCCAGTTGTTCTGTACGAGTATAATTGGTAGTTGTATTTGTTAATGTTACCTGTCCTTTAGTGCCATTTGGTATCGCAATATTACCTTTAATGGATATAATATTTCTAGGACGTAAGCTAATTCCTTTCTTATTTTGATGAGTACGAGAAAAATTAGTAGTTTTTAGTTTGGACAATTGTGTATAATATCCATCTTTGGTTGTCTGTATCAAATAACTCTTATTGGGGATCAAAGAAACCGTAATCATACCTGCACTATCCGATATAAATTCACCAATAAAAGTGCTGACAGGACGTTTTTTATTGCCAAAATCTTCCTGAAGCACCAAAGAAATTTTAGCTCCATATACAGGAGCATGAAAAGCCGCATTACCTACATAAATTGCAGTAGGAACAGTTGGTATATTCTCTTGTGCAGTTGCAGTACAAGCCACTAGTAATATAAATAAAAAATATATATTATTTTGCATAAATCATATTTTTATTAATTTCTTTTTTTCTGCCAAAATAGCCCCCCTAACACTACTATTACAAAAGCAATCAATCCCCAATACTTCCATTCAATCCCCGAAGAGAGAATTTGTAAGCTATGCAATTGATCTGGCGTTCCAACCAAAATCAACCCACTCCAAAAATAAGGCACACAAATTAAGCCTGAGCCAGCGTCCAAAAAATTTAATTTAGCATATTGTAATGCTTGTGCTTTGGGCATTCCCTGCATTAAATAAGTATAAAAATTCTCCATTAATATTTGTGTAGCCTGATCAGATACAGGCCAGAGTGTCATTGCTATATTAGGACAGCCTGCGTAGGCAAAGCCACGTGCTACCGACATTGCGCCCTCTCCTTTTTGTATCGTTCCTACCCCTGTATTACAAGCGCTCAATGCAACTAACTCTGCATTAAGCTGCATATTATAAAGTTCGTAAGTATGCAACAAGCCATCTTCATTATCATCTCCTAATAATACCAAACTTGAATACAGCGGGTATTTATGGTTGAGGATTCCATGCGTAGCAAAATGCAAGACTCCATACTTACTCGCCTCTGCTTTAAAAATCGCTTCTGTTGCATCAAAACCAGTATAAGAGGCTCCCTTTGTTAAACTTCCTATTTTTTTCACTTCTAAGGCAGCATTATCCAAAGGAGAAAGCAATAAGTCCTGATATTTACTTTGTTGGTGTCGATTGGTTAACGTAAATGATTTAACATTCGAAAAATCGGGCGCAAACCCCATAAATCCATCTGGAACATTAGAATAATCATGTTCCTTCGCTTCCAAATATAAGGTAGCAGAATAATTATAGGCAATTGCAGCCTTTCTAATCAAGTAAGGCACTTCTTTATAAACACTATAATCTTTTGTTTTGCTACTTGAAAACGACTGTGAAATAATTGCTGTTGGAATCAACTCAAAGGGCAAGTAATTGAGTTCTGCATCAGGAATAACAACAATAGATCGATCATCCAAATGCTTTTCAATAGGTTTTATTAATGTCTCATACCAAATATTGCTATACTTCACAAAATCATTAGGATTTTCCCCTTTTAGAGAGCGAATATATTTTGTAATAGAACGCCCTAAACGTTGTGGTGTAGCGATCGTTCTATAGACGATTTTTTCTTGCTCAACCAACATAATATGGATAAGAGAATCAACAACTACATAATTCAGTAAAATTTCCTTATCCCCCATTCGCTTTTGCAATTCTTGACAATCAATAGGACGCTGCTTGTATTTTAGGTCATAATATTCGGGATAGGTTTTTTCAATATAGTCTAAATAATCAGGATACTTTTTTTCTGCTTCTGCAAGTTCTTTCTCTAGCTTTTCTAGCCGTTTTTTATCCATATCTTTCCCTTTCTTAGCCTCATAATAAATCTCTCCACTCAGATAGGCAATTTCTGTTTTTAGCTTATTTTCTTTTTCTACAACCCAATCAGGAACCCTTGATACTTTTTGAGCTCTCAATTGTTGTACCGCCTGAAGCAGTAGCGAGCTTTTGGAATTCTCAATATAATTGAATAAACGATAAAGATAAGATTGTTCTTTTGTTTGTGTATACAAACGGCTGGTCGTTTGTATTGCTTGGTGGCTAATTGCTTGTGACAATTCGGATAGTTTATACCTAGCTCCCTCTGTACGATAAGTCGCTCTCAGTTTTACCAACATTTCCATTGCCAAATCTGAAATACTGAGTGCATGTAGCAGTTGCTTTCTCGTTGGGCTTCCCTTCTGGATATATAAATGATAGACCACAGTAGCTTTGGTAATGGTAGCATATAACAATTCATAGGGATAATTTGCTTCTTGTGGAATTGGTAAATCTACACCACTAATTACCCTCGCATTTTCTAGTGTTGCGGCATTAATAGAACGATTGATAAATTCCAAAGCCTCGTTATAATTGAATTGTTGAATCGCTATTTCACTCATAAATCGAGTTGCCTCGGCAACTAAGGCGTGTTTTTCAGGATAAGTAACCGCCATAAGTTCTAAAGCGCTGGCATAATAAACTTTAGATTTATCATAATTACGAGCTGAAAAATATAGCGCTCCTTTAGCCATATAAATTTCAATTTTAGCAACATCTCGTTCTTTGCTAGGCAATCGGCTAATTAAACGTTCTGCCCGCTCATAATTCAATAAAGCAATGTTAAAATTCTCACTCAAAGCAGGATTCCCTAAATGTTCAATTTTTTCTAAATCATAATGCACCAGCTCTTGATCTAATGACCAACTTGGGGTAATGTTTTTGACTGTTTTTTTGTACCAATACAAGGACTTGCCCGTAATTTCCAACTCTTTACAAATCTTCCCTTGCTGGAGTAAACCATTATAAATATCTCTTGCAGAACCCCCGATACCCAATTGAATAGACAAAGCTTCTCCATTTTGTTCCAAAGCATCTTGATAATCCTTGATACTCATGGCTATAATGGCCAACATTGCTTTGGTTTCTGCCCGTTCCTTGGGGCTCAAATCATACGTAAGGGCATCATTAAGGTGCTTATAAGCCGTTTCATACTCCGTATACTGATACAAAGAACGACCTGTTTTAAAGTTAAGTGTTCCTCGTTGGCTAGAATCTGCCGTATTCAACAAATTGCCATATCGAGTAGCTGCATCTGCTGGCGGTAAAATATCGTCATACAAACGTCCTGCTTCTATCTGGTATTTATTTAGTAAATCTTGGTTTTGATCCTCCGCAGGTAGTTTATTGGCATTTTTCAGCAATTCCTCAAAAACATTTAGAGCGGCTTCTTTATCTCCCCTTCTCAAATATAAATCCCCAAGCGTCTGTTGCAATTCAATATTAAAAATAGGAGATACATATTCAGGATTTTTAAGTGCTACCGCTCCTGCTTCTTCCAAAAAAACAGTAGCTTCTTTTTGTTCGTCATAATACAAATGATATTTCCCCAAACACAACCTCAAATAAGCACGTGTAGCCTCATTATGCTTTGTTTGTGCATTGTACAACTCCTCTGCTCTCTTAAAGGCTAAAAAAGCTTTTTTGGGTTGCTTTTTATTGAGCAATACAATCGCTTCCATCGCTTTTGCTGCAATATAACCATTAATGTCTCCATTGTTTTCATAACGATTGGCTGAACGCTCAAAGGTTGCTTCACCGCCTTTGAGGTTTCCTTTATAAAACTTTTTTTCACCATTTCTAAATATGGTATAAGCCCCCTTACTCTTACCTGTAGAAGGCAATTGAGCAAGCAAATTATTCGTTTGAAAAAGAAATAAAAAGATAATAAATTTAATGTATATTTTCATCATATATTACGATTACAAGGAGATATTTTTCATTGGAAATTTGGGCTTGGAATACTATAAAAGTTACGTTTTATTTCAATAAAATCTACAGATTGCTTGTTTTTTTTCTTCAAAAAAAGTACCATTGCCTACCCAACAATAACACAACCCAATCAATAGAATTATGGAGAAATGATCGTCTTAATAAAGATATTTGATGGAGCAATACAATATTATATCCGTATGTTTTTTATTCCAACTATATCTTACTATAAAAACACTCCATAAAATACTAACTTACAATTACTTATTTTTATTTTATGATACCCCAAATAGCTTTTAGAATGGCAAATACTAATTACCTATATTAAGTTTTAGTATAAACAATTAATATATGTCCTAATTTACTAGTTTTTATAGCATTAGCACATTCTAAATGTATTGATGCAAATATGCTACGAAAAAATTAAACGGACAAATTAGAACTTCTTTTCTAGAGATTTTCACAATATTATTTACATAAATTTATAATCTAAATATATCGTAACTTTTTTCTTATGGCTGGTAAATTAAGCTTAATTTTAGGTCCCATGTTTTCGGGCAAAAGTACTATTTTATTAACAAGATATAGACGTTATCAAATTGCAGGTAAAAAATGCCTATTAATCAAATATGCCAACGATACTCGTTATAGCGGTTCTGAAGAAATGCTTGTAACACACGATCAAATTAGCTACAAAGCAACTTCATGTCATAAATTGGAAGAAGTTCATAACTTTATTCAAGATTATGATGTTATTTGTATTGATGAAATTCAATTTTATGCCGATGCACACCTTTATTGTGATCAATGGGCCAACAATGGTAAAATAGTTGAAGTTTGTGGTTTAAATGGGGACTATCGCCGAAAACCTTTTGAGCAAATTAGTTTACTAATACCGCTTTCTGACGATATTAGCTATGTCACTGCTGTTTGTAAAGAAACAGGCAAGGATGCATCGTTTACAATGCGTTTGTCTAATGAAAAAGAACAAGAAGTTATTGGTAGTACAGACAAATACCAAGCAGTTTCTAGAGAACGCTATTTAAAGGGAATGTGCAATAAGACAAATGACAAAATTACTAACGTTTTATAGTACGAAGATTTGCAAAAGAAGTTGTTTAAAATGATACTAATTCTCCGCTAGCGTTTTTAATTTTTTTTTTAGAAGCTCTAATAAAACAGCTAAACAACTGCTTATCAAATACAAAAGTCATTCTTGGATCTGTTTACCCAAGAATGACTTTTTTTAAGAAAAAAAAGACAATGGTCTAATACCCTGCGAATTAAGTTCTATTTAATTTAAAAATGCTATCTCCTAGTTTTTGAAAAAAGAATCGACAAATTCACGCTTATCAAATTCTTGTAGATGTTGCATTCCCTCTCCTACCCCAATATACTTAATAGGTATATTAAATTGATCGCTAATTCCAATAACAACCCCTCCTTTTGCCGTTCCATCTAATTTGGTTACGGTCAAAGATGTAATACCATCGTTGGTTACAGAAGCAAAATGTTTGGCTTGCTCATACGCATTTTGTCCAGTAGAACCATCCAAGACCAACATTACCTCATGAGGAGCACCAGGGATTTGTTTCCCAATAGATTTATTAATTTTTTCGAGCTCCTTCATTAAGCCCTTTTTGTTGTGCAATCGCCCTGCGGTATCAATAAAAACAACATCGTGATCATTTTCATTGGCATAACGAACCGTCTCATAAGCAACAGCAGCAGGATCGGCATGCATTCCTTTGCTATAAAAATCACAACCAACACGATTTGCCCAGATCTCCAATTGGTCAACAGCAGCAGCACGGAAAGTATCGCCAGCCCCCAACAAAACCTTTTTGCCAGCTTCTTTGTATTTATTGGCTAATTTGCCAATAGAAGTTGTTTTTCCTACACCATTTACACCAATAACCATAATAACATAAGGTTTTTTGCCCTCTGGCAACTCGTAGGTAACCTTATCATCCGAATTATTAAGTGCCAATAATTGCACAATTTCATCCCTCAATATTTCATTGAGTTCTTTAGTGGTAACATATTTATCACGAGCAACCCTAGCCTCTATTCGTTGAATAATCTTGATGGTTGTTTCGACCCCTACATCTGAAGCGATTAAAATATCCTCCAGATCATCTAAAACCTCTTCGTCAATGGTGGTACGCCCAGCAAAAGTTGTGGCTAATTTACCAAAAAAACCTTTTCTTGACTTCTCTAAACCATTATCAAGATCTTCTTTAAGTTGTTCCTTTTCTTCCTCTTTTTTTCCAAAGAGTTTTTTGAAAAATCCCATAGCGTGTTTCTAATTATAAATAGGTGTAAGCACAAAAAGCTTCTCCAAGTACGGAGAAGCCTATTGTATAATATCTTTAAAATTTACAAGCTAAATTATTTAGCTGCAAAGAATTCTTTTACTTGATCTTTATGAATGATTACTTCTTTATAAGAAATCTTTCCAGTAATAGGATCTTTAGTAGATTTAACACACTTAACGTGATCTTTTCCCGAGCCTGCATTTGCCGCACGTTGTGCGACCCTTGCGTTCTTTGATACCTTCTTAGCCATAATTATTTAATTTCTTTATGTATAGTATATTTTTTTAGGATAGGATTGAATTTTTTCAATTCCATACGGTCAGGTGTATTTTTACGATTTTTCATCGTAATATAACGAGAAGTACCTGGCATACCAGTAGATTTATGCTCTGTACATTCTAAGATAACCTGTACACGATTCCCTTTGCTCTTCTTAGCCATAACTTATAATGATTTTAATCTTTTTCGAGAATTGCTTATTTGATAATGCTAGAAAGTTTTACTTTTCTATTATTTTGCCCTTCTGGCTCATAAGTAATAGAATAAGATTTATGTCCATTTGCATCAACATGCTCTACTCTCCTATAACCACGCTTTGCTTTTTTAGCAGCTTCAGTAGTTTTATCATTTTCTACCCAAACCTTAGGATCAAATCCAGCAGCCAATTGTTGTTTTAGATACTTAAATGTACCAATTTTCTCCATATTGCGTAGCGCTCTAGTGGTCAATTTTACTTTAATCCAAGAGTTGATCTCTTTAACATAGATGCGTTTAGTTTGCAAGTTCGGATTAAAGCGTCTTTTTGTTCTACGCTTTGAGTGAGAAACATTATTACCTACTAAAGGTTTTGTTCCAGTTAATTGGCATATTTTAGACATGACTTTCTTCTAATTTAAAACGTCCCGCCACTAAATGGACGGGACTGATTGTTTTATTATTATCTCCTATTCTTTGGTGACTTCAGAGGGAGTCGAACCCCCAACCTCCTGATCCGTAGTCAGGTGCTCTATCCAATTGAGCTATGAAGCCGTGCTTATTGCTATTAGGTTGACTAAGATTTTAAAAACTTCTTTCGTTTTGTCTGTATTACTTAGCTCCTTAAGCGGTTGCAAATATACGAACAGATTTTAAACTTGCAAACTTTTCAACAAAAAAAAAGACTTTTTTTCTAAAAAAAATAACCCCTCAAAACTTCTCCCCTTCAAATCAACACTAATAATCAACAATATAGCTCAAAAAAGTTATTTTAAAAATAATTTAAAACAATCTTCTTTTTTTATTTTAGGTAGCTTTTACTCTTTAAAGAATTTGGGCTTTTCTTGTCTTTTGGCCTTCCCTTGGGTAGAATGTTTACCCGCTACTGTTTTGGTAGCATGTGGCACTAAGGTCAATCGTTCTTTACTAATTAGCACACCCGTTGCCGAACAAATACCATAGGTTTTATTTTTGATACGAATTAGTGCATATTCTAGATTGCGAATAAATTTTTGTTGACGAGCTGCCAATTTGCTCAAATGTTCTCTCTGCCAATTTGAGGCTCCATCGTCAAACGTTCCTGCACGATTTTCATCTCCACTATTATTTAGCTCTCTCAATTGATCCTTCAAATCTTCCAATTGAAGTTTAGCATCGTGCAACTTTTCGTTGATCATAACTTCAAATTCTGCTAAGTCCTCATCACTATATCTAGTTTTCTTTTTATTGTCTTCACTCATAGATGTCTAAATTTAAGTTCTATAAATATCTTGTTTTAGGGATTTCTTATTTTTAATTAAGAAACAAAACGTTTTAATTCTACTTATAATGTAATGCACAAGAAACGGACAATTATACCGCAAAGTTTCAAAAAGTAGAAATTAATTTCATTATTTTTTCTTTACCCAACACTGCATTTGTCTTCCCATAAATTTCACAGCATTTTGTTGCAACAAAAACAAAAACAAGCAAATGAACTATCAATCAAAGACTTAAACCCTTAATAAATATTTTTTTTCAATGATTAATTGCTAGTTATGTATCTATTTTTTTTGTTAATTTAACATTAATTGTTTTTTTGTCAAAACCAACAAATAATTCGATTTGATTAAAAATCAAGGCTTCTATACAACTGTTTTTTCTCCATAAAATAGACCTGCATTAATTCCTTATTTTGGGTATAAAAATTACAACTCACACTCGTTATAAAATCCAAATTAACGCTTCTCCTATAAAAAAAAGAGGTTAGATTTAGCCCTCCACACAGAGTCCCAAATCTAACCTCTACCCTTACAATATCAACCTCATTAACAGGTTAATAAAATGTATTCGCAATTTATTTCACCAACTTTTTTTCACAAAAATCAATGAATGCCAACAAACGTTTTATCGTTTCATTTTTCCCCAAAACCTCCATAATTTCATAAATACTAGGTCCACCCATTTCACCAGAAAGTCCCAATCTTAATATCGGTAAGATCTCCCCTTTTCTATCTGCAATGGTAGGTTCAAGAATAGCCTCAATATAAATAGAGACAAGATGATCTGCGGATGAAATAATTTCGATCAAGCGATTCATAAATGCTTTTTGTTCATCTCCCCACTTATTTAATATTTTTTTCTGAAAGTTCTTTTGATGCCTTTCTGCAACTGCTTCCAAATCTAAATCGTTAAAAAAGTAACTTCCCTGTGCATAAAAATCCGTGGTATAATTGATACGCATTTTGAGCAATTCGGCAATACGTTCTAGTTTCTTTTCCTCAACAACAACCTTATGAGCATCTAAAGTAGGTCTAACCAAGACCACTAAATCGGCATTCTCCATTTGGGCTAGATATTGCTTATTAAACCATTTTGCTTTTTCAAAATTAAATCGAGCGCCCGAAGAAGATACTCGATCCATGGTAAAGCTATTAATCATTTCTTCTTTAGAATAAATTTCTTGTTCTGTCCCATCGTTCCAACCCAATAAGGCTAAAATATTCAATACAGCTTCAGACAAAAAGCCCCATTCTCTAAACCCTCTAAAGCTATCGGCTTCGGTCTCTCCCTTCCAATCCAATGGAAATACAGGCATGCCTAAACGATCACCATCTCGCTTGCTCAATTTGCCATACATGCTATTTCTCAAAAATAACTTAATCTCCTTTTGAAGATTAGAATCTTTTTTCTCATTGATTCTAATACGCTCAGAAACGTTTTTAAAATCTTGGAGCAAAGGCTGAATTGTTTTTGCTACTTGATCCTTTTTAGCAGCATAAGCAGTATGCTTAATCAAAAATTCATTGGTAAAGCGTTCTGTAAATGCTTGAATTGATCGTTTGTTGAGATAAGCGGTTGGCTCTGGCTTCAAAATCAACGGTAAATGTGCAAAAATAGGCATGGCATCTGCCCAACCCAAAAATTGATACAACAAAACATGCAAAGGAGTAGAAGGCAACCATTCTTCACCACGAATAACATGTGTAATTTTCATGTGATAATCGTCTACGATATTTGCCAAATGATAAGTCGGCATTCCATCATTCTTGAGCATTACCTTATCATCCATTTCAGCACAGTTAAAAGTAACCACGCCACGAACCATATCTTCAAAAGTAACATTTCCCTCCGCAGGGATCATCACTCGTACTATTTTGGGTGCCCCTTCTGCCTCCAAGGCTTTGCATTCCTCGGCTGACAAACTCAATGAATTTTTCATTTGCATACGAGTAACCGCATCATATTTAAATTTTGTTCCTTGGGCTTCTGCTTTTTCTCTAGCTTCTGTTAGTTCCTCTTCGGTATCATAAGCATAATAACCGTGTCCATTCTCAATCAATTGGTTCGCAAACTTCTCGTAAATTCCTGTTGCTTTGCGTTCTGATTGGCGATAAGGACCATAAGCTCCTCCTTTTGATGGGCTTTCATCAAATTCTAACCCTAACCATTCTAAGGCATCTATAATGTATTGTTCTGCCCCCTCTACATATCGAGTTTGGTCGGTATCTTCAATACGAAGTATAAAGGTTCCCCCATGTTTTTTGGCCAATAAATAGTTGTACAAAGCTGTACGAACGCCTCCTATATGTAAGGCTCCAGTTGGACTCGGTGCAAAACGAACACGCATCTTAAATTTATTTTGTTGGTTATGAATTGTTATTCTTCAATACTTCAGGGCAATTTTTTGTTCTTTTAGCAACAATCGCTACTCCCCAAAGTAGAGCAAATATACAAAAAAGTTAGGTACATATAACAAGTGACTAAGTAGTTTAGTTTTACCGATGTTTTTTGTTGTACAGAATGTTCTTTTTTTTATAAAGGCAAAACAATTGGGAACTAAATTTAGCAATTTAGCATTGCTATAGCTTTTATCCTTAAATCTTATCAAGATTACGAATTATCCCATTTAAGAATTGAAGAGTTTTAATAGACAAGTCTAATAAAAAAATTCTAACTTTGGGTTTTTAGTAAAAAAATCTAATCGACTACTTACAAATGAGTCACGAAAATAACAACGCGCCCAAAACAGAATCGCTAAATTTCATTGAGCGCATTATAGAAGAACACAATACAACTGGTAAATTTGATAATCGAGTCCTTACTCGTTTTCCTCCTGAACCCAATGGCTATTTACACATTGGACATGCCAAAGCAATCTGTGTAAATTTTGGTATTGCAGATAAGTACAATGGAAAAACGAATTTGCGCTTTGATGACACCAACCCACTTACCGAAAAAACAGATTTTGTCAATGCCATCCAAAAGGACATCAAGTGGTTAGGCTTTGACTGGGAAGATCGTCTGTTTTTTACTTCTGATTATTTTGACACCTTATATGAATATGCGGTTAAATTGATCCAAGAAGGCTTGGCTTATGTTGATTTCTCTAGCTCGGAAACGATGGACGACGAAAAACGAAAAGGTCAGGAGAGTAAATACCGCAACACAACTGTTGAAACGAATCTAGCAGAGTTTGAAAAGATGAAAAATGGAGCCTATGAAAATGGGGTTTGTGTCTTGCGTCTAAAAGTAGACATGAAGGCAGATAATCGTCACATGCGTGATCCTATTATTTATCGTATCATCAACGCTCCTCACCACCGTACAGGGGATAAATGGTGCATTTACCCGATGTATGATTGGGCTCATGGGCAATCCGATTCTATTGAAGGCATTACTCATTCTTTGTGTTCTTTAGAATTTGAAAATCATCGTCCGTTATACGATTGGTGTCAAGAAAAATTAGAAATTTATCGTTCACAACAAATTGAGTTCTCACGCCTCAACCTTGATTATACCGTTACGAGTAAACGAAAGTTGAAAGAATTGATAGAAGAAGGTCATGTAAAAGACTGGGATGATCCTCGTATGCCAACACTTTCTGGAATGCGTCGTAGAGGATATACCCCTGCTGCTATCCGTGATTTTATTCATCGTGCAGGGGTTTCTAAAAGAGATCAATTTATTGCCTTGTCTTCTTTAGAAGGAAGCGTTCGAGACGATCTTAATCAAATTGCTCCTCGTGTTATGAGCGTTTTAGATCCTCTAAAAGTTGTCATTACCAACTATCCTGAAGGGCAGATAGAAGATTTGACCATTGCCTACCATCAAAAGGATGAAAGTATGGGGAGTCGTCAAGTTCCTTTTTCTAGAGAGATTTATATTGAGAAAGAAGATTTTGCCATCGAAGCCAATAAAAAATGGCGCCGCTTAGCTCCAGGTCGAGATGTTCGTCTAAAAGGGGCTTATATTCTTCATTGTACCGATTACAAAACCGATGAAAACGGAGCCGTAATAGAAGTGCATTGTGCGTATTATGAAAACAGTCGTTCAGGACAAGATACCAGTGGTATTAAGGCAAAAGGCGTGTTGCATTGGGTATCTATTGAGCAAGCTGTACCCGCACAAGTGCATTTGTACGATCGTTTATTTAGTGATCCCAAACCTACTGGGCACAAAGAAACCGTTACTGATGCCAATGGAAAAGAAGTGGAACGTAGCGTAGATTTTAAACAGTTTTTGAATCCCAACTCTCTAAAAACAATTACGGCTTATGTTGAGCCTAGTTTGGCAACAGCACAAGTACTGGATAAATTTCAATTCATGCGTTTGGGGTATTTTTGCGTGGATAAAGATTCAACAGCAGATCAGTTAATTTTTAACAGAACTGTTACCTTAAAAGATTCTTGGGCGAAACAAAATAAATAGCCGCTAAATCAATCGTTTTTCTTAAACGAATTATGTGTTGTCTTAACGCATAATTCGTTTTTTTATGCCTCTAAATCTGTCCATAAGTCTTGGGCTGACAAATGATAATTTCCTCGCTCATCAATGACTTCTTTTAACAATTGTTTGGTACGATTCCAATTGCCATATTCTGCATTCAGCAACGCTAAAAACCAAGCAGCATCCAAAGCAAAAACAGATTCTTTGAAGCCATAAACTAAATCTAAATTTTCCTGTGCCAAGCTATATTCTTTTTCCTGCAAATAGATAAGACCAATTCTCAACAATAATTCCATATTATTGGGATCTTCTTGCAATAAATTTTGATAATGCGCTAAAGCGACCAACCTTTTTCCTTCTCTAAATCGTTTATCTATACGAGCAATCGCTCCTCCTGTTATTGCCGTCTTATTTGACGGTTCCAACACCACAACTCCTCTATGGGCATATAAAGATAGGTCAACTTTATTCATATAGATATGAACCTTATTAATTGCAGCAGTAGACTTCCAATAAGCATACCCAGAACTAATTAGCAGAACAATAAAAATTGTAATAATAAAAATTGTTGTTTTGGTCATATTTTTGATAGAATAAAGCAATAGTGGAAAACTAGTCCTTAAAATTGCTAATAAACGAGTTAAAAGACAAATTAGTTGCCAATAATTAGATACTTTTTAAGGATTAAATCTACTGCTTCTGCTTATCAATCCTTGGTCTTATGCTATCTTATCCATTATAAATAAAATAGTCATATAGTCAGGGAACCTATCAAGCGCTCTAAAATTTAATACACAATTAATTTTTTTTATGTAATTTAGTTTTTTACTAAAACCATTTAGATATAAGACTCATATCTACACCTTTGCGAACCATTACTAATGAAATACACAATTCTAATCCTTTTTCTATTTCTTTTTTTTACAACTACTATTCAAGCCCAAACAATTACCATTACAGGCACTGTCATTGATGATGATACGGAAGAGGCCATGCCTTTTTGTAATGTTTATGTATTGGGAACAAGCAATGGTGTAACAACCGATATCGATGGCAATTATACCCTTCAATTGGATCCCTCCGAAGGAGATAGCTTAGCCACTAACTCACTGGGTTATGCCGATGTTATCAAAGCCATTGACAAGTCCAAAACAGAACAAGTTATTCATTTCCGTATGAAGTCGGGTACTTTGGATATTGGGGTAGAAGTTACTGTCTTGGCTGGGGAAAACCCTGCTAATGAAATCATTCGTCAAATTATAGCGCATAAAAAGCAGAATGATCTAGAAAAAGTAGTTACCTCCTATGAGGCAGAAATGTATACAAAGGTTGAACTAGACTTGGTGAATATCACTAAGGAAATGAAGGATATGAAAATTTTCAAAAAGCTTCAATTTATTTTTGATAATATTGACACCGTATCCGATGTTAAACCATTCTTACCTGCTTATGTAGCGGAGCGTATTTATGACGTTTTTTACATTAAGGATTTGGAACGCAAAGAAGTGCTTCAAGCACAACGGGTTTCTGGGGTAAAAAATCAAACGGTTATCGATTTTATTGGTAGTATGAATGAAGAATACAACATTTATAACAATACCATGAAATTGTTAGGCAAAGAGTTTATCAGCCCTTTTTCAAATTCGGGTTTAGCCTTCTATGAATATTATATCATGGATAGCACACAAGTAAAGGGGCAATGGAGCTACAAACTAAAATTTAAACCCAAAGACAAAAGTGGCAATACCTTTTATGGTGATTTTTGGGTCTCTATGGAAAATTATGCCTTGTTATTAGTTAATATGCGCATGAATCCTGAGGCAAATATCAATTTGGTTAATCGTATTATTATTTATCAAGAATACAACCCTTATAATGAAAAATATTGGATTCCCACCAAACAAAAGACCGTTATTGATTTTGCCACGACCAAAAAAGACAAAGGGCTAGGAATCATTGGTCGAAAAACCGTATCCTACAAAGATTTTGACATCGATAAATCTAATGCAAAGGAGACTTTTTTGGAGCAAGACCCCGAAGAAATTCGTTATGAAGAACTAGAAAAAGTAGATACCTTTTGGGATAAGAATCGTCATGAGTCATTGTCCAAAAACGAGGCAGGGGTTTACAAAATGGTAGACAGTGTCCAAAATATTCCTGTTTTCAAAACAGTAGCCGAAATTGTAGAAATTGTGGTGAGTGGTTACAAGGTCTTTGGTCCTATCAAAATAGGTCCCTACTCTAAGTTGTTTACTTGGAATGACGTAGAAGGGATTCGCCTAAGCCTAGGTCTAGGAACGAGTAATGCCCTAAGCAAGAAGTTTCAAATCTATGGTTATGCTGGTTATGGTTTTAAAGATAAGCGTTGGAAATATGGTGGCAATATGCAGTATGTTTTTAATCGTTATCGCCGTGCGGCTATTGGAGCTAGTTTTATCAATGATGTTACGTTTGAAAATAGAAATACGGAAGAACGCAAAACACAAAGTTTATTTTCAGGTTGGCTCCGTCGTTATGTTCCTCAAAAGATGATGTATATCCAAGAAGGTAAAGTTTGGTTTCAATATGCTTGGAAACGAGGTTTTTCTAATCGAATTGCTATTCTGCATCGCCGTCTAAACCCTGTTGGGTTCCAACATACTCGTTTGGGTGGATTAAATTTCAAGTTTTTAGAAAACAATCACGAAAGCCTAGGTCGTATTGATACCATCACACAAATTCGTTCTACAGAGGTGGTGCTAAAAGCACGTTTTGCTTATAAAGAACGCAAAATATCTGGACCATTCAAGGATGTTAGCTTAGGTTCTAAATTTCCTATCATTAACTTGCAATATACCTTTGGCGTAAAAGGAATATTAAAGTCTCAATTTAATTTTCACAAAGTTCGTTTGGGAATCAAACATTGGTTTTATACCAGCCCTGTTGGATGGATTGAATATGAGGCAGAAGTTGGTAAAATATTTAGTTTCAAACCACTCCCCTATTTATTGCTCGAAACGCATCCAGGCAATGAAGCTTATTTCTATAATAAAACTTCATTTAATAGCATGAATAGTTTTGAGTTTGTGAGTGACTTTTTTGTCCATGCTAGAATTGAACACCATTGGGATGGCTTTTTGTTAAATCGCATTCCGTTTATTAGAAAATGGTTAAAATGGAGATTGGTAACAGCCGTTCGTGGCTCTTGGGGGACACTATCCCACAAAAACAAAAATGCCAACCGCTTAAATCATTACGACAGAAACATCAAACGTTCTAAAGACAGGCAAAAACCATTTAATGAAGGTGCTTTTTATGGTAGTTTCGACAAAGGTCCTTATGCTGAGGCAAGTATTGGCATCGAAAATATATTTCAATTTATACGGGTAGATGCTTTGTGGCGAATTACTTATTTGGACAACAGGGATGCTCAATTGTTTTCGGTACGGGTTACCCTAAACTTTTCATTCTAAGGTATTTTGTTCCTTTTCTGGCTGTTGATCTGATTATTTGAAGCGATTCTTGCTCTTCAACAATGTGCTCATCGCTAATAAAGGGTTCTATTATATCTTTTTAGAAAACAGCTATAGGCGGTAAGTCAATACAGGACTTACCGCCTATAATAAAAGTAGTAGACTAGGACTGTATTCTACAAGATTAAGTCTATCTTCCTATTATACCATAAAGCTTCAAGCCAAGATCAAGGCTAATTCATTAGAAATTTATTTTTTTTCCATATTTATAGCTGGTCAATTTTGTTTCCTAGTTGATAATCCTTAATTTAAATACAGGACTTGTTTTCCTATCTCATTTCTTCCCAATTGTTTCAAGCGTGCCCAATTTTTTAATCGTAAGTATTTTAAGTTACTTCAAAAAATATCTATGCACAAGCTTTTACTATTTGTCCTACTTTTTTCTAGCTATTCTACCATAGCTCAACGCAACAATGTATTACTAACAGGTACCATCAACAACGACTCCATTGGAGAGGTCTTATTAGAAATCAACAAACGTTATATTAATAATACGGTAGAAGAATATAGCGCAACGCTTAATGCCACGCATAATTTTGGTTTAGCTTGTCGTATTGAAATTCCTCAATTGGTGACGCTGCATTATGGCAATCAACAATGTCAACTTTTTTTAGAACCCAATGATTCTTTGTACATAGAATTTGATAGCCAAACCTTTCCGCATCAAATAAGTTTTGGACAACGAGCTAAAGACAATAACATTTTGTTGCAAAATTATCAAAAACAATTCCCCAAAGATCCTATCCTATTCAAATATCGTCAATATCGAAAAGGAATTCATTATTACAAAATTCACGAAGACTTGGACAAGATCATGCAACAAAACAGTCCTACTGAATTTTTAGCGAGAATAGAAACAGAACGACAAAAAAAGGAATCCATGTATCAGCTTTTTGCGAAAGAACCTGGTCGAAACCTTAGCCCTGATTTTGTTACATTTTTACAAACGGAATTCAATTATGATAAGTGGCTAAAGTTGCTGACTTATGGAGATGTTTACAAAGGTCGTCACCGTTTAGATTCTACCTTTTTGGGTTTTCTAGATAGTGTTTTGGTCCTAAATGATCGATCATTGGGCAATCAAAATTATCGTGATTTTATTACTGCTTTTGTCCATTATCGCTGCCGCCACCGTCCCAATACCGATCCAAGTATTTACATTCAATTGTATAATTATAGTAAACATTACTTAGAGGGAAGAACCAAATATTTTACAATGGCTCAGTTTTTAGCATTGGCACTGCGCAAAGAAAACCCAAAAATAGTGTTACCAATCTACGAAGATTTTATCAAAGAAAATCCGTACTACGAGCTTGATCGGGTAGTCTTAGACCCTTTTCAGAAAGCCAATCAATTTGCAGCAGGAACACCTGCACCTAATTTCACCTTGACCAATATAGAGGGCAAGCCAGTTAGTTTAGCTCAATTTAAGGGAAAGGTCGTTTATCTAGATTTCTGGGCATCCTGGTGTCGTCCTTGTATGCAAAAAATAGAAATTTTGCAGGCATTTGAGCCTAAATTTGCAGGCAAAGAAGTGGTTTTTCTCCATATTTCATTGGATCGTTCCAAAAGCAAATGGGAAGAAACCGTGCATGAAAATGAATTTAAAGGGCAACACTTATATTTTGATCCCCTGTCTTCTCAAATTACAACAGATTATGAAATTTTATCCGTTCCCAAATTTTTCCTAATTACCAAAGAAGGAAACTTTGCCTATACCCCCACTTCTTTTGATTCCAAAGATTTAGAATTAACCTTATTAAAATTATTGCAGAACTAAGTGGCATTTTAAAACAAAAAATTAAAAACTAGCGCATGAACTGGGCAACCTTAAGCCTACAATAGCATACAGGTGTACTTAGTACAAATTAGCGTTAAATTATAAGTGAAAATTCCTAGAAATTGTTTTATTTTGCCCTGCAAAAAAATTTAAGAGGCTGTTTTCTCTCATTTAATCAACTATTATAATGGCTGATACTAATTTTTATAAGCTAAAAGTAAAAGGTGTTCAAACCGATACCGACAATGCAGTCGTACTTAGCTTTGATGTTCCGAATAATCTAAAAGAAAGTTTTCAATATACACATGGTCAATATGTAACCTTAAAATTCATGTTCCGAGGCAAACAAGAGCGTAGAGCTTATTCCCTATGTTCTAGCCCTAGCATGGATAAAGATCTAAAAATTGGCGTTAAACGCGTTTTCAAAGGTTTGGTTTCTAACCATATCAATGACAACGTTACCGTAGGCACTGAAATTGAAGTAATGCCTCCACAGGGACACTTTAATACACCGTTGGATGCCAACCAAACCAAAGATTATTTTTTATTGTGCTCAGGATCGGGCGTTACTCCCATGCTTTCTATTCTCAAATCTATTTTAGAGGAAGAACCTAAAAGCCAAATTTGTTTGCTTTATGGGAATAGAAATGAGGACACCATCATGTTCAAAGAAGAATTGGATCAATTAAGCAAACGCTATGCTGGACAACTTCACGTTGTGCATACGCTTTCTAGACCCAAAGAACGTAAGGAAGGAGGCATTTTTGGCTTTTTTGCCAAAAAAGTCATTGACTGGGAAGGGCTAAAAGGTCGTATTGATGCCAAAACCATTAAGGATATTTATAACAAATATCATCGTGGCAATACAGCGGTTGAGTGTTTTATGTGTGGTCCTCAAGGAATGATGCGCACCGCAGAAGATACCTTCAAAGGATTGGGGGTTGAAGACAAAAACATACACATCGAATGGTTTGTAACAGAAGATAATGTAACCGATGGCTCTAAAGGAAATGGCATTGGTGCTAAAGCTGTGGTGACCATGAATGGCAAAAAGATTGAATTAACTTTGGAACCCAACGAATCAATTCTAGATGGCTTGCTCAGAATTGATGAAGATCCTCCTTATTCTTGTATGAGTGGAGCTTGTTCTACTTGTGTTTGCAAAATAGTTAGTGGGGAAGCTGAAATGGAGCGTTGCTTAGCATTGAGTGATGACGAAGTGAAAAATGGCTATTTATTGAGCTGTTCTGCCATCCCTACAACAGAGGAAATTGAGGTTAACTTTGATGTTTAGGGTATTTCTAGCATTGATGCTTTTACTAAAAAATCCTGTTCCACTACTGCGGAACAGGATTTTTTTTATTGTTGTTTAAGGCTATTATTTCATATAACTTCCTGCAATTTCTGCATAGGTAGGAATATGTTTGTGATGCCATTTTTTAACTACTTTTCCATCCTTCATCAAGACCAAACCAGGATTGGCACGAACGATTGTTTTTAACAATTTATCGTCTGCGGTATGAAATTCATAGGCTCCATTCACATCGTGACGAAACTCATCCACAGTTTGTTTGTGGGTATAATAATACAATGCACGAGTAGCATAGCCTTCTTTTTCGGCTTGAGCAGCAATTTCTCCAATCTGTCTAAAAGCATTTTTATCGGCTTTGTCCAAATCGCCTCCTACCACCAAAAAGTTATACTTACTTTCGTCTAAGATTTCTGGAAATTCAAAATACTGAATTTGAGAAGTACAACCTTCCTTAATCATATTTCGCTGCGTCTTATCTTTTTGGCTCTCCCATACATTTTCGCCAGCAGCATCTTTTTCTTCCCATAAATAAGGAAACTGGCTTAACTCTGTAGCCTTAACCACTTGTTCTTTTCCTGTTTCTTTATTTTTATACGTATAAATTGTTTCTACAACTGCTGTATTAGCTGCACATTCTTCTTTAGCTGCTCTTAAATCCATTCCCTCTGCAAAGGGTCTAAAATCAACCATTGGCTTATTAAAATAGAAATTTTGCAAGCAGAACCAAGATGCAATAATTGTTAGCCCCCAGCCAACCAATGTCCTTACATTGGCAGGTCCTAATTTTTTATCTCTTGGCAACAATTCTTTTAGTTTATTGGTGTTTAAGACTAAGAAAATTGCCAAAACAGTATAAATAATATCCTTGATAAATGTTTCAATTGGCTTTAATTTCAGAAAATCACCAAAGCAACCACAATCTGTAATACGAATATTGCCATCGCTAAAGTTTTCCCAGTTGGCAAAATCTAGAAAACCAACTTGTTCTGATTTGGAGGTGTAGCCAGTCAAATAATTAAACCCTGTCAAAAAGGTAAAGAAGAGCATCATCAATAAGGTCGTCCAAGTGGTTTTACGTTGCCCTAACCCCAAAATCAAACTTACCCCTAAGACCAATTCTAAGACTAACATTACCAAAGAAAACGCCAAGGCATAGTCATGCATAACGTCCATAAAAGGCAAACCTTGTATATCAAACTCTGTAAAATAATCTTTCATTTTGTAGGCTGTTCCCAATGGATCAACCGCCTTAACCAAACCCGAAAAGATCAGCAAAGACCCTACAAAATACTGAATTAACCATTGCAAAGGATGCGTAACAGGATGCTCTTTAAGTTTTGAATGCCCTACACCCAATGTTGCCGTCAAAACAATTGCAACAATCCCGATATAGAGAAATAAAGTATAAATTGTCATGTTTTTTATTTTTATGAACGTGAGTTATTTTAGTTTTTATTTGTATTCTCCTCCTCTTCCGCCATTTTGATCAGTGCAAATACAGCATAATTAATAATATCCTGATAATTGGCATCCAAGCCTTCCGAAACGAGCGTTTTCCCTTCATTATCTTCTATTTGTTTGACTCTAAAAATCTTCATCAAAATCAAATCCGTCAGGGAGCTTCTACGCATATCTCTCCAAGCCTCTCCATAATCGTGATTTTTAGCCTTCATTAATTCAAAGGTAGCATCATGGTATTTATCATATAAGCCCGTAACCACTTCCTCACTCAACTCCAAAGGTGTGTTTTCGTCCAATTCTAACTGAATGAGTGCCATAATACAATAGTTGACCAATCCAATATATTCGCTCTTAACGCCTTCATCTACTTTCATCAAACCATTAACCTCTATACTGCGAATGCGTTTTGCTTTGATAAAGATTTGATCGGTTAGCGAGGAAGGACGCAAAATCCGCCAAGCGGTTCCATAATCTTTGTTCTTTTTAAGAAAGAGATTTCGACAAGTTGTTGTTTCCTTTAAATATTGTTCAAACGTGTAATTAGACACAATTTTATTTATTTTGAGTGATTAGATACTGAAGTTGTTTAAAAATGGAGTTTTGTTGATAATGAGTACTAATTTTTAGATAAACAAGGCAAAAATTTTCTTCATAGCAGCGCTATGGAGCAAATTTTTAACGCAGAGTAGCTAAAAAATTAGCTTTCATTAGTGATGTAAGGCTATTCTTAAACAACTTCACTGATGATTAGAGTGCATTGTAGCACCATGATGGTAAAGATAGAAAGTTTTAACTAAAATTTTAGTTAACAAACTTATAAAATCTTGTTGATGCTATTTTCTATGTTGCAAAGCTTGTTCTTACAATCCTGTACTAACTGATTAGCCGTCTCAATATCTTGAATCAAATCGTCCAAACTTCCCATTTGGTTATCGATATTTTTTAAGATACTTTTTAACGCATTCAAGTTACTTTCATAAGTATCTAAATTTACCTTTTTTTCGTTTCCATCAAGATTTCCGTTATTAGTAACCATATATTCAGTGTTTTTTTTGTTATCTTACGTAGGAATACTTTATCTAAGTCAGAAATTTAAATTATACAATAAATATAAGATTTAAATAATTATTATAAGTACTCAGACATGTATAGATAAACATTAACGTTCTGCAAAGTTATTTTTTGAAAAGTAAAGACATAAAAACTGTATAACTTTATTTTAGTTTTTACAACTATTCCCAAGATTTTTATTAAAATTCATCTTTATTTGGGCTTAGCTTACCTCCTGATATTAATATTTAGGCACATTTAGTTTTCAAATTCCATTATCAATTGCACGAGTACTATACCCCAAAAATAAGTACTTGATTATATAAAGTATTCGCAGCTCTAAATGTAATAAAAAATGGGAATATGAACTACCTTTTTGTCCTGCTCTTTTTTGTGTTTGGGACATCCACCACCAATGCCCAAGATTGGAAAGAACTTAGCCAGTCTTCCTTGAATCTCAAATATCAACTACCACACGAATGGTATGTAGGCGGTTATGCCTTGGACAAAAATTGTAATTATACGGGCACCACTCTAAATGCATCGAAGAACCAAGGGATCAATATGGTCATTTTTTCGTCGAAGCAAATAAGTATTGATAGCTTAAAAAATAAACAAGTATGGGGCTATAATTTTGCTCCTTCATTGGCAAAGCCAGAAATAATAGAAACCAATTTTTTGAGTTTTGAAAAAACACTTTCTACCTGGACAGAAGATAAGGAGACTACTGTATTTCGCTTTGCCTCTTCTGGCAGTGACTCTAACTATTTGATATATTTTTGGGGGAAACTTGAAGATATTACTAAAAATTCTAGTATCATTGAACATATACTAGAATCTATCCAAACACTTTAAGTGTTCTTATTTTGATAAATTATGGCAAAAAAAAACAAAAAACGTACCTTCTACTCTACCAATCCCGATGCAGAGTGGTATGACGAGGAAGATGATGCGATGGAAGAAACCCTTCCTGTGCAACAACAAAAACTACGTGTTATGCGTGATCGCAAACAACGAAAAGGCAAGGAAGTTACACTAGTGACTGGTTTTGTAGGAGATGAGGATGATTTAAAAACCTTGGGAAAAACGCTTAAAGCCAAATGTGGGGTTGGCGGAAGCATAAAAAATAACGAAATCATACTGCAAGGAAACTGGGTTGAAAAAGTAGTTGACCTGCTCAAAAATATGGGCTACACCCAAACGAAACGAGTTGGGGGCTAATTATTCCCTATGCTAGTTTTTTGAGTTAAAAATTTGGTAACATGGCAACAAACGCTTTTGAAAACCAAATTTTTAACTCAAAACAAAAAATCTATTTTTGTTAGAATATTGTTAGTTTTTAGCAGCAATTTTACTAAGCACCTTCAAGCCCATATCTCTCCTTACCAATAAATTAGGGCGTTTTTTTATCGCCAATTCTGTTTGTGTATTTTTATCATAAAAGGTAGCTTTTACCTCATAAAAATTAGGCGATACATCATACCTATTTTGACGCAAACATTTATGTTCCTTATCCTCATATTGCTCAGAATATCCTATAAAATTTGCCATCGATTTTTTTACATAACGAACCTTCTTTTCTAGTAATACCAAACTATCAGTATTAATCTTTTCATTCAGGACTTGCGCATTGAGAACATCCTCTAGTTTTAAGAACATTTCTGTTTTGGGCTTGTAATACAAGACATCAAAGGTATCTCTAGACAACTGCTTAATTTCTTTGATAGAAGTATAGATAGGTTGGTCAGGTAAGGACGTCATAAATTCATAGCTATACATCCAGTAGCCGTCCTTGTCAACATCCCCCAAAGGTACATTATAAAGCACAACGCTATCTCCTTCTGAAACAGTCCAAGACTCCAAATCGGTATCGGGGTCTCCCTTATGAGCAATAAAAGTGCCCTGCATCAAATGATGCAATCGAACAATATTTCGCTGTAAATCTTGGTAGTACTGTGCCTCAAAAATAGTTGGTGACAACTCAGATGTCGTCTTAGATGCAGTACTACATCCCACCAATAGCCCTAGTACAATAACGCCTAAAATAAACTTTATCATTTTTCTATCTTCTAATAACGATTATTCACCCCAATTATACTTTTCAGGGCAATTGTTTGTAATAAGTCTTTGCTAATATTTCTACATAGTAACAAACTAGGGTCTTGTTTTCTATCGAGTTTTATCTTTTTTTTTTGAGTATAAAGATTTAGCGCTTATGTTACAACACTGATAACGAATACAATAAGACTCAACCACAATCTTTATCCAAATGGGTAATCTATTTTTTTGCAAAGGTAATAGATTTTTTATGGATATATTAAACTTTCTTTCTATTGCCTTCAATAGTGTTTAATCATCCTTATCCGCTATAAATCCATCCGACAATGCTCTCTGGAGACTAAACTTCTGATTAGCAACGCAATAAAAAAAACAATATGAATAAAAATCGATACGCATCCTTAATCTTATTTTTTATTTTTATAGTGTAAAAAATAAGACGGTCTTTTCCTGCACCAACAGGACAACAAAAAGGATAATCCACGATGCAAAGATCTACTTTTGGGTTTAGCTTAAAATCAATGAAGAATTAAGTTGTTGTTAAATTTATAATCGACCACGACAACTGCCGCAAAGAACACTTTAGCGAATGGGTATCCGCTTATTTATTGCCTATGACCTTCCCATTTCCTAATTGGTGTTTTACTTTAAACAAAACAAAGTCGTTTAAGGTATTCTCACTACGAGTAGTCGGATGCTGTTTTCCATCGGTCAAGGCAACCACCTGAAGGGTAACATAATCTTTTAATTCGGAGACATAAACCAAGCCATCCCTATTACGGTCTGCATCTCCAGAGGTCAAGCCCTGCAAAATAGCATAGGTGAAAACGCCATTGTTCCAATCCTCAGATTCTAACGCAAATTCATAACCACCTGCTGCCGAAATAACCGTAGCCCCTGTTCCTTTGGATACATCACCAAACAACGTCTTCATATAGGTAAATGAGTTTTTCAGCCCTGCTTTAGGACGCACCAAAGTAGTCCCAGATTTGTGATTGATGCTAACATTCGTATTGGTTGCAGCAATGGACGAACGAGTTACGGCTTCATCCTTGTCTACTTCTCCCGAATGGCAAGCATCAATCATAATCAATCGATTTCGGCAAGCCATTCCATCCAATATATGATTAATCGCATCATAGGGTAAACCTTTTACTTGAGGGTTTTCAAAATCAACATCGTGCATGGCCAAATAATAATCTAAATTATCATCCAATAAACCATGAGAAGAGATGTAGATAAGCACTTGGTCATCAATGCCCGCCTTAGCCAAAAATTGTGCAGCTTTTAAAACATTTTCTTTAGTAGCCATCTCGTTGTACAGTTGCTCCGTGTGTACTTGATCAAAATAGTTAGAGGTTTTAAATTTATCAATAAGGTCGGTAGCATCCTTGGTGGCAAATTTTAGATTTCGTTCTTCATTAACAAACTCTGATACACCAATTGTAAAAATGTATAAATTAGGCTTCTTTTGAGTAGTTGGGGTGTAGTTTACCTGAAAGCTTTCCCGCAAGCTTTCCATTCCCTGTTCATTAAAAACAGATATTTTGACCAAATTTTTGCCCACACTTAGATTAATATCCAACTCTTGATCAATATCATTGGTATATTGCTTTTTTAGCGAAATGCCCTTTAATGCTGGAGCAGGAACATCATTAATATAAACAGAGATTCGATCTAGTTTGTACCGCTCATCCCAAGCCTTAACATTCAGTTTTAGTTTTTTTTCATTGGTCGTAACGGGTAATTCAACTTTATTGGTCAATTCTATATTGGGCAAAGCGAGTTCTCCTGTTAGGTTTTCTGGTGTAAATCCCATTTTGCTCAAGCGTTTTTCCCAAGCTTTGGTATATAGTTTAACGGCATACTTAGACACTCCCAAACTCCTGAGTACTTTGTCGGGGCGATTAAATTGTACATCAAACTGATCAAAGGTGTACAAATGATTTTTGTAACGAAAACCAATGCCATCCGTATTTCCCTTTGACGATTTATAATAATTATCTGGCGACAAAATAATATAATCCATTTCTTCCATAGCAATCAAAGAGCCCACTTCTTGACAAGTTTCTAGGTCCCAAATTTTGATAAATCCATCCTGTGCCGTAGAGTAAATTTTCTTGCCCTTCGTTCCAAACCACACAAATTTGATTTCGCCATGATGCCCTGGCATTTCACAACGCATCTTTTTCGCTGCCCAATCCCATACAACAACATTAAATTCTACCTCATTAAAATAGCCCCCCTGCCCTGTTACTAAATACTGACCGTCCTCGCTAAAATCTGCTGAAAACAAAATTCCCTCTTTGCCTGTTCGAAAAATCGCTCCTTTTTGTCCCGTGACATAATCCCACTCAAACCACGTCATTTCAGCCTTCATTTTTCGAGCATCCATATCGTATTCTGGTTGAGTCTGACTTATTAATAGTTTAGTTGAATTAGGAACAAAATCCAATAAAAATTCATAGCCAATTTGAGAAGGAATGGTTTGTATCCGCTGCCCCGTCTCTACCTCCCAACAAGTAATTTCAGAACTGTTGATCTGTGCGATAATATGGTTGCCATCAGGGCTCATTTTTAGACTTTTGAACCCTGGCATTTCAGTTGTCTTAAATTCTATTTCTTTGCCAATTTGTTTTTTGTTGGTCACATCCCATACTCTAAAAAAATACCTATTCTTAGTATAGTCCTTTAAATCAACAAAAACTTCTTGTGTCAGCATTCTCGTTCCATCCTTATTAAATGCAATCTCTGATAAGGCATCAACAGCCGTGGTTTCAAAGATAGGTTGAATGGTTTTGGCATTAAAAACAGTTAGAACTGGTTTTTCTTTATCTCCAACGACCCAAGTTCCAAAAACACGACCATCAGGGCTGGCACTGGCCACTCCAGAGGTAGGAATATACCGTTCTAAATCTCCCTCTTTCATATTCCAAACCCTAATTCCTGGATATTTGTTATACACAGAGTTGATCAGATATTTAGCATTAGCGCCCACAGAAAGATGCGTAGACATTTTAAAATAGCCTTTCAATCTTCCTAATTCTTTGTTGTGTTTAAAATCAAATAGAGTGCCCCCCATAAAAGTTATTGGTTGCAAACCTAGTCCTTTCGATTCATTGATCATCCCTGCCACTCCTACCATGGTATTATCTGGGCTGATTGCCATATCAAAAGCAGTTCCTATTTTATAGACTCCCTTTTTCATTTGCTCAACGTCCGAAGTAGTAGAACCATTCATCAAGCGTTTAAATTTGCCATTTTTTGTACCATAAACAGCAATTGCGCCTGTCCGATCCATCACCAATAAATCTCTATTGGAAGGAGTAAAAGCCATTTCTAGTAGATTCTGCTCGGCAAACTTAAAGTCCGTTATGATTTTTTTGGTCTCTAAATCCCAAATCGTAATCATTTTGTTGGCCATGCTAAAACCTGCAACCCGCTTTCCATTTGGGCTAATTGCAATATTCATCAACGCCTCTTCATGATTAGCCATCAACTCCCCTTCTATCGTCTTGCTTTTGTAATTATAAATGGCTAATGCATTAATTTTTGCTGCTGCTCTAGTAATCAAATGTTTTCCATCATTGGTCAGGCGAATTTCTGTATCAGGGATGCTACCATGCTTAGAAACTTCTTTTCCCGAAAGAACATCCAACTCTATAATTTCTCCCGCCTTCATTACTAGAACATGGGTTGTATTGGGAATATAAGTAAACTCCCTAGTATATAGATCTAGTTTGGTGCGTTTTACAATTTCCCCTGTGGCATGTTTCCAAGCAATCAAGGTTCCTTTGCCATCTATACTAATAATATATTGGTTATCACTCGTATATTCTGCCTTCCAAATGTCCCCCGTATGCCCATACAGCACCCTGAACTCTTGGCATAGACTTCTATCCCATATTCGCACGGTTTTATCCATCCCAGCAGTAACCACAAAACGATTATTGGGGCTAAAATTAATGGTATAAACATTGGAAATATGTCCGCTAGTTACTACTATCTCTGGTTTTTCCTGTGCTGATATTTTGTTTAGTAAAAAGCAAAAAAAGGCAATCAATAGGTAATATTTTATAGGCATAACATTCTATTTTTCTTTCATTGACAATAGGATATAATTTTTAAGTCGTATGTTGCTTGCTTCAACAACAAAACATACGACTTAAAACAAAATGCTCAATGAGCAGTACAAATTCAATCCGTTAAATCCATTCTTTTACAGCAGCGGTAGATAGAAGTCCTAAAAATATAGGTGCCCAAAACACAGGATACCCTACTTTTACAGCATCGATAAATGCCATTTGTGTACTCCAAAGGGGTAAGCATTCAATACAAATTAAGCTAGCAGGCACAACAGATATAATGGCAACCATTATTGTTATGATATGCATACCATCTGTACTGTTGTGAAAATGTCGTATTGGAATAAAATAAACCATTGCCCATAAAATAACCACTCCCATTAATTTCCAAATAGAGCCTGCAATGACATTCTGATTTCCCATCATAAGCCCTTTGGTGTATAGGGTATAAAAAATTCCTTTGGCGGTAAAATAAGTTCCCAAACTAATTGCATATAGCAACAGTGCATAAATGACAATCCAGACTACTGGTACTTTTAATTCTACAATTATTGGCAATAAAAAAGCAGCAACAACCAGCCCCGTTATAATATAAATCACAACTAGGGGTTGCTTGATCCAGTTTAGCCCTTGCCAACCAACTACTTGATGCAATTCATACCACCATAATAATAGACAACATCCCCCCAATAAAACAGGGATAATTAATAAAGCAATATCTTTTAAGGTTAGTTGTTGATGAGCCATTGATTATAAAATTGCAGAATTACAAGAGACTAGCATAATAAGCTTGGAGTAAGTACAAAACTGGATAAATTTTAAACCTATGCTTAGGAATCAAAAGAAAATTAAGGCTTTTCTGAATTTTTAGTGCTAATTTTGGAATTTATTTTCAAAATAGTAGTTATCTATATATCGTCTATAAATTCTATTGGGCGATCTTTTTCATTACGCTATGTCAAAAATGCAACTCAATTCGACGAACATTTGTTGCCTTGTATGACAACATGTCTTTCTGTTTTATGAAGTCTTTAATACAAAATCATAGCGTATTTAATAATAACAATAATCAAATATAGTTTGGAACAAACAAAAAAACAACGCCAAGTCGGCACCTTAATACAGCATGAATTCAGCACAATTTTACAATCAGAAGGTGCTTTTTTGTATGGAGTAGATCCATTGGTCACTGTAACGAATGTCAAAATGAGTTCAGACTTAGGAATTGCTTATATTTATGTTAGTGTTTATAATGTACCTTACAAGCAAGAAGTCGTTAAGGAACTTTGGGAAAACCTATCCTACCTGAGAGGGCAATTGGGAAAACGGATTCGCAAACAAGTACGTCGAATTCCTATGCTTAAGTTTTTTATTGATGATACGTTAGATGAAGTAGAACATATTGATAACCTTTTCTCTAAGATTCACTCTGAAAAAAACACGCAAAATCGTTCGATGAAGGAGGCTATGGAAGCTAGGAAAAAATTAGAAGAATTAAATAATGACGAAGAGGAGTAAAATATTTTTCCAATTTATTTAGTTTAAACATATAAGCAACTAAGCAAAAGTAATTCTGCTTAGTTGCTTAGGAATGTAGTCGCTTGCTACATTCCTAATGTAATTTTGTGACTATGAATCTACCTTTCAAGTTTGCCAGACGCTATGTTTTCTCCAAGAAATCAACCAATGCGATCAATATTATATCAGGGATTGCTGTTTTTGGGATAGCCATAGGAAGTATGGCATTGATTATAATCATGTCTGTATTTAATGGTTTTGAGAGCTTATTGGGTGGTTTTATTGGCAACTTTAAACCCGATGTAAAAATCACTACTGTCGAGGGAAAGGTCTTTGTTCCCGATAGTAGCTTGATCCATCAAATTCGTTTATTGGACGGGGTTACGGCTGTTTCTCAGACGCTAGAAGAAATTGCACTGCTAGAATATGATGGAATTCAAAACATTGCCAATTTAAAAGGAGTAGATCATAATTATACACAAGTAACAGCAATTGACACCTGCCTAAAAAAAAACCACCAATATCAAGTTTATGATTCGCTCAGTCAGGTTAACTATGCTGTTGTAGGCGCTAATTTAGAATATGCCCTCAATATCTCCGTAGGGCAAGCTTTCAATCGTCCTATTACTGTTTATATGCCCAAACGAACGGGTAGAATGTCAACAAACCCAACCAAAAAGCCGTTCAAAAAACGCAAGGTTTACCCTGCTGCAATCTACGCCATTCAACAATCGGAGTACGACGATTATGCCATTACAAATTTGCCCTTTGTTCAAGATATTACTTCTTATAAATCGGGTGAAATTTCAGCACTAGAACTCAAACTTAACAACACTATAGATGAAGCGATTACACTAGAATCGATCCGACAAATAATGGGCGATCAATTTCTTGTCCAAAATCGCTATCAGCAAGATGAAGCTTTATACAACATTACCCAATTAGAAAAATATGTTGCTTACCTTATTTTTGCCTTTACGCTTGTTTTAGTTGCTTTTAATATGGTTGGAGCTTTGTGGATGCTTGTTTTAGACAAGAAGAAAGATATTTCGACCCTAAAAGCAATGGGGGCAACCAATCAACTGGTGCGTCAAATTTTTATTGCAGAGGGCTTTTTACTCTCTTTTCTAGGTTTGTCTCTGGGCTGCTTTATGGCAATTGTACTTTGTTATTTACAACAAAAATATGGCTTGGTTCAACTGAGTGGTGGATCTGGTGATTTTATTATAGATGCCTACCCTGTTGAAATGCGATTGGGGGATTTTATTGTTGTTATTCTTACCGTTTTGGGAATTGGAACGAGTGCCGCTTGGATTCCAGCTCAAAGAGCTAGTAAAATAGGGAACGTATTAAGGAAGGGATAAGCTAGTATTCATTTAAAATTAGCACTATGAATCCAGAATTATTAGACTTTGACACTCCTCAGCAGCCAAACACTTTTGAACGATTGCTTGCTTTTATCCAAGCCGTTCCGCTCTATCAAAAGGTCTTAGCGATTCTGCTCTTTGCTTTAGGAGATGCACTTATTATCTTTTTTAAAGCCTCCAAACCTTTTGAATGGATAGAAATCGCTCAAGTTTGGGGAGGCTTACTCCTACTCATTGTTTTTTTTAGCAGTCTTTTAAAAGCTTTTTTGTTGGGAATTAATTTTTTATACCAAAAAATAACTGGAAAGACCAGCCAATTAACAGCCCTAAACAGTTCTAGTATTACCTTAATGGTAGCTTTTTTAAGCTTCATCACCTTACTCATTCTAGCCTACTTTATTGATTAGTCATTCCCTCTTTTTCAACTATTGCCCTGATTTTCAGCAAAAACAACGTCTACCATAACCTTTCTTTTAATAAAAGTGCCTTGGTGCTAAACAAAATAGGAGCAAAAGTTATTTAGTGAGAAGTAAGATTCATTCCTAAAAAAACAATCATGAGCGAAAGAAAAAATGTTAGTTTTAGTTGGGCGTTAAGAACGATTGTTTGGCCCCGCAGAAAAACCATAGCAATTGGTTTAGTCCTAATTGTCATTAGCCGATTAGCCAGTTTAGTATTGCCTTGGGCCAGTAAATATTTGATGGATGAAGTCATTGTCCACAAAGATATTGATCTATTAAAGTATCTTTTGGCAGGAGTAACCTTAGCCATTTTGGTTCAAGCGATTACTTCTTTTTTACTGACCAAAATATTAAGTATTGAAGCACAGCACCTCATTGCCAAATTTAGAGCAAGAGTTCAACGAAAAATTCTATCTCTTCCCATTAGCTTTTTTGACAACAACAAATCAGGAGCCTTAGTTTCTCGAATTATGAACGATGTAGAAGGGGTGAGAAATTTAGTTGGTACAGGCTTGGTTCAACTTGTAGGTGGAACCTTTACGGCGATTGTTTCTTTTGTCTTATTGATACAAATTAATGCCACCATGACATTTTTTGTCTTGGTTCCAATATCTATTTTTGCGGTTATCGCCCTAAAAGCCTTTGGGTATATTCGTCCTATATTCCGAACCCGTGGCAAAATCAGTGCTGAAGTAACAGGTCGGCTAACAGAAACCCTCAATGGAGTACGAGTCATCAAGGGATTCAACGCCGAAACACAAGAAAATAAAACCTTTGAAGATGGCGTAGAACGTCTATTTGAAAACATCAAAAAAAGCATGACCTCAACAGCCTTGGTTACTAGCTCGGCAACCTTTTTATTGGGGCTAACCACCACGGGTATCATGGGAATTGGAGGGTATTTAATGATCCAAGATCAAATGACTTTTGGTGATTTTCTATCTTTTACCCTCTATTTGGGCTTAATGATCTCGCCAATTGTACAAATGAGCAATATTGGCAGTCAGTTGACAGAGGCTTTAGCGGGCTTAGATCGAACAGAGGAAATTATGAAAATGGCAGAAGAGGATAACCCTGAAGTTCGCAACATTCATACCGATACAATCGATGGGGAAATTGTTTTTGATGACATTCATTTTTCATACGAAGAAAGCAAAGAAGTATTGCATGGTATTAATTTTTCTGCTGCCGCAGGTTCGGTCACGGCTCTAGTGGGTTCCTCTGGTTCTGGTAAATCTACCATAGCTAGTTTAGCTGCTTCTTTTTTAAATCCTTCTTCGGGAACCATTACCATTGATGGGCACAATTTGGCTCAGGTAAATCTAAAAAGTTACCGTCAACATCTAGGGGTGGTGCTCCAAGACGATTTTTTATTTGAAGGAACCATCCGAGAGAATATTCTCTTTCCTAGACCCAATGCCAGTGAAGAAGAGCTACAAGCAGCCGTCAAAAATGCCTATGTCAATGAATTTACCGATCGTTTTGAAGAGGGCTTAGAAACGGTTATTGGCGAGCGAGGTGTCAAATTATCAGGTGGACAAAAACAACGCATTTCCATTGCTAGAGCATTGTTGGCAGATCCTCAAATTATCATTTTGGACGAAGCAACCTCTAATCTCGATACCGAAAGTGAGGTCTTGATTCAAAAAAGTTTGGATGTGCTGATGAAAAATAGAACCACCTTTGTTATTGCCCATCGTCTAAGCACCATTCGTCAAGCAGATCAAATACTAGTAATCGAAAATGGAAAAATCAAAGAGCGAGGCAATCACGATGAGTTAATTGCCAAACAAGGACGTTATTATGAGTTGTTCACTTACCAAAGCAGGATTTAATACACAGTACATTTAAACATAGGGCGCTTTGGTTCTAATTTTATGCCCCAATTGAATTTTTGACTTTGTCTTGTTCTACTTGGCGGGTAACGTCATCTTCTGAAATGATAAATTCTTGCTTTTTGATCATTAACTTCCACCAAGTTTTAGTTTTTATCAAATTTCCTGCATGTTTTTCAAGACGATAACAAAGTTCAATATTGGGCTCTTCTTTATCATTTATAATCCGACTCAATTTTGTATAATGAATGGCTAAATCTTTTGCTATTTCACGCCTTGGCTTTTTGAGGATACGAATGTACTCTTCGAGGTATTTTCCAAACGTTTTTTCAAAAGAAAAACCATCCTCTTTTAAATAATCCTCTATAAGAAAACGCAAGCGCATGACATCAGCTAAAATTCTATCTTCTTCAGAAGTCTCTTTTAGCTTTTTCATCCGCAAAATGCTAATTTTGTCCTGCACTTCTTTTGCTTTTTTTTCAGATAGTTCAGCAGGAATCAACATAGCGTCTACTATTTCCTCTTTGGTATATTTTTCCTTAACGCTTGATATATTTTTTCGTATTTCATGTTACAAATATTTGTCGATATCAAAATGTACACTCATTAAAAATAGACCTTTTTTAGATAGTATCCAACATAAAGCACATCGATTGATTTACTCAGCCGAACTAATACGTAAATACCTTTAGCGTACGAAAGAATTCATAACAATACTTTCTACATCAGAAGATTTAGGGAATCCTTATTCTTCAACAATCACTTTTGTTTTTAGAATATTATGGAATACGCTCGTAATTTCTTATATATGTAACTGAATTCCTTAAGGAAGTGTTAATTTTTTTGTTTACGAATTTTATACTTGTATAAAATTGGGTCCTACACCCTGCTTTTTTTTACAAAAGCAAGTAAAACCTCCCCCCAAAAAATAACTTTTACTCATAACATTTTTCGTCTCTAAAAACACATTATTTAACCAACATACTATTTCTTTGAAATGTCTTTTGGAACCCAAAAGAATTGAAGTTGTTTAAGAATGGAATTGCATTAAAAATAGTACTCATTTAGAATATTAGCTTATTTTTATACAACTCCATGGTATGCAAAACCATTTCATAGATGCTAAAAACAAAAAGTATGAGACAGAACTTACGTTATTTACTATGCCTAATAATAGGTATAGGTATCTTGCTACCCACAGCAGATGCACAGCTAGTTAACTATGAAGAAACTTGGCAGGAATTTCTAAAAAACCCCAAGACTTCTGCGATTAGTAAATTGACAGAGCCTAGCAAAGATCAAGTGGCCAATTATCTTAAGTATTGCTTGATGTATGCCAACTCTCATTTCTGTGCAGATGACTTAACCAATTCTGAGAAAATGATGCGAGAAGTTGCTGCAATTAGCTCAGATGCGCATGCCAAGATTCCTGGTTTTGCAGAAAAATATGCTGACTTAAAGGTCAAAATTTCGGCTTATAAAGCTTGTGGAAAACTATGGATTCGCTTTACAGAAGGGGAAGCAGTAGATATTGCTGAATTGGAAAAAGAGGCCGTAAAAGATGCCAAAAAGGTCTGCGAAAAGGGAACGCTTTGCAAGTATTTCTACATGACTTCTATGCATTATTACTGCCAAGGTGACCTAAAAAAATCTAGAGGGCATTTTGAAAATCGGGTTCAAAAATTGGTGGATAAAACGTCTTTTGAGCCTTCTGATGTACAAGGAATGGAGGAACGGGTTAAAATGATGAAAAAACTTTGGGCTGGAATTGACAAATTAGATCCTGCTTGGGCTAAATTAATTGAGACCGACCAATCTCCTGGTTTTGATACAGAACTGCCTTTGATTGAGTGCTACTCCATTCCCAATATGAAGGAATATATCCTAAGAGCAAGCGCTGATCTTTGTACGGTTGGGGATGAAATGTTAAAAAAAATCAAGGCGCTACAAAAAACCAATACTCACTCGATTCCTTCTGATGTCGCTGATAAAATCGAATGGTTAGAAAAGGCTGTTACAGAAAACAACAACGGCTTGGCTACCCTAAACAAAGCTTGGAAAAAATTCTTGCCTGAAAGCAAACCTAGTGGGATCGACTATGGGCATGAATTTGTTTGTGATCGTGCCGCAGAGGTCAAAGCCTATATTATGGATGGCTTCGCAGATCCTTGTGGAGGTGGCAAAACTGCTTTGGACAAAATTGAGGAAATTAAAAAAGAACACAACCCTTCTTTGGATACTGAAACAATGACTAAACTCAAGCAACTAAAAGCTAGAGTTAATAAGGAAGCTGAAAATCTAGCAAAACTCAATGAAGCTTGGGAAGATTTTGTACCTGATGATAAAGTAAAAGGTAAATTAGATTTTGTATTTGAATATTGCGATAAAGAAGCTCAAATCAAGGCCTATGTCATTGATGGTACGGTTAATTTCTGCGAAAAGGGCAAACAGCGTTTGGAGGATATTGCAGCACTACGGGATAGTGATGCTCCTGAATTAGCCGATGTCGTTCTTAAAAAAATAGACAATCTACAGGCTAAACAAGATGAGGCGGACCAAGATTTAGCAGATTTAAATGCCGCTTGGACCTTGTATATAGAAACGGACAACGTCATGAAATGGGAAGAGGGTTACCCATCCAAGGACAGTGGAACGGTTAGAGATAATATCCGTTTGGTAAAATTCTACTGCGATAAAATTGCTCAAACCAAATCTTGGGTCATAAAAGGGCAATTGGATCCTTGCGAAAAGGGAGAACCTTATTTGAAAAAAATTGAAAAACTAAAAGCAGATCATAGCCTAAGTTATGATAAAGAATTAGCTTGCCAGATTAGCCGTTTGCGCAACAAAGTTTATCAATGTAAATATTGGACTTTGGTGCTTAAAGCTTGGAAAATTACACACGAAGAATGTGAGCGTTTTGGTCCTGCTTCTTCCAAAATTATGTATGAAGACCTAAACTCTGAAGAATCGCCTTGTGAAACTAGAGTCTCTTATAAACAACTTGGAAAAATTGGGATTCAATACACGATTACGACTATTCTTTGTCAGAAAATCAACTTGGCGCAGATGGGCGATCCTGAGTATTATAAAAAAATTGCTACTTGGGTAAATACAGAAGTATTAACTAAATATTGTAATACCACCAATTGGCGATGCAAAAAAGATTTCTTCATTTACCTAGAGGGTCATACCGATGGGCATCGATTTAGTGGTGCTACTTATGACAAATCCTTGGATGTCCCAGAAGGAACGCCTTATACGCATTTTATTGGCAAACCTAACGGTGCAGGAGCCGATACGCTCCAAAAAGAAACACGTAACATCACTTCTCAATTAAAATCAAATATGGAATTGGGAATTGCTAGAGCTTGGACAGTCAAGCAACAATTGGATTTTATGAAGGTTCCGATTACCATTGGCGCTTACGAGCATCCTTCAGATGAAAAGGATAAAGATTATCGCCGTATCGAGATCGAACTAAATATTACCAACCTAATGTTGGATTTTTATGAAAAGACCTTAAAAGAGTTGGTAGATGAATCGGGAATTGGGGATCGTCCTCGATTGGGCTGTTAGCTTTAATTCTTCCCTTTTTACACAATAATACTAAGAACGTTCATGTTAACTTTATGTTGATGTGGACGTTCTGCATTTGGATTCATAATCATTTACTTGGAGACAAATTTAAGTCCTAGCGTTTGGAAACAATTGCCCAACTCTTCTTTTTTTGGGTTGGTTATTGCATAGAGTTAAGAAGTATCGTTCCTTGACAAGTCGTGTACACTATTAAACAACCCAATCCTCTTATTACTACTTTTGTTAAAAATTACAGGTAGTAAATCGTTAAAGCTTACCCTTTGTTATAGTTCGTCACACGATTTATCAAAGAACTAGAAGTATTATTAGACAACTTCGTTAATTACCTTAATTTTACAACACACTAGACTATTTTACAATACTATTATAACTATGAACTTGAACAAACATTTTTTATTCTATCTCTGCTTGGGTTTTGCTTTTTTGATGCCTAGTATTGTACAGGCGCAACTCGTCAATATGGAAGAAACTTGGCAAGAGTTTTTGAGCAATAAAAAAACAGCCAATATTTCTGAGTTAAGAAAGCCTGAAAAATCACAACCTGCCAACTACATCAAGTATTCGTTAATCTATGCCAACACTTATTTTTGTGGTGATAACATAGAGGGTGCAGATGAAATGATGCGAGAAATTGAATCCATGGGCAAAACGGTCTGGGATAGAGTTCCTGGCTTTGAAGAACGTTATCTTGGCTTAAAAGAAAACATCAAGGCTTATAAGGCTTTGGACCCTGTTTGGGAAAAATTCTTGAACAATAAAACCAGTGTTTCTAAGGAGGATGTAGAAGCCTTTCCCGAAGCCAAAAAGATTTGTGAACGTGGTACTTTGTGCAAGTATTTTTACATGATTTCACACGATTATTTTTGCAACAAAAACTTGGACAAAGCTAGAGAAGTTTTTGATAGTCGCATTCGAAAATTAGTAGCTACAACCTTCAATCCTAAAGATATAGAAGGCTTGGGGGATGAAGTGGAGCGCATGACTCAATTTTGGGATGGAATGGATGAATTAACACCTGCTTGGGAAGCCTATATGGAAACCGACATTTCGCCAGGAATGGATGCAGAATTACCCATTATTGGTTGTTATGTGATTCCTAATATGAAGGCTTGTATCCTAAAAGCTACCTATGACATTTGTGGGGTTGGCGAAAAAATGTTGGCAAAATTAAAAGACCTTCAGGATAAGAGCAATGATCCAATCCCTTCTGAAATCATTGAAAAAATGGAATTGATAGAAGAAGAAGTACGGGTTATTAAAAAGGACTTGGCGGTTTTGAATACCTACTGGAAAAAATTCACCAAAACGAATAAATTACCAACTGGGGTAACCTACAAATATGTATTTGCTTGTGATCGAGAAGCAGAGGTCAAAGCTTATTTAATGGATGGCTTAATTGACCCTTGTATGAATGGAGCCAAAGCTTTGGAAAATATTTCTAAAGTACGAAAAACACACAAACCTGCCCTAGGAAAAGTGACCTTAGAAAAATTAAAAGAGCTAAAAGCTTTGGTCAAAGTTGAAAGCGGCGATGTTACCATTTTAAATGAGGCATGGGAGGATTTCTTGCCTGATAATAAGTTATCAGACAGCTATGATTTGTCGTTCCAATATTGTGATAAACTCGCAGAAATTAAAGCCTTTATTATTGATGGAACAGTTAATATCTGTGAAAAAGGAGAACAACGTCTGGACGACATTGAAAATGTACTGGACGAAAATGAGGTGGAAGTAGATGCCGAAACACAACGTAAATTGGATGCGTTGCAAGAACAATCTGGAAAACTGTCTGCTAAACAAAATGTTCTGAACAAAGCTTGGGATTTTCTATTGGCTAATAATAAGGTCAGTGACGACTTCGAATACGATTATGAGTTTAGTTGCGATAGAGAATTGGAAGTTAAAGCTTATTTATTGGATGGTTATACCAATCCTTGTTTGAGCGGCAAATATGGCTTGGCAGAAGTGGAAAAGGTCATGGCTAAATACAATCCTAAATTGAGCGATGAAACCTTGGCGCAAATCAAAAAATTAAAGAGTCGATTGGCAAATGAAGGGGGCAATGTCAAGACACTAACCAAAGCTTGGGAAGATTTTGTGCCAGATAATAAGCTATCGGGCGAGATTAATTTTATATTTGACTATTGTGATAAAATTGCAGAATGCCGTGCTTATATTATTGATGGCACTATCAATTTCTGTGCCCGTGGCAAAGAGCGTCTAGAAGATATTTATCAATTGCAAGAAGATTATCTCTTGACCTTAGATCAAACGATGGAAGATAAATTGGAAACCTTGCACAAGATGGTTGAACAAGGCAAACCTAGTGTCGAAGAACTGGACAAAGCTTGGGAAATTTGTATTAGCATGGATCACTTTGTAAAAGTCGATCGCAGCAAAATTCAATTGGCGGATGTGTATTGCGATCCTATTTCTAAAACAAAGGCTTGGGTCATGAAAGGGCTTCTAAATCCTTGTAAAGAAGGTGATGGTTATCTGTCTAAAATTGACTATCTAAAACAAAAAGAGGCTGTGGTTTATGGCGAAGAGTTGGATTATCAAGTGGAGTTGCTGCGAGTGAATGTAGGTAAGTGCAAGTAGATTTTTTGATTTGAACATTATTGGGTTTGAAGATGAGCCAATGCTGCTCATCTTCAAATTGAATACTATTAATAAATACGATAAAACTATGAATGTAAATCGACCTTTCTCATTCCTATTCCTTTTGGGAGTAACCTTATTGTTACCCCATTTTGCCCAAGCACAATTGGTCAATATGGAAGAAACATGGCGAGAGTTTTTGGGCAATCAAAAGACCTCTAATGTCTCCAAATTAGTAAAGCCTGAAAAATCACAGCCCGCCAACTATATTAAGTATTGTCTGATGTATGCCAACTCTTATTTTTGTGCCGATAATATTCCAAGTGCCGATAAGATGATGCGAGAAATTACCACCATCAATCCAGAGGTACAAGCTAAGGTTCCAGGTTTTAAGGAACGCTATGAAGGAATGAAGGTCAAAATCAAAGCGTATAAAGATTTGGTTCCTGTATGGCAACGTTTCTTAGCAGATAAAGGTAGCATAACTAGAAAGGATATTGCTGCTGTTCCTGAAGCAAAAAAGGTCTGTGAAAAAGGAACGTTGTGCAAGTTCTTTTATATGACAGCACATGCTTATTATTGTGAGGCTAACTTAGAAGATGCTCGGCATCATTTTGAAAATCGAGTGCTTAAGCTTGCCAAAACAAGTTTTGATCCTAAAAATGTAGCTGGTCTAAATGAAGAAATTGAAATGATGAAACTTGTTTGGGCTGGGATTGATGAATTAACTCCTGTTTGGTCCAAATTTATTGAAACGGATCAATCTCCTGGTTTTGAGACAGAAATTCCTGTTATTGCATGTTATACGGTTCCTAATATAAAAGTTTGTTTACTGAGAGCTGCTGCTGATTTTTGTGGTACAGGTGCTGAAATGTTAGAAAAAATCAAAGCCTTACAAGCCAGTATGTCTCACGATGTTCCAGGTGATGTCGCCGATAAAATTGCATGGTTAGAGGCTGCGGTTAATAAGAGCAATAAAGAGTTAGCAAATCTCAATAACATTTGGGATAAATTTACCCCAAAAGAGCAATTACCCAATGGTGCTACCTATGCGCACATTTTTGTTTGTGATCGTTTGGCGGAAGTAAAAGCTTATTTGATGGATGGTTTAAGCAATCCTTGTACAGCAGGGGAAGCTGCCCTAGACAGCATTGCTAGAATTCGCAAAGACCATAAACCCAGCTTAGACGATGTTTGTACTTCTAAATTAAAAAAACTAAAAAGCTTGGTCAATAATGAAGCCGCAGCTATTGCTAAACTAAATAAAGCTTGGGAAGATTTTTTGCCTGACCATAAACTATCTAATCCTGCTGATTTTGGCTTTGAATATTGTGATAAAACGGCTTTAACAAAAGCCTATACTATGGATGGCATTCTGAATATTTGCGATCGTGGTCAACAACGTTTGGACGATATTGAAACGGTTCGTGCAGAATACACCCCAAGCTTAGATGCTAAAACTACTGAAAAAATTGACTTTCTCCAGAAAGAAGTGGAGCGTCTCAACCAAGAGGCCGCAGATTTAAAGAAGGCTTGGCAATATTTGGTAGACAATGACAAAGTAAACACTGCCCTTCAATACAAACATGAATTTATTTGTGATCGAGAGGCAGAAGTACAGTCTTATCTTTTAGATGGTTTAACCGATCCTTGTGCTAGTGGAAAAGATGCTTTGGCTGAAATTGAAAAAGTCATGAGTGCACATAATCCAACGCTAAGTTCTACGACCTTAGCACAGCTTAATAAATTAAAAAATAGCGTTAAAAACGAAACCAATAATTTGGCAGCACTCAACAAAACTTGGAAAGACTTTGTGCCTGATGATAAATTGTCTGCTCCTTTGGATATTGCCTTTGAATATTGCGATAAAATTGCGCAAATTCGTGCTTATATCATTGATGGTACCGTCAATTTTTGTGCTCAATCGGAACAACGCCTAGCAGATGCCCTTGAGTTAAAAACAAGCTTTTCTTTGTCATTGGATGCTACTACGCAAAGCAAATTGGATCAGTTGGACAAAAAGGTAAAACAAGCCGCAAAAGATTTGGAAGATTTGGGAGCAGCTTGGACGCTTTATACGCAAACAGATACCCTCACGTCTTGGCCAGAGGGCTATCCTGATCCTGATACCCTTGTTCGTGATCAAATTCGTTTGGTGGATTTTTATTGTGACAAAATTGCGCAAACCAAATCTTGGGCCATCAAAGGCTTGTTGGACCCTTGCGAAAAAGGAGATGCTTACCTCGCCAAAATTAATGCCCTAAAAACCAAACATGGGCTTTCTTATGACAACGACTTAGCTTGTCAAGTACATCGCCTAAAAGGCAAAGTTTACCAATGTAAGTACTGGACTTTAGTTCGTGAAGCTCGACGAGTAACGCATCTGGAACGTGAAACATTTGGTCCTAAATCTGCTCAGATCATGTATGGCGAGCTCAATTCGGACAAACAGCCTTGTGAAACGACGGTTGTTTATGAACCATTGGGCTATATTGGGGTGCGTTATACCGTTGCTCCTCACCTTTGTCAAAAAACCAATTTGGCTAAAATGGGAGATCCCGAATATTACAAAAAAATTGCGTCTTGGGTAGACGATGAAGTATTGAGTAAATACTGTGAATCGAATATGCGTTGCAAAGAGGATTTCTTTATTTATTTGGAAGGACATACGGATGGCTATCGTTTTTCGGGGCGCAAATACGATCAATCTTTAGACATTCCTCAAGGAACTCCTTATACGCATTTTTTGGGTGATAAAGATGGAACGGTTGATACGTTACAAAAAGAAACTCGACATATTACACGAGAGCTAAAATCAAATATGGAATTGGGAATTGCTCGTGCTTGGACAGTCAAAGCTCAGTTGGATTTTATGAATGTTCCCATTACAATTGGGGCTTATGAACACCCTGAGACTGAAAAAGGGGGAGAATTCCGAAAAATTGATATTGAATTAAATATTACTAATTTGCTGCTTGATTTTTATGAAAAAACACTCAATCGTTTGGTCAAAGAGTCGGGCATTGGAAAACGACCAGCTAGAGGCTGCTAAGTGCTCTCTAACAATTTGATCTTAACTTTTATTTTGAAGGCGCAATGAAATAACTTACATTGCGCCTTTATTTTTTGCCAAAAATCAATCATTATTCAACAAAATAACAAGCATGAAGTCAATTCTTATCGCCACTCTCCTACTCCTTATTTCATTACAATTTGCTTTAGGTCAGGGCTTAAAAATAGCTACCTTCAATTGTGAATTCCTAGTCAAAAGAAAAGTACATATGAAATATGGGCTGCCTTTTAACATGAAATATGCCTCAAAAGCTGCTAAACAAGAATGGCAAGACGATCGTTTTAGACAAAAAAAGTTTGACGAAGCAACAGAAGCTGTAGCCAAACACCTAAAAACACTCCATGCAGATGTATTGGGATTAACAGAGGTAGGTAATGAAGCAGAAGTGAAATTATTAGTGGAAGCACTCAAAAAACAAGGTTTAAATTATCCCTATTGGAAGGTAGGTAAATCCGATGACTCGGCAACTGGGCAACATGTAGCCTTATTGTCAAAATACGAACTAACAGATGTTGTTCTTTCTTTTCCCAATCGTGGGTTGTTTTTTGTAGAATCAGATAAAGATGAAGTCGATGAAACAGGGCTTAGCAAAGCCATGAAAGCAACTATTAAAGTCAATAATTCACCCATTCATGTATTTTTGTTTCACTTAAAATCTGAGCGTGGCGGCGAGGATAGTGACCAAAAACGCTTAATGCAGGCTGAATTGGCTAGACGAGTGATGATTCCTTATTTGCAAAAGGGAGAACATGTTGTTGTTATGGGAGATTTAAATAGCGAAAGGCGACATCCTGCCTTGTTAACCATTCGTGGATTCAACGATATAGAAGAAGAACTCATTCAAACGGGAGATACTTATTATTTTGAAAATTACGATACTCGCTGGACGTATAACTATAAGGGGCAGCAGGATCAAATCGATCATATTTTATTGTCCTTAAGCCTAAAAAAAGCTTGCAAAAGTAATAATCCCAAACAAAAACAATGGGGCATAAAAACATCCATTTTACCCACTAATAATGAGCAGGTTTCTGATCATAATGCGCTAATTGTTGAATTAAGTTGGAGATAAGGTTTGAATTGTTCAATTTGGAGATTTGAAAAGGTATTTGTTATAATTTTCAAATTTCCAAATTGATACATTTTTAATGCTAAAAACGTCAAAGAGTACCTTAACAGTTAGTCTTATTAAGCTGGTTTTTGACCCAATCAATTACCTCATCAGTAGCCGTTCCAGCCTTGACCCAGTGCAATTCAGTTTCCTTTCTCAACCAAGTCAATTGTCGTTTAGCATAACGACGTGTATTCCGCTTCACCAATTCTATCGCCTCTTCCAAAGAAGTTAAGCCATCAAAATGATCAAAAAACTCTCGATAACCTACTGTTTGTAGTGCGTTTAGGTGGCGTTTAGGATACAGTGACTTCGCTTCTTCTAGCAATCCATTTTGCAACATTAAGTCTACCCTCAAATTAATTCGCTCGTACAGTTTGGCTCGATCCCAATCAATCCCTATTTTGATTACTTCAAAGGGTCTTTTTACCTTATTTCTGCCTTGAAAAGAAGAAAAAGGTGCTCCCGTGCCTCGGCAAATCTCTAAAGCACGAATAAGCCGATGCGGATTTGATAAATCAACCTTCTTGTAATAAATGGGGTCAGCAATTGCCAACTCTTCCTGTAAGGATTCTATCCCTTTTGTTTCGAGCAACTCATTCAATGCTTCTCGAATGCCTTTGTCTACAGCAGGATATTCATCAATTCCATGACAAACAGCTCGACTATACAAACCAGAGCCTCCTACCATAATTGCTAGGTCGTGTTCTTTATAATAAGTTGTTAAAAAAGATAGGGCATCTCGCTCAAAATCACCAATATTGTAAGCTTGTTCTATAGACAAACAGTCTACAAAATGATGAACGGCTGCCGCTAATTCCTCGGTAGTCGGTTTGGCTGTGCCAATGGTCATTTCTTTAAAAAACTGCCGAGAGTCACAAGACAGGATTTCTGCCTTAAAATATTGAGCCAATCCAATGGCTAAAGCCGTTTTCCCACTCGCCGTTGGACCTTCTATAACAAGTAAATATTTTTTATTTTCATTCATAAGAGACACATCAATATAAATAGGATAAAATGGGGGGGCACTTTTAGCTGAAATGGTCGTACCCAAACACTAAAAACAACAAAATTAGACTTTAATCTTAATGAATACAAATTATTGTTACAATCAAAATAGCCTTGTATCATTTAAGTAAATGAATAGCTCTATTTTTTAGCTTTAATAGGATGAAGTGGTGCGTTTTTTTGCGTCAAAATAAACTAATTTTGGTTCTTTGACAACTTGTGTACTAATCGTAAAACGTAAGGTAAAATGCTTCTATTTTGGGATATTAGAGCCTAGATCACGTTGTTTTTAGATCGCTTCGCTTTTAGACTATATAGGTATGAATTGCAACTATATAGTCTAAAAGCGAAGCGATCTAAGTTCTAAAATCTAATACCCCAACGGCATAATTAAAGACGTTAATTAAAATTTCCACACGATTTACGGGTTGTCAAAGAGCGATAATTTTAAAATGAAATCAGGCAGATTTTTTTCCTATAAATAAAGCCTAAACTATGCTGTACGAGTAGCCTATCTACAGCTTTCTATTTATACTTAATCCAAATTAATATAATTAGTCATTCGCTTAATAATTTGGAAACAATTTAGTAATTTTGAGTTTTTATTTTGATCTCCAAGCCCAGCTCAATACTAATCAAAAAGGGTTAAAAATATGGTATTAACAGATTTAAAAACGGGTGAAAAAGCAATTATCCAGAGTTTTGGTAATCCAAAAGTTGAGTTAATTATGACGGACATGGGTTGTCCGCTAGGTACTACAATTGAAATCTACCACAAGACCATCTCTAATGGTCCTATCTCTATCAAAACTTCCTCTGGAAATTTACTTGCCATTCGTTCTGAAGAAGCCAAGCATTTGACGATTTGTAAACAATGATGATAACAACAAAAGAACTTCAAATTCAAAATATTGCCTTATTGGGGAATCCTAATGCGGGGAAATCTTCTCTTTTTAATGCACTAACGGGACTCAATCAAAAAGTAGGCAATTATTCAGGAGTTACCATTGACAAAAATACGGGTACTTGGAAGTGGAAGAATGGGAAAGACATTGAACTCTTTGATTTACCAGGCATTTACAGCCTATTTGCAAAATCTCCAGATGAGCGTGTAGTGCTTGATCCGCTCTTAAACCTCAACAGTAAAGATCGACCCGATTTGATCTTAGTGGTTTTAGATGCGAGCAACTTGAGTCGTAGTTTATTGTTATTGGATCAAATTCGAGCATTCAACTTTCCTCTTTTAGTGGTATTGAATATGATAGATGTTGCAACGGATAGAGGAATTGTAATCGATGTTGCTGCACTTGAAAAAAAGCTAGGTTTGCCTGTTGTTCCCATCAATGCCCGTTTAGAGCAAGGAATAAAAAACTTAGAAAATGCTATTTCTACCATTCAAGCTCCCGAAATCAAACCTCCTTCCCCACTGGATGCCCCTTGGGAAAGAGAACTAAGTACTCAAATTGATATTCAACATAGTTTACATGCTAAATTACTAGCAAGCCAATATCCTTATCTTAGTTTTTTGTCTGAAAAGGAAAAAACATTTATTAGTAAACTCCTTGACAAGCATCAACCTGACTTACTGACCTTACAAACGCAAGATTCTAAGCAGCGACTAGCCCAATTAGAACAGTTGACCCAAGAAGTGGCTACAGCACCAAAAACCACAACGACCTTAACCGAACGGTTGGATAAAATTTTGCTGCATAATGTTTGGGGCTATGTTGTCTTTTTTGCCTTGTTGCTATTGGTATTCCAAGCTATTTTTAACTTAGCAGGACCACCAATGGATTTTATTGATGAAAGTTTTGCCAATCTCACTGGTTGGTTAAGTGGAGTTCTTCCTGAAAGTCTATTGAGTAATCTACTCACAGATGGTATTATTGCAGGAATTGGTGGCATTGTCATCTTCATCCCTCAAATTGCCATTCTATTTGCCTTAATTTCGATTCTTGACGAGACAGGATATATGGCTCGTGTCATGTTTTTGACGGACAAAACAATGAGCAGATTTGGATTGAATGGAAAAAGTATTGTTCCGCTAATCTCTGGAGCTGCTTGCGCAGTACCTGCTGTTATGGCAACTCGTAACATTACTTCTTGGAAAGAACGCTTAACTACCATTATGGTTACTCCCCTAATGAGTTGTTCTGCTCGCCTGCCTGTCTATATTATATTTATAACCTTGGTTGTTCCTTCTGGTATCGCTTTTGGTCCTTTTGGTTTACAATCTTTGGTCTTGGCAGGCTTATATTTAGGAGGATTCCTTGCAGCACTAATCTCAGCTTGGTTTTTTAATAAAATACTAAAAACCGAACAGGAAGAAAAAGCATTTTTTGTGATGGAACTCCCCTCTTACAAGCTTCCTCAATGGAAAAGTATTGGAATTACCATCTACCAAAAAACTAGTGAATTTGTCTTTGAAGCAGGCAAAATCATCATTGCCATTTCTATTATTTTGTGGGTATTGGCCACTTATGGTCCCCCAAAGGCAATGCAGCAGGCAGAACAAACTGCCATTGAACTCTACCAAAACAATCCTAGTTTAGCCAATAGTGAAGCAGAGTTGATTGCCTCTAAGCAATTAGAAGCCTCTTTTATTGGGCAAATTGGTCATTTTATAGAACCTGCAATCCGACCATTGGGCTACGACTGGAAAATTGGGATCGCACTAATTACTTCTTTTGCCGCACGAGAGGTCTTTGTTTCTACCATGGCAACCATTTATAGTGTTGGTGATGGAGAAGATAGCGAAGGTACCTTATTAGAAAAGTTACGAACCGAAGAAAATCCACAAACAGGAAAACCTGTCTTTACTACTGCGGTAAGTTTTTCGTTGTTGATTTTTTACCTTTTTGCCATGCAATGTATGGCAACCCTAGCCATTGTTCAACGAGAAACCAAAAGCTGGAAATGGCCGCTCATTCAACTCCTTTATATGACGGTCTTAGCCTATTTTGGTGCTTTATTAACCTATCAATTACTGAGCTAATGGAATATCTGGAACATCTGATTATCTTTCTCATTTTTGGATTAGCCCTACGCTATTTGTTTCGAGTATTTTTTGGAGACAAAGCAACAGGCTGTTCTAAAAGTTGTGGTAATAAATGTGCGGTTGCCAACTTAGATAAGGTCATAAAAGAATTTGAAAAAGATTGGAAAGAACAATAAATTTGACAAAAAAAACTGTTAATCAACATAATGTGATTAACAGTTTTTTTTATAAACATTATTCCGCAAAAGATCATACTACATGGATTATCAGTTCTATGTTTTTTTTCAATCTAAAACATAAAAAAACCGATAATCAGCCTTATAATTTAGCCAATAATTCTTTCTTTTTATCGTTGAATTCCTGCTCTGTCAAGATTCCCATTTCTTTTAATTCTCCAAGCTCTTTCAAGGTTTTCATGATTTCCTCTCTAGACATTTTTTCCTCTTTGCCAGCAGCATTGTTGTTGGAATTATTTTGATTTTGCATCATCTGTTGCATCATCATTTGCTGCATCATCAAATCATTTTGGGTCATTTTTCTATTTTCATAATTCCCCTTTTCAGCAGCAATTTTGTCAACGTCCATCTGATTAAACGCCCTCATTTTATTAAGATTCTCATTGCTGGTGAGGTTCAATTTTGCCATTTGCTTCATGTGCTCTGTAATTTCTGGTGGCAATGAAACAGAGGTAATCTGAAACTTGGTTAATTCCAAACCAAATTCTTCTAAATCTTTTTGGATAAGAGGACGAATGGTATCTCCTAATTCTGAGTATTGGGAATAAATATCAAAAGCTGTTGCGCCGCTTTCAGACAATGCCTCTGCAAATTTAGGAACCACTAAAGCACGAAAAACATCTTCTAATTCATCGACCATCAATAGGTTGCTAGTACCAGCATATTCTCTATAGAATTTTTTAGGGTCTGTTACTCGTATAAAATACGTACCAAAAGCACGTACTTCGACTCGACCAGCATCGGGATCTTTGACAAAAATAGGATTGGGTGTCCCCCACTTAAAGTTGGTTAATTGTCGAGTACTAATAAAGTAGACATCTGCTTTGAAAGGAGAGTTAAAGCCATGTTTCCAAGATTTTAGCTTGGTTAAAACAGGCATATTTTCTGTTTTGAGGGTATGCCGTCCAGGTCCATACACATCTGCAATTTGACCTTCATTCAAAAAAATTGCAGCTTGAGATTCACGAACAGTTAGTTGAGCACCATATTTGATTGAGGCATCTTTGTCAGGAAACTTCCAAATAAGTGTATCTTTACCATCCTCTTTCCATTCAATAACCTCTAATAGTTCATTTTTGAAAAAACCGAACATAGTATAAATTGTTTAAAAGGGGTTAAGTATTAAGTTAATGGTGCAAGACTGCATCTAACTAATTAACCACCAGTTGCACGTCTTAAACCTTCCATTTGAGTAGCCCAAAATTGTTTTTCTTGTTCTACTTCATCTGAATCACAAAACGCAGTAATCTCCAAAATAGTTTCCCCTGTAACTTCAGATCGACTCATTTTGAAATCCAAAAACTCCTCTTCACCTTCAAACTCTTCCCACTCCAATTTTAGTTGTTCGTTCTCAATATCCTCCAAAATGGTTGCAATTTCTTCTTCACCATCCCATTCAAAAGAAAAACGACCATCAACAACATTACAGTCATCACAAAACCATCGAATTAAGCAATCAGGTGTGGTCAAAAATTTATAAATAATAGTTGGAGACGCTCTAAATAAGAACTCCATCGTAAAAGATACTCTATCCATAGAAATAGTATTTACTTGGGTTTATGCGATTTTCATGATTAAATAAAAATTAAACAAATACTGTTTTGAATAGGCATACTTCACATATGCTTGGGTTCTGAAAAAAAAACAGCTCTCTAATCATCAAAAAATACACGTTGAATTAGATTCTACCTACTTTGCTAAAGTATTGGAGATTTGTCCAATAATTTTTATCTTTTTGCAAAAAGGTTTCAAATTAGTATAATGCATCCATATAGATTTTATTCCTCCAAAAGAATAGTCACCTATACAAAGACAGATATTTATAGCCTCAAAATTAAGGTTAATTAATATTTTGTCTGTTCCCCACAATTAATAATAAAAAAATCAATTTTGCAAAAAAAAAGAACAAAATATAGTCAAATTAGTAAAATTCATTTAAAGTATTGTTATCAAAATACAATTATTGGAACATTGTTTTGGTTTAAACGTTATTTTTTATGAGAATTAAACAAACAAAGCCTTTTGAAGTACAATAATTCTTTGTATTTTTGTGGGTCAGTTTGCTAATAGCTGTTTAATATTAAAAAAGTCTAAAAAACTAACAGAGCTGTATGAGACAATTAAAAATTACTAAGTCTATCACCAATCGCGAGAGTCAATCTTTAGAAAAATATCTTCAAGAGATCGGTAAAGTTGACTTGTTAACCCCAGAAGAAGAGGTAGATTTAGCAAAACGTATTAAACAAGGCGATCAAATAGCATTAGAAAAACTAACTAAAGCCAATTTACGTTTTGTGGTATCAGTAGCCAAACAATACCAAAACCAAGGATTGTCTTTGAGTGATTTGATTAACGAAGGAAACTTGGGTCTTATCAAGGCAGCACAGCGTTTTGATGAAACAAGAGGGTTTAAGTTTATTTCCTATGCTGTTTGGTGGATTCGTCAATCCATCCTTCAAGCTTTAGCAGAACAATCTAGAATTGTTCGTCTTCCGCTCAACAAAGTAGGTTCATTAAATAAAATAAACAAGGCATTTTCTAAACTAGAGCAAGAGTACGAACGTGAACCGTCTTCTGATGAGTTGGCTGATATTTTAGAAATTCCATCCGCTGAGGTAGAAACTACATTGGGTGTTGCTGCTCGTCATGTTTCGATGGATGCCCCCTTCGTAGAAGGAGAAGATAATTCATTATTGGATGTACTAGAAAACACCAATACACCAAAGACAGATTCTCAATTGGAGTATCTAGAATCTTTGCGCAATGAAATAGAACGTTCTTTGTGTTCTTTGACTGATCGTCAAAAAGAAGTAATTAAACTTTATTTTGGAATTGGTTTTGAGCATCCAATGTCTTTAGAAGATATTGGCGAAAAATTTGGTTTGACAAGAGAAAGAGTTCGTCAAATCAAAGATAAAGCCATCAACAAGTTGCGTACTTCTTCGTCTAAAAGTAAATTACTCAAAGCTTACTTGGGAAGATAAGATCAATACGCTAAGAACTATAAAAAAAGCTGTTTTGTATAACACAAAACAGCTTTTTTTTATTGGCTGAATAGTACAATTATGGCTTGATTGCATCCAAAACAAACTGGGTAACGGTTTGTTTTCGCTTTACCATAAAACGTCTCATTCGTTCGTCGTCAATGCCCAATGTTTTTTGGAGAACGGTTTGCGCCATAATGGGTAGCAAACACAAGGACATGATGTTCAAGATCAGTTCCGCTGAACGTATTTCTGATTTTACGGTTCCTTTTTCGATTTCAACCTGTATTTGTTCATTAATCAAGGGAATAATTTTACCAATTAATCCTCCTTCATAATCCAATACATTCAAAAACAGTTTCTCTGGATTTTGGCTCAATTCATTGACAATAAAATTTGACAAATAGGGCTCTTCCAAGAAAAGGTCAATCATCATGTCTACCAAATGTGCTACTTTGGTATTTAGATCAGATTGTTCCAGAAATACGTTCATAAGCATTGGTGTAACTGACTTTACACTTTGCTCAAATACCTTATCAAAAAGCTTTTCCTTAGATCTAAAATAGTAATGCAGCATTGCTTTGTTTACTCCTGCATCATCTGCTATTTCTTGCATTCTAGCACCTTTCAAGCCTTTTTGGTAGAATACTTTTTTTGCAGAAGTTAGAATTTTTTCTTCTGTTGGTGTCTTTTTCAAATCCAGTTGGTTTTCATTCATAATAAGAAAACATTACAGATCTCTACATTAGATATAAATATTATTCATTGGGGTGGTGTATCCATGAATAGACGCTATCAATATTGCAAGAGCATATTTATCCTCTATAGACAATCTTAGTTTTCTTTTTAATCTCTTATTCAATATTGCATAATCAAGCAACCCGACAAAGAAAACGCACAATAAAAAAATTATTTTTTATCATCAAGGTGAAAACAAAGGTTCACACAACAAAATTTAGTGATAGGGGGGTATCAACAAATTTTTCATAGACAACGATGGAAAAAATACGGATTTTAATCTGCAAGAACTTTTAGTTCATTACATTTATGAGCGCTCTGCTTTTAGTTGGGCGATTACTTATGACGCATAAATACGACTTTTTTCTCTAGTTTTCAAACTTTTAGCAGCGAATTGAGTCTCATAAATTAACTTCAAGTAGCTCCATACTACTCACAAAAGCAGCAATTATTCCCCCCAATCCACAAAAATCTAACACTTATTTTACGCTATCCGAAGGTTTTTAAAATTTAACAAAATGGGCTTTTTCTAGCCCTATTTTAATTTTTACAGAAACCATCGGATAGAGGGCACTTATTTAATGCTTCTTATATAATTTCTTCCCATTCATCTTCATGACAGGCTAAATATTTTTCGAACAAAGCGGTACTGCTGTCATACATCTCCTTAAAGCGTTCTTTTACCTGCTCTTGGAATGCTGCATCAATTAAATTCTTAATATCATTTAGGTTAGCAATCTTTTCTGATTCTCTAAATTTAAATGTTTGTTCAAACAGATCTGATTCAAACTTTACGATCAGTCGATCATTATTCTTAAACACGGTTGTTTTGTATCCTTTTGTATCTAAATAACCAATAATTCTCATTTGTATATCTTTTATATTTTATGGGTTTAATGCCCTAATTAGGCACTCCATTCGTTCTTTATTGCTTTACAAAGATAAATATAAAACTCTTTAAACATTACCTTTCTTAGAATTTCTATTTTTAACATAACTTACTTATATTTAAAGAAATGTATCATATTGTATTTATAAAAATGCTTTAAAAGAAGAAAAATTTAAATTTTGTCGTGTAGCTCGCATATTTTTTGCAGTAACTTAAATAGTTTAACATAAATGTAAAATAAAGTATTCTATTTCAACAGTAACAAAAGTAGAAATACAATCATCAAGAGGCAGATTTACCTCAACAATTCAATTTTATAATTAGATTTATAGTATGAAAAACACGACCAAAACAACTAATAAAGTAATCAAATCCAGTCCTTTTCGCTGGATTGCAGCGGTTGCTATTTTTGCTTTAATAGCTGGGCTTTGTTTTATAAATTTCTCTAATGAAGATCAGGTATATGAAGACCACTTTGTAGCATTTGAAGATGAACTTAGTGAAGAAATGGATCTAATGCTTTCGACTCGTGGTGCTGGTGATGAATCCTACACTTCGCTTCGTATGATTAGAGAAGGCATGGAACATTACAATAATAAAGAATATGATAAAGCAATTCCTATTTTTCAAGAATACTTAGAAAAAAATACAGAGGCTAGTGACTATAACGAAATCAAGTTCTACCTAGGTGTTTCTTTCTTGGGGCAAGGAGAAGCAGAAAGAAGTGCTAAAATATTTGAAGCCATCGCTCAATTAGAAGGGCAACGATTTCAGGAGGATGCTAAATGGTATTTATCCCTAGCTTATGCTCGTACTGGTGATACCGATAAAGCTAGAGCACAACTGCAAGATTTAGCGAGCAGTGAAAAATATGGCGCTAAAGCCGAAAAAATATTAAACCCAACTAAAACTAAGGTTGCTTTCAGATAGTTAGTAACCGCATTAAATCATATCATAGCTGATATAACCTATTTCAAACAATTGTTTGGAATAGGTTTTTTTGTAACCAAATTTAGATGTTGCATTATAGAGTCAATGAATTACACATTTACTTCTCATCATCCAAATATGTTATTGCTATGAATTACTACTCATTTTTTGCACTTTCCTTGATTTTATCTTTACTAATCCCCGCTCAAACACAAGCCAACAACGAACTCGATCAACTGTTCGATAATACAGATATTACTTGGGCTGCCGAAGTTTATACCGATTATGTCCCTAACATCAATAGTTATCAATTTGGGAAAAAAGAAATGAAAAAGCGGTATGGCATTTCCAGAAATAACACGGACATTCTTAAAATTCAAAATGAGGTAGATGACCAACACATCCACCCCCGCCCTGCTGGGTTAGCACACAAACTCTTCCAATTAACAGCCAATAATTTTAAGGCGTTTAAAGATGCCTCCCTAAAAGAACAACTGAGTTATGATACTTATAAAGATATTGTAAAACAAATTAAACAGGATACCGTTTTTACGTTTAATCCTGCTACCTCTAAAGAGACAATGCAAGTCATTGTAAGAGAACTAAACCCTAATGAGGTAGAAATTTTTAGAGTTAAGCAAATTTTGCATTATAATGCAAAAACCAATCAATTGGGAGTCACTCCTATTGCTATTGCCCCTATTCTGACGACCTATAGTTCAACAGGAGAAATTACCAAAACAACACCTTTGTTTTGGATGCCAATAACAGAAATTTCTCAGGCTATGGATTTATCGCCTTCTAATATCAATTGGGCAAAACGCCTTTCTCGATCTATTAGCACAGATCAAATAACCGTAATCAAGGGTAAAGGGCAAATTGGTGATATTGTTTACTCTATTATTGAAAAATCTGAAAAAAATGCGGACAAGGCTAAGTTATACCATACGTTTGGAAATTTTACTCCATTGGAAGCCAGTGAAATTAAAAATATTCGCAGCAGCATTGATACCATCATTACCTTTAATCCAACAACCTTTGAGGAAATTGTGCAAGTTGTTTCTAATAAATTAGATCCTCAGAGTGTACAAAAAATTCGCATTATTCAAAATTGGGTCTGGGATAAAAGAACTCAACAAATGAACATCCGCCTGATAGCATTTGCTCCTATTGTTAATCGTTATGACGAGGCTAAGAATTTCTTAAATTCTGGACCTATGTTTTATAAAAAACCCAATGAATAATTATTAATAGATTTAGTGATTATTTTTTCTTTCATCGAACAAGCTAAACTAAGCAAGCACCCAAAAAGCAAATAAACCACTAATAATCAACAAATTCTACCTCTATATATTTTTAATACCAAAAGATAGGGCAGTCTATATTATTTTAGGCTGCCCTTTTTAGTCTAAAAAAAGAACAAATATTTTTCAAAAAAAAGGCATCACAAAGCAGCATTATAGATTTCAGCTTCGTTTTACGAGCAAAGATTCTTATATTTATAGATAGGCGTTGAATCAATATTTTGTAAATCCAATAAACTAATATTAATTATATAGCAGTAGACTTTTTACATTTCCTATAAGATTACGACTCCTAAGAATAAATTATCCAAATATGGCAATTGCTTTGAATATTTCAACGACAAAACATATTACCAATGATGTACAGTCTAGCTCAGATGAAGCTAAACTCATAGCTGGTTGTTTAGCAGAAGAACGTTGGGCACAAAAACAGCTTTATGAAAAACATTACGGGAAAATGATGGGAATATGTTTGCGTTATTCTAACAATACAGAAGACGCAAAAGACATCCTCAATGAAGGTTTTATCAAAGTTTTTCGCTATTTGCATCGTTACAAAATAGGTACGTCTTTAGAAGGTTGGATTCGTAGAATAATGATTAATACCTCCATTGACTTTTATAGAAAAGCCATTCGTCATAGAACAGAGGATATTGAATATGCAGCTAATACGACGGCCACAGGTGAAGATGCTATTAGTAATTATTCTGCCAAAGAAATTCTTTCTGTTATCCAAACCTTACCGCCATCTTATCGTGCCGTATTTAACCTTTATGCAATAGAGGGGTATTCGCATCGAGAAGTTGCTACTCAATTGGGAATCTCAGAAAGTACATCAAGGTCAAATTTAGTAAAAGCTCGTGCAAAACTAAAAGCCTTACTAACTAGACTTTACAAATAAAATAATGTGTAAAAAATGAAAAATAAAGATTTTGATAACATAGATAAACTAGCACAGGATGCCTTTGAGCAGTTTGAGGTGGAGTTTGATCCAATGGATTGGATGGACATGCAGAGCAAGCTCCGTGCAGAATCGTCTATAGATCAAATGGCAAAAGATGCTCTAAAAGATTATGAGGCAGCTTTTGATAAACGGGACTGGAGGCGATTAGAAAAGCAGCTGGACAAAAAGAAAAATCTATACCCCCACGTCTGGTGGCTAAAAGGTGCAGAAATTGGGGTTATGACTTTACTCTTATTTACCATCTTTAACCTAACAACCAACAAGAACCACCACAATCACTCAAACCAAAACTATGATAAGACAACTACACTAACTCCTTCTTCTTCTTCTGATTTTTCAACAACGAAACACAATGATAGTGAGGTGTTCCCAATCAAAGAACGGGCAACACAGGATCCATCATCAAAAGTAGCTAAGGGCAGTTCTCCTCAAGCTATGTTGGAAAGGAATGAAGCGTCATCTCATCCAGGACAAATGGAAGGTGCACAGAAGCGTTTAGCTCAAAATAGTCTTATTCACCCAACAAAAGTTAATAATTATGAGAATAGCTCATCTTTAGTTGAAAATCAAGAATTGAGCAATAATGAGGTACCGAATCAGACCACAAGTGGATTTACTGGTAAAGATGGTACAATTGTTTCTTCTAATTCGACAACTAATGGTGATCAAAATGATCCTTCAACATTATTTTCTAACGACTTAGCAAGAATAGAAAATACAGCTACTAGTGCCAATATTTCGGATAATGATAAGACAATGCGTAGTATGTTTTCTATTCTTGAAATTCCAACGATAGAACTTACAGAAGGCATAAAAACCACAGATCCTATCTTTGAGCTCAAAAAAGCAAAACTGGAGCTACCGTACAATTGCAAAAGCTATCTTGGTGGTGTCGTTGTTGTTGGAGCAAACTTTGCCACTAGCTTAGGAGGAACCAGTGTAGGTTATGGTGCTGGGTTAACGATGGACTCAGAGCTTTCTCCTAGAATAGCGATCAAAACAGGGCTCATTGCTTCTTACAAAAAATATGAACTCAACGAGCTAATTACACTTGATAAAACAAGCGTAGATGGAAAAATTTATGAGATTGATCAATCTAAAACAACCAATTTATTGGTTCTTGAAATTCCATTAGAAGTACAATACACTTTCTTTAAAAATGAGAAGTGGAAAATTTATGCTACAGCAGGTTTGGTGGCAAACATTATTAGCAGTAGAACCTATAATGGCTTCCAAAAAACAAATGCCAATGGACTTTCTATTAGTACAGAAATAAATTCTAGTAACTATGAGAGAGGTGCCTTTGAGGGAGGTGATTTTACTAAAAACACCTTCTTGTCAGTCGGTGGAGGACTTGGGTTAGAGCGTCAACTAGGGGATAAAATTAGCTTATATATTTTACCTTCTTATCGACATGCACTAACGACAACTGGATCAGACAAAGACTTGATTCATTCCTTTGGGGTTAATATTGGTATAAAAACGGCTTTATAACTAATAAAAAGATTTACAATAGTTTATAATATTAAGTTCTAAAAATCGTACAATTGATTTCAGAACAATAGCTTATTCTAAAAAGCAGTTAGTACCTTTAAGGGCTTAACTGCTTTTTTTATCGATACCATTACTCCGTTAAAAATCGTACTATATTGATTGTAAGCACCATGTACTTTTACAGTCTAAAATATAAAAATTGATAACCTAGCTTTGCTAGCTCATGTAATAATCAATATAGTACATAAGCACAGCGAACAATGAGCAAAGCGCACTAACTAATCCACGGAGTATTAAATTTATACAACATGCAACCAATTCAATATTTTGTTTCGGGGATAGACACAGACATAGGGAAAACTGTTGTTTCTGCTATTTTGGTAGAAGCTTTAGAAGCTGATTATTGGAAACCTGTACAAGCTGGAGGACTAGAGTTTAGCGATACGCATTGTGTTCAACAATTAGTTAGCAACTCTAAAAGTCAGTTTTTTGAAGAAACTTATCGACTCAATACCCCTGCATCGCCACATTATGCCGCCGAATTAGATGGGCTAGAAATAAACTTTGATGCATTTAAAATGCCAATAACATCTAACAATCTAATTGTAGAAGGAGCAGGAGGACTATTTGTCCCACTTAACGACGATTTTTTGATCATTGACTTGATTAAAAAATTGAACATTCCTGTGGTCTTAGTTGCCAAATTTTATTTAGGGTCTATCAATCACACCCTAAGTTCTATTGATGCTCTACAACAAAGAGGCATTCCGATTGCAGGTATTATCTTTAATGGGGAAATAACAGAATCTTCAAAAAGTTATATTTTAAAGTATAGTAAAATCCCAAATTTAGGTTGTATTCCTTGGGTAGAAAAAATTTCTAAAAAAGAAGTGTCTAAATATGCAAAAACGGTAAGAAATTTGCTGTATTAATAGCAATCGACCCCGCAGCTATCTATTAGTATTTCATTGTACTAATCTTTCTTTTTTAATAAAATTGGGTAACATTTAATCTCTATTTACATTAATGTTGTAACAGGGAAAAGGGATTTCTATGTCTAATTTTTTTGCTTATTAAAATATTTCTTCATCCGCAAAAAAATGAAACTTTTTTCCATCCAATCTCGTTTAAAAGGACAGGGAGCATCACAAAACAAAAAGCTAAATGAGACAGTTAAAAATAACGCAAAAAATCACAAAAAGGGATAGCCTAGCCCTTGATAAATATCTTAACGAAATTGGTAAAATAAGCTTAATTGATTCTGAAGAGGAAGCAATTTTAGCAAAAAAAATTCGCCAAGGTGACGAAGAAGCTTTGCACAAAATTACAAGAGCTAATTTACGTTTTGTAATTTCTGTAGCCAAACAGTATCAAAATCAAGGTCTTCCCCTAATTGATTTGATCAATGAAGGGAATGTGGGCTTAATCAAAGCGGCAAAACGTTTTGATGAAACAAAGGGATTTAAATTTATTTCTTATGCAGTTTGGTGGATTCGCCAGTCTATTTTGCAAGCTATTGTAGAACAGGCTCGCTTAGTTCGTTTACCACTTAATAAGATAGGAAGTAATAATAGAATTAATGAGGCATATCATTCTTTTATGCAAGAGTTTGAACGGGAGCCTAGTGTTGATGAATTGGCAGACCTTGTTGGGCTTTCCCCCAAAGAGGTTCGCAATATCTTGCGCATTAGTGGCAAGCATATTTCTGTTGACGCTCCTGTTAGTAACGATTCAGGAAGCGATGCAATGACAATGCTAGATACCTTAGCTTATGACGGTTCTGGCGAGGAGCCTGAAGGTGACTTAATGACTGAATCGCTAAAAGAAGAAGTAAAAAATGGCCTCGCTACTTTGTCTACCAAAGAGGTACAAGTTATTTCTGCTTATTATGGTCTAAATGGTCAGCAACCAATGACCTTAGAAGAAATTGGTTATTTATGCGATTTAACAAGAGAAAGAGTCCGTCAAATCAAAGAAAGAGCAATCCGTAGACTAAGAAAATCAACCAATAGAAATAACCTTCGATCTTATTTAGGATAACGACATGTTCATCATTCTTATATATAAGAAAGCCATCTTGATATCAAGATGGCTTTTTCTTTTTATTTGATCCACTAGTGCTTCACATCAAAGTGATTAAAAAATCGACTGTCTTGATAAGCAAGTGATTTTTGTTCCTTTTTAGCGCTTACTTCTAGGTGCCAAGGTTCATTTTCTAACCCTCTCCCACTATTGGTTAAATTTTCAATTGATCCAAAACCAAATTCTAATAAGATGTCTTGTAGCAACTCAAAATAATAACCAAACTTATGCAGATCATATTCGTCTTGTTGCCAACCAAATAAGCTACCAAATCCCCAGAAGCGATCATTCTTACCCGAAGATTTATTATAAAAGGAAGCATGATCACCTTCTAATACTTGCTTTAAGTGCCAAAGTAAATTAGGACATATAATATAAATTGTTCCACCTATCTTTAAAACTCTGTTCCACTCTTCTAAGATTTCCAAAAATTCTTTTAAGGTAAAATGTTCAATAACATGTCTAGAGTAAATTTCATCGACAGTAGCATCTTCAAATGGCAACTTATTGGCATTACAAACATAATCTACTTCTGGCAAATCTCTAATGTCACACGTTAAATAGCCCTCTCTAGGCTTCTTTCCACATCCAATTTCTAATTTAATTCCCATGTTTTTTTATACTATTTTTTATCATTCTATTACAACAAGCTGTCCCCCAAGTTTATGCTCACCAACTAATTGAACATAATAGACCCCAGCCACTAAGCCTGTTAAATCAAGTTTTGTTTCTTCTTTATAAATCCTTCCTTTGCGCAAACAAACCCCAGCAGTAGTCATTAACTGATATTCTAGCTGTTGGGGTAGTTGCTCTATTTTTATCGTGAGGGATTGATGCGCTGGATTAGGAACAGCTTTAAAAGAAATAGGAAGGGGCATTGCTAGTTTGGTGTTATTCGTTAGTACAGAATCTGGATTTAGCACTAAACGTAGTGTTTCAGTACTGACTTGCTGCCCTGCTTTCATGCCTCCAACTAAATATTTAACCGTATCACTTACGTTGCCAATTCCACGTAAATCCATTGGTAAATCATAGCCATATTCCACCTCAAAACTATGATTTGATTTCCGATACAATAAGCTTCTTCCTGTTGGTGCAACACCTCCTGAGCCATTGTAGGCAATCCCATTATAATTATAAGTTATCGCAGCGCCTCCCAGCCAAAACACATCCCCCAAAACAGTAGTTGCTGCCATTCGGTAGCCTTTAGCATTCATCCAAGTGAAACTAGACCAATTAATTTGTGTAGGGTTATTAGGGTCAATAATCCCTCGCCTAAAATACGTTTGTACATTAAAACTCCCAGCCATAGACGCTCCACCAAAATAATAAATGGTATCGCCAATTATTGTTCCTGAAGCCCCAAAGGATTTAAATATGTTATTATTTCCTACACTGGTTCCTGATTGCCAGCTATTAGAAGAAGGGTTATAAATTTGAACGGCTGGCGAATTCCCGCTATTGGTCCATCCTGTTATAACATAAATCAAACTATCTCTCCAAACGGCTTGAACTTGGTCATCAATAGGTATAGGAATATTTGCACCATCCAACAAATAGGCATTAGTATTTACATCATAAATATGCACCTTATCAGAAGAAGCTTCACTTCCATTGGCATAAACATGATAGCCTCCAATAATATAAATTTTGTCCTTTACTCGGCTTGCTGCTGCTGCAATTTTTCCTAAAGTATCTGGCAGTGGCGCAATGGTATCCCATACATTAGTTAAGGTATTATAACGATAAGAACGCAAATGAATACCTGAGTATAATTTTGTTGAATCCAGCCCCCCAAAAGTATAAATATAAGTTGTTGTTCCATTTACGACTCCCTCTACAACAGCATTATTGGTAATCGGTTCTGGAGCATTCGCTACAGGGCTTATTTGCCAAGCTTGTCCAACAATAAAGTGAATGGTAAAAAAACAAAGGAATAGTGTCATTTTCACTTTCATGCGCTTCGATTTTGTCTGTTTTAAAATTTCCAAATATAAACAATAGCCTATTTAAGCTACATACACTGTCTGCTAAGATTACTAAAGATATAGAAGATGCTCCAAACCCCTCAATCTAAGCTGTTAAATTAAACCATTAAAACGAAGTAAATACCGAAGCAAAACAACAGTTTAACGGCACTAAAAATAAACGACGTAATTTATACCTACTTATAATAATCAAGTAATTACTACCTGTTTTCCTCCATACAATTGGTTTAATTTTACATTTGTAATCAAGAACATGCTTAAGCAACAAAGCAAAATCCCCTAAATGTTTAAGATTATACTGGTGGAAGCCCAAAAACCAATAAACAATAGAGTAGGCACCAATTAATTCACTAAATTATTATTTACAATGAGCAAGACAATTAATATTCAGGTAACCATTGATGCAGTAGGTGTTGTTAATTCTTATCCTAATCCTAGTAAAGATCAGCACAATCCAACAGGAATTGGACATAATTTTGGCTACATGGTAGCTACTTCAAATACAATATCTGGAAGTGGAACTGGAGACTTGAATTTTTCTGCTAATGTTGGAGATACGGTTCGTTTCTTTGGTGTTTCAGCTTCAGATAATTTTGAAGATTCTATTCTTATTTACAACATCACCAAATACCAAGGTACCAATGTATTTTCTGAATTCCACAGCCAAACCTTTACTAAAAAAGGTGTTTCTCCATCTGGTCCAGAAGTGTTGCCCGCCAAGATTGCGAATCAAGCGTTTTGGTTCTTTGAAGCAGATGTTATCAATGCAGGAACAGAAGGTTATCGAGTGGTTTTTGCCCTCTACACTCGTGACACAAACGGTTACCCTACGCTCTATGGGTATTTCCAATGGGATCCTACCATTACCGTAAATGGATAACATCTATCCCCAATAGAAATGTTATATACTCCAAGCAGCCCAAGGCTGCTTGGAGTTTTTTTAGTCAAAAAAACATGTTACCGTCAATTGATTCCGTTATAAGTCACATTTTTTGTCGGTCAACGCCCCCTTCCATCAAAACATTTGAGAATTAAATGTATCTTAGAAGCTCATTGATTGATCGCTCGCCTTGGCGAAGAAAGCAATAACGAAGATAAAAACACAATATTTTACTTTTAAGAAACAGCTTAAACAATACCAATGGAACCACTTTTCAGCAATGATGCTACTGTATTTGGCTTACTAATGATTGTGCTAGCAGGAATTTTTTACACTGCTAGTTCTGACCACCCAAAATGGAAGAAATTTTATACCATTGTTCCCTCTCTCCTACTTTGTTATTTTTTACCCGCATTACTCAATTATCCACTAGGATTAATTTCTCCTGAGTTTTTTAAAGGGGATGCACTCATAGCGTTTTTGACAGAAAGAGGCGTTGATTTAACAGGAGTTGACTTGCACGCCCTTTCTTATGAAGGGATTAAAGAGTTTTTGGAACAAGCTGGCATTTCTGCAAGTGAGTACAAACCATTTGTCCAAAAATCAAAACTCTATTTTGTTGCTTCTCGCTATTTATTGCCTGCCAGTTTAATTTTGCTTTGCTTAAGCATTGATTTTAAAGGAATCAAAAAACTAGGTCCTAAAGCATTGATCATGTTTTTTGCGGCTACCGTTGGTATTATATTGGGGGGACCTATTGCACTTCTAGTGACCTCTTATATCTTTCCCAATCTAGTAAGTGTTAGCCCTGATGAATTATGGAGAGGGCTCTCTACCGTAGCAGGTAGCTGGATTGGAGGTGGAGCCAATCAGACCGCTATGAAAGAAATTTTTAAGGTTAGTGACAACCTCTTTGCTACTATGATTATCGTGGATGTGGTGGTCGCTAATATTTGGATGGGCTTCTTGTTATACGGGGCTAATATCTCTGAAAAGATTGATGAAAAATTGCAAGCGGATGCTTCTGCAATTGAAGAACTCAAACAAAGCGTAAGTGACTATCGTGCTAGCGTTGAACAAATGCCTACAACTACCTCTAGTTTTCTTTTGGTGGGGCTTGCCTTTGGAGGCGTTGGTCTAGCACACTGGGGCGCTGACATTATTGTCCCTTGGATGGGAAAATACAGTGCAACACTCGAAAGCCTTCGTCTAAATTCTCTACTGTCTGGTTTCTTTTGGTTAATCGTAATATCTACAACTGTTGGTTTGATCCTTTCATTTACCAAAGCACGAAAATTGGAAGGAGTCGGAGCTTCTAGAATGGGGTCTGTGTTTATTTATATTTTGGTTGCAACCATTGGTATGAAAATGAACCTTGGAGAAGTTTGGGAAAACATAGGCTTATTTGCTATTGGTATTACTTGGATGTTGGTTCATGTTGCCATTCTATTAATAACGGCCAAAATAATAAGAGCGCCCTTCTTTTTTGTTGCAGTAGGTAGTCAAGCCAATATAGGCGGTGCTGCTTCTGCGCCAATTGTAGCCTCTGCGTTTAGTCCTGCGTTGGCTCCTGTAGGTGTATTAATGGCTGTTTTGGGATATGCACTTGGTACCTATGGCGCCATCATTTGTGCAATGTTGATGCAAGCTTGTACCTAAGCCTAAAAGCGTTGAAGATTTAAAGAGGGTATTATATCCCCCTTTAAATCTTCAACTTATTTTATTTTTTGCTTCAAAAATCAAAGGACATTTTTTCTTCTTCCTCTTGTTCCTTACTAGTCGCTACATCCTTAATAAATTCATCTATTTGGGTTTTAGTCACATTGGGCATACAAATAATATGCGTAACTGCTTCCTCTGTCGCCAATTGCCATTTTGATTTAACAGCCTTAGAAGTTTTTGGGAACACAACTGTAATTGCTCCTGGGTTTGTCCATGCATTTACCCCTATTTCGTTTAGTTTGTTTTTGCAATACTCAGCTATTTCCAAACTGTGTGCATAACGCTTTTTAAGTCCTTCTAATCCCAATTTTTTGAGCGCATACCACAAAAATAAAGGACAATGCCCATTACGAGACCCCGTTATGGTGGTATCCAAAGAACCTATATAAGATATCCCTTTTGAAATCTTATCCCGATGCGATCGTTTTGTGATAATTACACCAGAAGGAATAGGGGAACCTATAAATTTGTGCCCACTAATAGAAATACTATCTGCCCCATCTGCAAAATCGAAGGGAATCCGTGGCTTCATAAACGCACCATAAGTTCCAGATAAAGCAGCATCACAATGAATGTAATGATTCTGAATCGCCAGTTTTTTTAAAATGGCTTTTATTTTAGAAACATCATCCTTGGCTTCTTTCATTGTTGTCCCAAAAGTAGTCAGAACAATAGCAGGTTTATGGCGGTTTAATTGAACCGTATTTTCAAAATCCTCATAATCAATTTCGCCATTCTCTTTAGCCCGAATCACAATGCTAGGTATATTTAGCAGGTGTAGATTTTTTCGCACACTATAATGGGTAGACTCTGAATAATAGACCATTGCCTTGGGATAAATCTCTCTAGCCAAATAAAGACCGTATAAATTACTTTCGGAGCCACCATTGGTAACATAGCCCCAATAATCATTCGGTTGTGCTCTAAATAGTTTTGCAAAAAAGGTTACAATTTCTCGCTCCATTTCATGCGTCTGAACTTTGTAAGTGCTATTCTCAAAAGGATCTCCTAAGTTATTAATGGGAAACTCTAAAAAATCGTACAATTCCGAATAATCAAAATCTTTAGAAACAGGGTACCCTAAAAAGGAATCTCTAGCCTGCTCTACTTCTTTTTTGAGCTTATTTAATCGGTCTATATTCTGAGTTGATATTGTTTTAACCATTCCTTTTCTTTTTCTATGAATCAATAATCTTTCACAATTCTATTCTGCAAAGTTACGGTATATCATTTTTTTTTCCTTACAATTGAATTAAAGCAGGAAATAAACCTCTTTTTCTGATTTATACCGTATAATCATACGGTTTCTCTTTTTTAAGTTGCTTTTAAAACGAAAAAAATTCTGCTATGGATCAAATAGATAAAAAGATATTGATGCTATTGCAAAAAAATGCAAAGCAAAACACCAAAGAAATTGCGAATCAGATTGGTCTAACGGTCTCTCCGACCTTTGAACGAATAAAAAAATTGGAACAGCAGGGTTTTATAAAAGCCTATGTGGCTCTATTGGATCGGGTCAAAATAGGAAAGGCTCTAATGGCTTATTGTCAAATATCCTTATTTAAGCATTCCAAAGAGCTGATTGATAACTTTAGAAAAGAAATGGCTGTTTTGCCAGAAGTCTTGGTTTGTCTTCATGTCTCTGGCAATTATGATTTTTTATTGGAGGTAGCCGTAAATGATATGAACGAATATCAAGCTTTTGTTGTAGAAAAGCTATCCATTGTAGATGGGATTTCTAATATACAGAGTTCTTTTGTTATGGAAGTAATCAAGGATGAGACGGCTTATTCGCTTTAAATCCTCCCATAATACCTCAATACAGCAATTGAATAAATTGCTGTATTGATAGATCGGCAATTGCCAGTTTTATACAGCGGGTGGAAGGTCTGGATTCTTACAAACTTCATCTCCTTTTTTACCACAGACCGAACACTCTCCTATCTTTGTTTTAAGCAAGGGATTATTTTGGGCACATGTTCCTCTAAAATCTTTCCCCACTACAATTTGGCGGATATTGATTAATAAAAATGAAATAAAGAAAATACTGAAAACTAAACCAAATACCGTTAAAAAATGTGCCATAATATACTATTTAAATGATTAGCATCTATGAGTAAAATCTAAGTATAAGATAAAACTCTAAAACAAAGAATTAAGAATAGAAGATCTATTTAACTATTTGTTAGAGCGCAAAGATACTAAATTGCCTACAGATAAGTAAACAAATACTCTGTTTAAAAGTTTAAGCCATCTTTTTGCATCTAACGGCGCTATAGCTATGCTGGCTTAGCTTTTATGTTTTTGTAACATAAGCCTTCCCCATTAGTTCACTAATGTTTATGAGCTCGCATGGCTCGGTTAGCTTATGCAGCCCTGTTGGTGCATTGCAGTAAGCTGGGGTCACTAGAGTTCATGCCTTATTCGCTACTAAAAAATATTGGTAATGATAGATCCAATTCATTCCTAGAATTACTTCCTCAAACAGAAGAAAGTTTGTTGTTTACATATTTTTCTAGTCTCCTTTTTCTAAATCGGCTACTTTTTTTTAATTTCACTATCTGGTTAAGCCAAAATCTTAACTTTGAGGATCAACATTTCTTACAAAAATACTCCTTATATAATTGCAAATAATATACATTAAAAGATTTTTGTACTCTAGACCCAATTGTCCAAAATCTTTTAAATCAATAAAAATTTATGAAGACTCCATCAAACGCTTTGTTCAAATTAATCCGTAAAATGACGCCTAGCGAAAAACGTTATTTTAAACGCTTTGGATTACTTCAACAAAAAAAAGATTCGAACAAATATATCTTGCTCTTTGATGCTATCAATGAACAAGGAGAATATAACGAACAAGCTCTGCTCAAACAGTTTAAAGGGTATGACTTTATCAATAACTTTTCTGAAATTAAAAAATACCTCTTTAATCAAATACAAAAGGCGCTTAGAAATTACCATTCTCAAAGTTCAATTGATATTATTCTGTACAATTATTTAAGTGATATTAGTGTCCTATACAGCAAAGAACTTTATGTAGAATGTTCTAGAATTATAAAAAAAGCTAAAAAAGTTGCTACCAAACATGAAAAGTTTAGCTTGCTCTTAATCTTAAATGAGTGGAAACGAAATGTATTGCGTATTAGCCACCATGTAAATGGTATTCAAAGTTATTTGGAAGAAGAAGTAACCAAGGATAAAGAATATATTTCTTGTGTCGAAAACGAAAGCCTTTATTTTAATAAAAGCCTTGAATTAACGCTTCACCTTCGCAAAAAAGGCCCCGATCACAAAATCGAATCTAGCATTACTCTGCCTGAGGAGGGACCTAAAACATTCAGAGCAAAACGTTATTTCTTTTTGCTACGAAGTATGGAAGGTTACCTAGAGTACGATGACGAAAAAATATTTGAGGTTAGTAGTGCTGACGTTCAGATTTTTGAGCAAAACCCACATTTTATCCAAGCTTTGCCCAAGCAATACATCATCTCATTAACCAATTTGCTCGATTCTTGCGCCAATAAAATCAAATACAATGATGTCTTTGATGAATACATGGAAAAAACCATTAAGGCCTTAGACACTTATTCTTTTGATAGCGAGTTTTCTGAAAAAGAACGTCTGTTGGTTTACATTATCAAATGTACCGTTTATAGCTCTCGTGGAAATATAGAAGATTTAAAAGTTGTACGACAAGAGCTAAAAGAACAATACCTATTAACAAGCAAGAAGGGCTACAAAACTCCTGATTTAGATATTTACCTGCACGATAACCTAATGCGCTCTGCACTCATTACAGGAGATTTTTCTTCTGCTTTAGAGTCTTATAATGACATACTCCAACTCAATATGGGCAGTTATCGAGAAGATTTGCAAATGGAAACAAGGCTACTAGGGCTGATTCTCCATTTTGAATTAGGTAATTGGCTTTTATTAGAAAGTATGGTACGCTCGGCGCTTCGTTTATTACAACGCAAACACAGCCATTTTAAATTGGGTAAATTATTCCTAGAAGTCATCAAAAAATGCGTCCTTATCAAACAACAACCCAACAGTCAAGATGACGACATTATTCCGATCTTATTGCAGCTCAAAAAAGATGCCTTGGCAATCACCAGCAAAAATAGACTGGCGGACTATATTGTATTTATTGGCTGGGTTGATAGCAAAATCAAGAACAAATCAATTGCTTCTTGTATTTATGAAGTTACCCAATCGGGGTATAGATTATAATTTTGCTGTAGAGGAATAAGCCTTGTGTTTTATGCCCCTCTCCTTGAAGGGCTTTTTTTTCTTTATTGTTAATAATAACCTGTGTACAGGATAAAACAATTAGATGAAAGAAAAACGATAAACCTGTTTTTAATAATAAAACGGGCATCAACTTTGTGCATTCTTCAAAGAAAACATACTTTTGTATTTTGATTCTTTGAGCAATCAGAGAATGGATATTTTTAAACTTTGCTGATTTATGTACAAACTATTATGCCTGTTTATTATTTGTACGTTCCCCTATCTTATTCTTGCTCAACATGTTCGCACGAACACTCCTGAAGAATTAATTGTTATGCTAAATCCAGGAGTCGAAATGGAAACCATTTTATCGGATATTCCTCAACGTTCTACAGCATTTCAATATAAAAAAAGACTCTCTAAATCGCTAAACATCCACTTGATTGTTAGTAATGATTTAGCCAGCATTAGCCCACAACTAAGTCAGCATCCTGCTGTTCGGGCGATCCAAAAAAACCAAGTAATCCAATGGCGCAACCAGCCTAATGATCTGTATTATGATAGCCAGTGGGCCTTAGATAGCATCAACGCTCCAGAAGCATGGAATTATACAACAGGAGGCCTTTCGCCCAATGGCGATAGCATTGTTTGTGCCGTTGTTGATGGCTCTTTTGATGTTAATCACGAAGATCTAAAAGACAATTTGTGGCACAACCATGCCGAAATTCCCAACAATCAAATCGATGATGATCAAAATGGTTTTGTAGATGACTATACGGGCTGGCAAGTTGTATTTAATACCGACCGCCATGATTATGGAAGTATTAGCAATCACGGTACTTCTGTTCTAGGAATTATAGGAGCAAAGGGCAATAATAGCAGCGGAACGACAGGAATCAATTGGGACATACGCTTAATGCTAATAAGCGCTCATACGGCCAATGAAATCACTAAAATTTCGAATGTTATAGAAAGCTACTCTTACATTCTAGATATGCGAAGAAAATACAATCAATCCAATGGTCAAGCGGGCGCTTTTGTCGTCAGTACGAATTCGTCTTGGGGAATTGATTTTGCTTGGGCAGAAGATCATCCTATTTGGTGCGCTTTATACGACTCAATGGGGGCTGTTGGTATTCTTAGTGTTGCAGCAACAACCAATACGGACAATGACATTGATCGCTATGGAGACATGCCTTGTTCCTGTGGTTCTGAATATTTATTGGGAGTTAGCGAGAGTTCAAGAGAGGATCGGCAGGTTGCTGGTTATGGTTATCAATCAATCGATCTTTTTGCTCCTGCTGAAAGCAAAAGTACTCGATGGAGCAATAAATATGGTGATTTTGGAGGCACTTCTGGTGCTGCACCTCATGTTGCGGGGGCGATTGCCTTGCTTTATAGTTATCCCAATTCGGATTGGGCAAGCATGATACGGCAGTCTCCTCAAAAAGCAGCAAGCTTAGTTAAGTCTATTTTGCTAAATAGTGTTGACAAAAAAGAAACCTTTAAAAAATCTGTTTCTGGTGGACGGCTTAATTTGGGTCGTGCTATGCAACAATTAGCAGAGTATTTTGAGCGCCCAGAACAAGGACAATTGTTAAATCTTTACCCCTCTCCTACTTCCAGACTATTAACGATAAAAGCAGCGCTAGCCAATGAAGGCCGCCACCCCGTCCGAGTTTACAACTCTATTGGGCAACCTGTAGCTATTTGGGAACTAGAAAATAGCAGTCCGACTATTCGTTATTGGCATTTTGATGTCTCTCATTTGGCGAGGGGTATGTACACCGTAGAATTAGATACAGGTTCTAAAAAGTATAGCCAAAAATTTATAAAGTACTAATCCTTCTTGCTGTAATAAAACTGTTGCTGTTTTAGTATTCTAAAAATCTAGTATTAGAGCAATGAGAAAAAGGTTAACCAATTAAAATTGATTAACCTCATTCTTATATGCTTTTTTTAAACGATTGCTGCTTTCTCAGAAAGATCAATCAATTAAGCATAAGTATAAAATTGACAATCACCATGAAGAGTATAACAACTTAGGCGATTAGTCTTCTTTTTTAACCATATACTTGTCGAATTTCGCAAATTTCTTATTGAATTTGTCGATACGACCTGCAGTATCTACAAACTGCATTTTACCAGTGTAAAAAGGGTGAGAAGCTGAGCTAATCTCTACTTTTACCAACGGATATTCAGTACCATCAATTTCAACATTCTCATTAGAAGGTGCAGAAGAATGCATTAAAAAAGTAGTGTCTGTAGAAATGTCTTTGAAACATACCATACGATTACTTGCTGGATGGATATCTTTTTTCATGATAATTCTATTGTAATTTTTTATTTTTATTTAAGGTCATTTTGACTTTTCTGTAAATTGCAGGTACAAAGGTACAATAAAAATACACAATAATGCATTTTTTATCAAAAAACATTAGAGTAATTAAATCAAAATCATTGTAATTTCCCCACTTAATTGGGCTGCTACAAGAACATTAAAGCATCTTGGTAAAAACGCACGGAGAAAATACCAGACTTTATTTTTTGCACCAACCAGTAATACTAATTCCTACTGGCAAGGTAAGCCCTCGTTTGATCAAAAAGTTGTCAAAACACAATAAATAATAAAACAAGTTGTCAATAAAAGCTGGAAATTTAGGATGATCGACCCTAGGCGCAGCATTTTTGTTTTTGATACGAGACAAGGCAATTAATGGATACAACAACGTGTTCCAAGAATAGGTTTTTACTTGATCAAAATTAGAGAACAACTCTTTTACCATTTTTTTATTGTATCGACGGTAATGTTCCAAAGCCACATCATGGCTGCTAAAAAGCCCTGGACCTGCGGGGACAGAATAAACCAATGAGCCACCTTTTTTGAGCACTCGATACACTTCACTCACCGCTTTTTTATCTCCTTCGATATGTTCAAAGACATCAAAAGAGACGACAATATCAAAAAAATTGTCCTCATAAGGCAAATCACAAGCATCAGCTATCCGTTTTTCAAAACAGACCTCATCGGGTACAATAGCCAACGCTTCAGGAAGAATATCGGTTACATAATTGTTTCCAAAACTTTTAAGAATTTTTAAGTCATCCCCTGTTCCTGTTCCAATGCTCAAAATCTTTAGAGGTTCCCCTCCCTGCTTTTTACAATTTTTCTCCATTAATAAATGAATCAATTTGTATTTAGCTCTAAACCAAAAATTATCGGCAGTTTGCCCAGCTTGATAGTCTTTATAATCCATTTTTGTTTGTTTTCATTCTCTATTATTATTTCAATTTGCCTTCCCGCTTTAGTCGCTCTTTGCGGGCATTGATTCGTTGCTGTTGGTTAACTGCTTTATCATAATCTCTTTTCATCTTGACAGCAGGAGCATAATCAGGAAAAATTCTAAGGCAAGTATTCAGTTGGTTAATTGCTTCTTTCCATTTACCAGCAATTGATAATTTTTTGGCTGTAAAATAAGCCTTTATTGCATCATTTTTTAATTGTGTAGCCACTTGAATTCCCAAATCATATCCCTGAGCAGGTTTTCCACCATATTTGTCGAACAATTCCAACGCCTCAAGAGATTTAGACCAATTCTTTTCCATTGCATACAATCGAGCCAAATGAAAATGCCCAAAGACATATTTAATATTGGCTCCAGTAGCCTTTTCAAAAAACTGTTTACAAGCTTCATTATCTTTTGCAGCAGTTAATTGATAAATTCCCATCATACCTAAACTATTCGAATAGCTATCAGAATAAGCCAATAGGGTATCTAAAGCTGTTTTGGCACCAGGGTAGTCTCCTACCTGAAGTTTGTACTGTACCAATAATAGCAAAGCACTTTCATCTTTAGGATTATCTTTAATAATCTCATCTAAAATAGTAATTGCTTTGGCAGGATCCTTTGCTTTTAGTGCTGCTATCGCCTTGGGTCCTTTTTTATTAATTTCAGAGCGTTTGGTTACTGCCCAAATAGGAGTACCATCAATTTCTCTAACCTTTAGTTTCTCTGCACCTGGAGGCCACAAATCACTGGCAATAAATCCTCGATTAACAAAACGAGTTACGTACAAACCATAGTCCCAATTGCTTTTGACTCGTTCATGATAACGGGTATAAACTGGTTTTACATTCGGATAATCCAAAAAGTAATGTTTTACAGAAATAAATGCCTGTGTTGCCACTCTTATTTCTTTTCCTTCTTTGACTTCTGGCACATTGTCAATAATCCACTGACAAGCTTCTTTGGTTGAGTTCATCCAGTAGTCTGTCTCATAAGAGTTGTGCGCATTAGCCACTCCACCAAAAAATTCATTAAAATAAATATATTGATTAGGATGACTAATAACCATCCATCGAATGGGCGAGTAAAGCGTAAGAGCCAATAAAATTGTCCCTCCTATCGGAACCAGTTTAGATTTAAAACTATTCATCAACAAGACAATCGAATAGGCTGCCATAATGACGAGAATAGGATAAACAAACAAGAAATGGCGCATACCATCATATAAAGAAGAGCCTTTCAAAATTGCATAAAAGACAGGAAAAACACCAGTGAAAATCGTCATCAAAAACAGCCATCTATTTTTGGTATCTTTGACAACAGGTAGTGCAAACATCCCAGCTCCTATAAGAATAACAGCAGGTGTTGCAATCCCAAACCACTTAATGATATAATACCAAGGTAAAAAATCAGACCAATAATGTTCTCCATTCCAAATCATGCGAATACCCGTAGAAAAATTGGACATTTCTGCCAATGCTAATCTAGCTCCAGCAATTCCATTTTCGTTGGCAAAGGGCCAATACATCACCCCTCCTAAATAACCTAAACCAGTTATGAGCAATAAGAGTAATCCAATTTTGATGAGGTAGCCAAACTGTTTTAGATAAGGTTGAAGGGGTTTGTTTAATACAAAAGCTCCTCCTGTAAACAAAAACAAATAGGGAATTAATAAAATACCTCCTACACGAATATTAATGGTAATGGTTAGTCCCAGAATCAATCCAACTACAGATTGAAAGGAAGGTTTGGGCAACTTCCGAATGAAATTCATCATAAAGAGCAAGGACAACACATAACCAAAGGCAAAAGGAATATCTTTTGGGTTATTCATTGAATGACCAAAAATTCGAGGAGACAAAACAATAAATACTAAAGACCAAAAGGCAACTTGCCAACGTTGAGAAATAGATCGAGCCAACAAACCCGTGAAAATCATCAACAAAGCACCAACCAATGCATTAAACATGTGGCGCATTTCATAAACGTCCCATGTCGTAAAAACATACTTGTGCATCCAAGCCATTGTATAATCAAAAAGCCCACCATATAAGTACAAGTTCTTATAGGTCAATGCTTCGCCTTCAACGCCGTCTGACTCAAAATAATTTAAAACATGATCGCCATAAACCTTTTGCACCTGTTCGTCAGCTGTAATACCATAATCAAAACTCATATAGGGCATCAAAAAGAGCAATAGAATAGAAAGGGTAGCAAATAAAACTCTATAAACAGGGGCTTCTTTTGCCGAATTAAGTTGCTTTTTCTGAAAAGTTTCTTTAATCGAGTTGGTAAAAAAGAATCGAAATAAATTCAAGACAACAATCACCAAAGACACCATCCCCATTTTAAGACCATCAGACCAGACCGAAACCTTCGATTCTGCAACTTCTTTCCACTCAATAGGCATTTCAACGATCTCAATATTATACAATTTGGCATTGTGCAAGACTTCAACATCATGCGCCCACCCCTTTGTATGCATATTTTCGAACAACCACTTTCCTATCGTTTTAGGGTATAGCTTAAATCCACATTGTGTATCATAAATGCTTAGACCTGTCAAAAACTGTACTCCAAAATTAAACATTCGCCCCAATAACCTGCGGTCGTTTTTATCGGTATGGATGGTAGAACCTTTATGTTCTCTAGAAGCAATTAAGATCGTTTGATCATCAAATGTATTCCCCTCTAACGTTTTTAACCAACGCAACAAGCTGTCTGGTGACGCAGCCATATCAGCATCTAAGGTCAAAATATGATCTCCAGTAGCAACAGCTACTCCTCTTTTTAGTGCATTGCCTTTTCCAGCATTCTCCTTTACATCAACAATTTTATAATCAACATGCTCTGCGGTTTCTCCATCTGCATAAGTAGCATTCAACATGGATAAGGTATCATCACTACTACCATCATTGACAAAAACAACCTCATAAGGTAAGGTCCATCTTTGTTCAAAGCGTTGGAGTTCTTTGGTCATCAAATGAATTCGATCTACCTCATTATACAAAGGAATCACCAACGATAATTTCCCTTGATAGTTATTTTTAATAGACTTAGCTTGTTTTGAACTTTTGGCTTGTTTAGAATTTTTTTTCTTTTTATTAGTAGCCATAATACATTTATAGGTTTATACTCAATAATTTCAATATTCTCTTTCTAAGAATACAAATACATTTGGAGTGTTATAATCTTTTATTTTTATTTTTAAATCGCCTAAATACCAGAATTAAAATGGGTGTATCGATAATTGCTTGTTTAATAATTTTCCAAGAAGCCCCCTTACTCAGCCCTGTTTTTCGAGGCAAGTATTTGGATTCAATTTCTATTGGCTGATGCCCTAAGTAAATGAGTTTGCTGCAAATTTCTGATTCGACTAAAGAACTTCTAATCTCTAAATCCAATGCTTTTAGGGCTTGATTTTTATAAACTTTTACCCAATTTACATCTTTCATACTTAGCCCAATAAAAATACGATTTAACTTATTATTAAACCACGATAGAATATTTCTAGCCAAGCTATAAGTCATATTTTCTACTCTATAAAAAGCTAAAATAGACCGCTCAGGAATATTTTTATAAGGTATCAATTCATCCATATCAAATTGCCCATCACCAGGAACCATCACCACATTATCTCCCTTGGCAGAAGCATAGCCACTGTGCAACGCTTCTCCGATTCCTCGGTTAATAGTATGACAAATATATCTGATATTTTTATTTTTTTCATCCTTTAACATTTCTTGAATAACGGCATCAGAACCATCCGAGCTTCCATCATTCACCAATATAATTTCCCCTTTAGGGGTAGAAATTATTTGCAATGTATCTTGTACCTTTTGTACAACACGTTTAATATTACCTTCTTCATTATAACAAAGAATGATAATGGACCAACTTTGATTCGCAGTTTCAGACAATTTTAATACGCATTTAGTTAGATGTACAATCGTTTCTAAATTACCTCCAAATACAAAATAAGTCGATAAAAATCGTTTGGAAACAATCCATTCAGTATTCAGTACAAGATACTTTTTATGTTTTTTTAGACTCACTTTACTTAGCTGCGTTGCTAAGTAAGCGAGTGCGCTATCGCTTATGAGCTCCCTGTGGTCGGTTCATTACCATTCGTGAGTCAGCAAGCTGGGTTCTTTGTGGTGTTACCCTCATAAATCGGCTTATCAGAATGCAAACTTAGTGGATAAAAACTAAAATTCAATTTTCATCACTCCGTTTAAAAATCATATTAAACTGGTTATCAAAACAATTCAATGCAATATTTTTTACACATATCGTATAATCTTAGCAGGATTTCCTGCTACCACTGCATTGTTAGGAACATCTTTGGTTACAACTGCCCCTGCACCTACTAGAGCATTTTCACCAATGGTTACTCCACCCAAAATAGTAGCACTAGTTCCGATAGAAGCCCCTTTCTTTACCAATGTTTCTACCAGTTCCCAATCCTCTTCGGTCTGAGGGCTACCGTCTAAATTAGTAGCTCTAGGCAATAGATCATTGATAAAAGAAACATTATGCCCAACAAATACTTGATCTTCAATATGCACTCCTTCACAGATAAACGTATGGCTTGAGATTTTACAATTCTTTCCAATCGTCACCCCCTTTTGAATTTCTACAAAAGCTCCAATCTTAGAACCATCATCAATAGAACAACCATAAGCATTTACAAAATTAAATATTTTAACATTTTTGCCTACTTTCACATTGTTAAGTGCTTGTCGATCGCTATTGATTATCAAGTTTTCCATACGCATACTAAGATTTGAAGGAGGTACAACTCGTACAACATCCATTATAAATAATCTACTTTAACCTCTTTCCCTCCATTTTTGATAGAAATCTGTGAGGCTTCCAGCACTTTGATTACATTTATTCCAGAAATATAATCCGAGATAGGTCGGGTGTTATGCAAAATAGCCGCAATAAAATCAGCAGCCACCCCTGCCAAAGCTTCCTTCATTGGCACTTTGGGAATTTGTATATCCCCTACTCTATAATCTACCAAAACTTTGCGCTTATCTTCATCACTGCGTTTTTCTGTATAATGATAACTCGTATCGTATATACGAATCTTTTCGGTTGGTTCTGTATCGTCAAAAACAATCATTTTTCGATCTCCTCCAATCAAAAATTTACGAATCTTAACGGGTGATGTCCACGAACAATTAAAATGAGCAATCATATTACTCTCATAATTCATGGTAAGATAAGCAATATTTTCAATACCATTATTGGTATGAGAAACCCCAGTAGCTTGTACACTATATGGTTTTTCATCTGTCAAGTAATTGAGAATAGAAATATCGTGTGGTGCTAAATCCCAAAGTACATTTACATCCGATTGAAAAAGCCCTAAATTAATTCTAGTAGAATCAATATATTGCAGCTGTCCGATCATCCCTGTATCAACCAGTCTTTTGATTGCCTGCACCGCTCCTGTATACAAGAACGTATGATCAACCATAATTGTTAATCCCTTTTGTTCCGCTAAGTTGATTAAAATTGTTGCTTCTTTTGCTGTTGACACCATTGGTTTTTCTAACAAAACATGCTTACCTTCATTTAAGGCTTTTAGAGCCAACTCAAAGTGCGTAAATACAGGCGTTGCAATCACTACTGCATCAATTTCAGTACTGCAAATAGCTTCATTAGGAGATTGAGTTGTTTGTATGGAAGGGTACATCTTATTGACAAGATCCAATCGTTCTTTACGAAAATCTGCAACGTAAATTACTTCTGCATCCGCTTGGGCATTAAAATTTCTCACCATATTAGGTCCCCAATACCCAAATCCGATTACTGCTACTTTTACAGTGTTCTTAACCATTATAATTTTTACGAAGTATTCATTCAACGTGAACTAAAGCAATGATTCACGACTAAACTTATAAATTAACTAGATTAACCCAATAAAAGTATATTTTTCTACTGATTAGGCTTGATCAGGTAAAAATAGAACCTTTTCTGTATTTATTGACAAATCCTCTCTAAAATTAAAGTCATATTTTGTAGCAAAAAAAATTATTGATCGGCTTAGGACAAAACAAAACGCTCTTTAGCCTTTTTGTCCCTCGCAAAATAATCAAGGAATCTTTTAATTGATTTAGGTAGATTGGAACGCTTATTTCGTCTGAAATAAGGCAATACTTATAGAACAAAGAATTTTGAATTGAACTATAATTAGCCTAATTTTGTACTTTATATAAAGTATTTTCGTACCGATAAAAAAGTTGATGAAAGGCACTAAAAAAGAAATTTATACGAACAATCCTAGTCTAGCTAATCACATAGAATATTTAACTTATAGCACAACGTGGATATTCGATGTTCGGTCGCTACTGGACTCGTAAGCCAGTAAACTGAATGCAGTCATGAGAATAGTTTGTGGTCATGCGTCTGTGAGGTCTCTAAGCACAAAAAACTATTCACCAAAAGTCTTTCCCTTCACCCAAACAACTATCCCCTCTTATTATCAACCCAAAGCAATTTTTTGCCAATGCTTATACCAATACAACAAATGACCTAACGTAAAAAAATCAAATAGATGAAACGATTGCTTTCTATTCATCATAAAAGATAAATCAACCATCATACATATATACACTAACCAACAAAATTATAACACAAATTATGAAAAGTATTTCCACCCTAATTGTACTCTTTATGGCTACACAACTTTTAGTTGCTCAAAAAAAGTCTATGCAACAATTTATTGCTAAAGATAAGGCTGCTTTTATTCTCAACTTATCTCCATACAAAACCTACAACAAATTAGATACTGCCACCACCAACAAGTACAATATTAGCGAAATGCTTGCTCCTATGTTGCTCAAAATGGCAGGCGGGGATGCATCTGAGAGCAATTTACAACAAATACAAGAGGACTTAGAGGACACTCAAAAGATAGGATTAAACATCCAAAAAGATGTTTACATTTGGGCACAGCGACCTGAAAACCCTACGGATGAAATCTATGAAAACGATCCTAATGTTCTATTTGCCAATATTGTTGTTCCTATTACAGATGGTGCCAAATTTAGAACGTTCTTAGACAATCTATTTGGAAAGGAAAAAACCAAAGTGATGATTCCTACTGGAAATGCATTGAGCATGCTCCACAATAAGTTGTTACTAAACTGGAGTAAAGAGCGTTTAATTATTGCTTTTTCTACTAGTGAACAAAGCTTTTTTGAAGAAACAGAAGAGTATGAAGCACGTACCAAACGCATGTTATTGGAACATGCCAAAGCGTTGGGGAGCCTTGAAGCAAGTAATTCTATAGCCCAAGATTCTGATTACCAAAAACACTTGAATAAAGATGCTGATTTTGACGTTTGGATGGATTATGCCAACATTATGCCTCCATTAGATCAATTGCCAATGCAAGCAAGAGACTTAATGGGATCTTTGTTTGAGTTTGTTGGCGGAATGAAATTGGGGGGCAATGGATTTATCAAAAATGGAGAAGCTGAGTTTTTGACCAAAGTTTATGCAAACGAAGCAATGGCTCGTGTTTTATCAAAATCTTATAATGTAAAAGTTAACAAAGATTTCTTCAAATATTTAGACAATTCCAACCTAATGGGGATGTATAGTTTTGCTATGAATCCAAAAGGTTTCATGGATGCTTATAGCTCGGAATTATACACCATTTTGAAAGAAAGTAGAGAGGGTACCTTAATCACTAATTTGTTGGATATTATTGACATTTTTATTGATGAGGATGAAATCTATACCTTATTCAAAGGTGATCTATTATTGGCTTTAACGGATGTAAAAGTGATTGATCGAAAATCTTCGGATTTTGAGTACAACGAAGAAACAGATAAATGGGAAGAAATCACTACAACTGAAAAAGACGTTATTCCTATGGCAACAATGATGTTATCTTATGGCAATAAGGAAAACATTATGAAATTTATTGACTTAGGTGCCAATGCAGGGCTTCTTTCTAAAAGAGCAGATGGTGTTTGGGCTATTGGCGGCGTAAAAGAAGAGCTTGGTTTTGATGTTTTTGTGGTGGTTCACAATGGCATTTTGATGTTTACAAACGACGAGAACATCACTAAAAACCTAAATGGTATCGCCAAAAACAAACAGCTTTCTGGCAAAACCGTGAAAGAAATTACCAGCTATGTTCAATATGGTTTTATGGATGCGGACAAAATGGTTCAAACTGCCAAAAAAACATTTGAACAAATGGACCAAAAAGTACCTAGAGAGTTGGCTCATATCGAAAAGACATTCAAACGTCTTGAATTTAAAACCTTTGCTCCTCAGGGTAACGAAATGAAATCAGATTTTCGTTTGCAACTAAAAGATCCCAATGCAAACGTACTTCAGACAATGGTTGATGGTATCCTAAAAATTGCCAAACAAGAAATGGGACGCAAGCACCAGATGGAAGACCAAGAGATTGAAGAGGAGGAAGAAGGGACTAAAAAACTATAGTCCTATCAATAAATCGCTAATGGGTCATTTCCTATTTTCAAGTTAAGTTACCAATAAAGGTACTTCGATAGCTCGAAAATGGGGAATGACCTATTTTTTTAGTGCTTTAACAAAATCACAACGAAACAATTCTACAAATAATCGTATTATAGCAGCATACTTTGTAAGTTTATTGGATATTAAAATTTGTAACGTTTTTTCTATTGATATTTCGCTAATTTAACTACGTTGCTTCTTACGAGTTTTTAGTTCGCTATGCTCATTAGGTAGTTAACAAAAACATAAAAAAGCAGCTTGTATTAATTTATTGCATGAGCCTTGCTACTCACTCTGTTTGTGAGATTGTAAGCTCTGCCTGGGTTTCTAGCGGAGTACTGTTCTATAAAATTGACTAAATAATCGTTAGTCTTGCTACTATCAAACAGAGGCATGGAACTAACCAAGAGAGTAAAGTAATCATAAATGAGTATCTTAAAAGAGTTTGATGTTCGCCAAACAGGAAATTTAGAGTTGTTGGCAAAACAAGTAGTAGAGGGTTTTATTATTGGATTGCACAAAAGTCCTTTTCATGGTTTTTCGGTAGAATTTGCTGAACATAGAATCTACAACCCTGGTGATTCCATCAAAAATATTGACTGGAAAGTCTTTGCTCGAACCGATCGTTTGTACACCAAACAATACGAAGAAGAAACCAACCTACGTTGTCAAATTGTCATCGACACCTCTTCTTCCATGTATTTTCCTGAAGCTCCCCAAAAAGGTACTCCTTATGTCAACAAATTAGCATTTAGCACGCTAGCTGCTGCTACCTTGATGAATTTGCTCAAAAAACAACGGGATGCCTTTGGCTTAAGTACATTTGCAGATGATTTGGACAAACATACTAAAGCTAAATCAAGTACCCGTCATTACAATTTGATTATGGCGCATCTAGATCAATTGCTAGATAATCCTACTCGAAATAATACAACCTCTATTGCTAAATCATTACACAAAATTGCAGAAGCTACCCACAAACGTTCTTTGGTCGTCATATTTAGCGATATGTTTGAACAAACGGATAAAAGTGAACAACTGTTCTCTGCTTTACAGCATCTAAAATACAACAAGCATGAAGTTATTCTATTTCATGTGGTGGACAAACGTTATGAACTCGATTTTGAGTTTGAAAACCGTCCTTATGTATTTATTGATATAGAAACAGGTGAAAAAGTCCGTGTTCAGTCCAATCAAGTCAAGGATTTTTATATTGATCAAGTCCAAAAATATAAGAAAAAGCTTCAGATCAAATGCTTGCAATACAAAATAGATTTTGTTGAAGCAGACATTAACGAAGGGTTTAGACAAGTGCTTCTCCCTTACTTAGTTAAACGCCATAAAATGATGTAAGAAACTAATTGGCAATCGTATATTGGAAGAATAAATGCGAACTAGAGAGCGTATCAGTCCTTATTTTTAGATATGTATATACCATCCAAATTCAAACTAGAAGACGAAGCTCAAATAAGAGCCTATATCCGTCAATATCCTTTTGCTACCTTAATTACTTCATCCAATAACCATCCTATTGCTACTCACCTTCCGTTTATATTGGAACAGGAAGGAGATCAATGGTATTTGCTAGGGCATATGGCCAAAGCAAATCCTCAGTGGCAGTTATTAGAAGAAACTCAGCCGCTTGTTATTTTTCAAGAACCCCATGCTTACATTTCACCTAGTTTTTATGAAAAGGAGGAAAATGTACCTACTTGGAATTATATTGCTGTTCATGTATATGGTCAAGCAGAACTATTACCAACAAATAACCAAGCTATTGCCGTTTTAGAAAAAACAATCGAAGTATTCGAAAAAGATTTCCAAGTCCAATGGAAAAAATTAGACGATGCTTATAAAAAACGATTGTTGAAAGGAATGGTTGCCTTTCGAATTGAGATAAAAACCTTAGAGGGCAAAGAAAAACTCAGCCAGAACAAAACGGAACAAGAACGGCAAACTATTTCAGATGGTTTATTGCAATCTAATGATAGTTCGGCACAACAGTTGGGGGAAATTATGAAAAACAAATTATAAATTAAGGATTGTAAATTATATGCAATAGATTTTTTATTCTATTCATCATTTAGAATTCATAATCATAAATAAATGAAGCAATTTATAATAGGATTCGTCGCTATTTTTATAGTCAACATTACAGCTTGTACTTATACAGAACGCATCAAAGATGGTAAAACCGCTTATGCTCGCAAACAGTTTCAGGTTGCTATTCCAATGCTAAAAGAAGAATTTGACAAAGCCAAGGATATACAAGTAAAAGGCGAAACAGCTTATATGCTTGGAGAGTCTTATCGACGGACCCATCAAACGCAAGCAGCAGCAGATTGGTACAAAAGAGCCCAAACGCAACGCTATGGAAAAGATACTGACCTTAAGCATGCTCGTATGTTGCAACAACTACAAGATTATGACGAAGCTCGGCGTGCTTTTCAAAATGCAGGTCGTTATGCTGGTGATGTTAGACTTTATCAAGAAGAAATGATTGCTTGCCAAAAAGCCAAGCAATGGTTGGCAGATTCAGACAAAAATCTCTATCAGGTTCAATCCTTAGCCACCAATAATGAAGCAACTGATTTTAGCCCTGTTCTTTATGAAGCCCATCAATTATTGATTACTTCTGATCGTGCACAAAGTGAAGGTAAAGAAAACTATAAATGGACTGGAGAGAAATTTTTTGACCTTTATCTTTTAGATACAAAAGCTGAAACCGTAGAACGTTTTGAAGCTCCCTTCAACCAATCTTTTCATCAAGGGGCTTTGTGTTTTAGTGCCGATAAAAATATGGTGTTTTTTACACAGTGTGGCAGTGAAGAAAAAATTGCTGTAGATTATTGCCAAATCATGTTTAGTAGAAAAAACAGCAGTGGTTGGTCTGCTCCCCAAGCTATTGATCTGGGTGACAATGCCAATAACTACATTCACCCTACCCTTTCTGACGATGGAAAAATGCTTGTCTTTGCCTGTAACAAGGCAGAAGGATTTGGCGGCTATGATTTATATTATTCCATCAAAATAGGTGATGACGATGAAGCAAAATGGTCTGAACCTCTAAATATGGGCAACAAAATCAATTCCGATGGCAATGAGGTCTTTCCCTTTCTGAACAACGATACCCTCTACTTTTCTTCTGATGGTCATATTGGTATGGGAGGCTTAGATATTTTTAAAGTAACAAAAGCTGCCCATAAGTGGCAAAATCCTATCAATTTAGAAGCTCCTATCAATTCTGGTGGAGATGATTTTGGTTTTATTATTGATTTTTTAAATCCCTTGGCTCCTGATATGGTTCAACAAGGTTATTTTAGTTCCAACAGAATAGGAGGAAAAGGAAGTGATGATATTTACCAATTTCAGCAACAACTTCCTCCTCCAGCGGATACCCCTGCCCTAGTTGATAGCCCAACAATCCTTTTGGCTATTAATCTGAATGGTTTGGTAAAGGAAAAGGTATTCAAAGAAAAGGGAAATCCCAACAGTGGTGTTGCTTCTTATGCTAATTTGATGGGTGCCTCTATTCAAGTTAACACCTTAGATACGGCTTTTACCGTTGGCTCAGATGTTGATGGGACGTTTTATCTTCAATTAGATACCGCAACCGATTATTCATTCAAAGCTACTAAACCTGGCTATTTTACGCAACTCATCACCCTTACAACCAAAGGTATTGTACTCAATGAAGCTCATCCAGACACTACTTTAAGTGTAGAACTAATTATGGAGAAAATATTTACCAATCAAGAAATTGTGTTGGAGAACATATACTATGACTTGGATAAGCACTTTATTCGAGAAGATGCCAAACCTACTTTAAATGCTTTGGTTACAATCTTAAAACGTAATCCTACGATAAACATTCAACTTTCATCTCATACAGATTGTCAAGGAAAAACAAGTTATAACGAAAAATTATCTCAACGACGAGCCGATGCCGCTGTTCAATACCTTATCCAAAATGGTATTAATCCAGATCGATTAACGTCCAAAGGTTATGGCGAAAGTTCTCTTGCTATTAATTGTAAATGTTCTGACTGCTCTGATGAGGAACATCAACAAAACCGTCGAACAACATTTTTGGTATTGGATGAAAAAGAATAAATAAAATACCCCCTCCCTTCTTGTACCAATCTAATGTCCATTTTTAAATTTATTCATTATAAATTTAAAAATGGACATTAATCGTTTGGCTCCATTGGCACTTTTTATCAAAAACACAAAAAAACACTACGTATTAAACTGATTATCAACAAGATAAATAAAAATAAGCAACAAACACAACTTATTGACAATCAATCGAATACAGTTTAACCACAAAGAAATAAAGCCTAATCAGCACTTTTTTTTCACCAATTCTGTCTTAGTCTCTAAATTTATATCCTTTATATTTCAGTTATTACAGATTAGTTTTTAGCTTTAGTAAGCTGTAAAATTTACAACTATTTATTAAACTAAGAACTTTACATAACAAAATACAGCTGCCTGATGCTCAAAAATTGTATTGTTCAGGACAAGTACTAAAGGGCAAAAATGAACAATATAGACGTATATGGTTTTGAAATAAAACGCAATAACAAAGTGATCTGCCGTGCAGGACTGGAAGGAAATGCTGTTATTACATGTATTGCAGATGTTATCCGAAGATCGGGAAGCAAGGAACAAGAATTGCATTTTAATGTTACAGGCTTAGATTCTAAAACTAGAGAGCACCTAAGGTGGAACCAAGAAACATTACGATTAGGAGACAAAATTACAATAGAAGTAATATCTAGCCCTTTTGATCCCCCTATAGAAATTTGTCCTCCTGAATCTGAAGCATCAATTATAGAACAAAAAATAAAAGCTTACAATAGGTTAAAAGAGGAACTTAGGGACTATCTTTAAACACTATCCGTTATCAATTTTATTCTGAGAACAATCAACAAAAAATAAATTTCATTTAACATAGAAGTTGTTTAATTATAGAAAACTCACGATCAAAACACCCTATTTTTAGACAATTTCGTAAAAAAACAAAACAGAGTTACCAGACATCATTGCAATTATTTTTACAATAAATTTTTTATCTGTCTAAAAACACCTCTATCCTATCGCCAAAACAGATAAATAATTCATTCATCTAATGTTTTATTCCATCATTAGTAGTTGTACTACATATTGTCAATATGTCCATCAGACAAATCCTCTATTCGAACGACCTAAAAAATACTACAAATGGGAGAAGAACGCGTTAAATTAGCTTCGTCTCAAGGAAAAGACGAAATGCGAAACTTTGTACGTCAATTACTTAATGACGTTGAAGCATTTGAATTTATGCTTGAAAACAATTGGTTTGAAGATGATATTAAATGTATCGGGGCGGAGCAAGAGATGTGCTTGATTAACAAGCACTACAAACCAGCTTACAAAGCAATGGATATCCTAAAAGATTTTCACCCAGAGTGGTTAACAACAGAATTGGCAAAATTTAACCTTGAGCTTAATTTGAGTCCACAAGTGTTTGAAGGAAATGCATTGAGTAAAATGGAGGCAGAGCTTAGAAACTATCTGTCTCAGGTAAGCGAAGTTGCCGCCAAGCATGACACAAGAATCTTATTAACAGGCATTCTGCCTTCACTACGAAAATTTGATCTTAGCTTAGACCAACTAACCCCTAAACCACGCTATCATGCCCTTATGACAGCATTAAAAACGCTGAGAGGCTCTGACTATGAGCTTAGATTAAGTGGGATTGATGAATTAAATATTTTGCACGACTCTCCACTACTGGAGGCTTGCAATACTAGTTTTCAGGTACATTTACAGGTTGCACCTCAAAACTTTGTCAAGATGTACAATATTGCTCAAGCCATTACAGGACCAACTTTGGCACTTTGTACCAACTCTCCAATCTTATTTGGCAAGCGTTTGTGGCATGAAACCCGCATTGCCTTATTTGCCCAATCTATTGACAATAGAAAAACAAAGGATCATTTACGCCACAAAAGCGCAAGGGTTAATTTTGGCAACAAATGGTTAGACAAATCTATTTTAGAAATTTACAAAGAAGATATTCTAAGATATAGAATCTTGCTAGGGGCTGAAATTGAAAAGAATTCACTGGAAGCTATCCAAGCTGGCAAAGCACCCAAATTACAGGCTTTGCAGGTACATAACGGAACAGTCTATCGTTGGAATCGTCCCTGTTATGGAATCAGCCCTAATGGCAAACCACACCTGAGAATTGAAAATAGAGTCTTGGGAGCTGGACCAACCGTTTTAGATGAAATGGCGAATACAGCTTTTTGGCTGGGCACAATGGAAGGTATTGCAGATCAGTTTGACGACATTCGTAAATACATGAGTTTTGATGATGCCCGTGATAATTTCATGAAGGGGGCTCGTGCTGGAATGGATTGTAAATTTACTTGGCTCAACAATCAAAAAATATCTGCTCGTGATTTAACCAAAGAGGTACTTTTACCGATTGCTCGTCATGGACTACAAAAGTACAATATCGACTCTTCTGATATTGATCGTTATCTAGGTATCATAGAGGAACGAGCCAAGCGCCACATGAATGGTTCTAGATGGATTTTACAGGCTTACACCCAATTTCAGAAAGAAACGCATAGTGATGAGAGTTTGACTTCTTTGACGGCTGCTATTTATAACAACCAAAAACAAAGCAAACCTGCGCATGAATGGCCATTGCCAAAACTTGATGAGTTTCATCAATATGATCCTTCGCAGTTATTGGTAGAGGAATTTATGACCACAGATATTTTCACCTTACAACGAGATGATTTATTAGAGTTTGCTTCTTCTTTAATGGACTGGGGAGATATTTCTTCGATGCCTGTTGAGGATGAAAAAGGCAATTTGATTGGGCTAATTACCTCTAAGCAAATTTTAAAATTCTTTGCCCATAAAGGAAAAGACAATCAGGATACAACAGTAGGCGACATTATGTATACTGAACCTCGTACCGTAACGCAACAAATGCGTATTGTAGAAGTTATTAAATTAATGAAAGAGCATAACCTAAAAGTACTTCCCGTAGTAAAAGGGAAAGAATTGATTGGTGTAATCTCTGAACGTAACTTTGTCAATATGTCTAGACGCTTAATCCAAGGTATGAATTCCGAAGCCTAAAAAAATATGAGCAATGGATTTGTACAAATCCATTGCTCATTATCATTAAGTAAGTAGAATTGCTTATTTACCAAACATTCCTCCTAACATCCCTCCTATGTCATCCATAATATTGCCATCTCCATCGCTATCTAGCATCGACATAAGACCACTCAATTGATTATTACTTTGAGGTTGTTGCTGACCACCCAAAAACTGAGTAATACTTGAAGCATCAAATCCTTGTTTTTGTTTGGCTTGTCCCAACATTCCCATAACCATTGGTGCAATGGTTTGCATCATTGACTGAGTTGCATCAGGGCTCATATTATTCATTTTGCTCAAACCTTGAACAATTCCTTGCTCTTTGTTTCCCAACATGTGCTTCAAAATTCCACTACCATTGGTAGCTCTTTCGCTCACATTCTCAGTTGGACCAGGGCTCAAAAAACTCATCAAATTATCCATGATTCCACCATCATGATCATTGTCTAATGCTTTATTAAGAGCTTCGGCTCCCTGAGGAGTAGCTGCATTTTTGCTAACAGCTCCCATCAAAGTCGAAAAGATATTTTGAGCAGCTTGAGAAGTTTGTTGTTCGTTTCCGCCTAAACCCACTTTTTGAGCTATTTGATTTACTACAGCTCCTGTCATTTGTTGCTGAAACATATTCATTAAATCCATAATCGTATAGTTTTTAGTTCTATAATTTAATTGGTGTTCCTAATATCTTATTTTTGAGAATCAATTAGGGGGTCATTTTTGCCAAAAAAGTCAATATTCTTGCCAAAGTAAATTCTACTAACTCCAAAACAAGTGGGTTGGTTGATTGAAGTTAAGCAAAAAGTTGTGTCTAAAAAAGAAGTTTCGCTATTTTTAATTGATTCGTTTTTATCAACTTATACCAATTTTTATTTTCTAACCACATAAAAATAGCGCTAACTTAGCCACTAAAAAAAGAATTGCAACGTTTTAAGTTTTTTAATTTATTAACCACTAAATCAGCTTATCCTTATGCCCAAAAAAACGATTCCTATCTTAATCAGTCTTATTTTCTTAATCGTCAGTTTTATTCTGAGTAGTTTTTTAATTCAGGAAAACGCCGTTTACAAAAAGGCTAAAGAACAACTTGCAGCAGAATTAAGTTACAAAAATAGGTTCTTTAATCCAGAGGAATGGGAGCCCCTAGAAGAACATAATGCCGACGGATTTAATTATAAAGATGGTCAAATAGACGTCAATTTATATTTTGGCAGCTCTGATAAACAGAAAGAAAAACACAACGAACTAACAACAACCATTCAAACAGCAGAACGTGCCATTCAATGGAGGGTCTTTGGTCTTTTAATTAGCCTACTAATTTATTCATTAATTATGAGTGCTATCTATATTTACAAGAAACCTCCTATGGTTGTACTCATCACATTATTATCGCTCTCCATTATTTGTTTGTATACAGGCTTGTTCACACCTATGTTAGAAATTGGAGCCATTGAACGAGATTTAGATTTGGGAACAATTCCCATTCAAAAAAATGTGTTAGGTTTTACCATTGATTTAACCGTACAAAAGAAGTTTGAAGGAGACATTTACTTTTATTATCAAAGCAAATCCATTGCTCAATTAATTCAGTTGCTATTTAATCAAAATAACTTCTTAGTTGGATTTAGCATTTTATTGTTTAGTGTGATCTTCCCATTGCTCAAAACTTGCTTGATGGTTTATTTTGTATTTCGCCCTCAAATTGAAGCCAAGAAATGGTTTAAAAATATTGTTCTTAATCTCAGCAAATGGTCAATGGCCGATGTTTTTGTGGTTGCTATTTTTCTAGGTTTTTTAGCCTTCGGCAACTTACAAGCAGGTGTCGGTACTTATAGTAATATATCAATTGGTCTCTATTTCTTTTTTGCCTATTGTATGCTTTCAATTATCAGTTCTATGCTGGTAAAAATGCCAACCGAAGAAACGTTTTAACTTAATGCACAAAAAATAGGTCTAAATTTTGAAGATCATGGTACAATGATTTTAATGCTTGTTAGAATTGTAGAAATCCACTGTATGCTACTTGGTTTAGAAGTATCTAGCACTTTTGTAAGCTTCTTACTAGATTTATTCATTTTTTTAGCTGATGTGTGTTTTGTGAATTTTAAAATCTTTATTTTTGTATACACAACCTGAGATACACAACTTAAATCATCATTTCTTAAATTAGTAGTACATTGATTTCCTTAGTAAGAATCAACAAGCATTTTTTCTACTCCATTAAATATAAACAAGCATGAATTTCAAAAATCTACGGTATACTTTTTTACTATTGAGCCTTCCTTTTTTATTAGCAGCCCAAGAAGGTAATTGTGTTATTTTTGCAACAGATGGTACTGCATTTCATTTAGGGCTGGACAATAAGTTTCAGAATAAAGATGCCAATACCAATGTAAAAATCACAGACATTCCAGAAGGAGATTATTGGGTTACGATACTTTTTAAAGATGCTAACCGAAAGGCATTTAAATCTAATATTAGAGTATTGGGCAACAAAGAAACATCCTATATGATAGAGGCAGATGGTCGTTCGTGGAAACTAAAACAGTATAGCTCTGTGGCTAAAGAACAGGTACAAACCCTCAACACCAAACAAACCGTTTTGGCATACAATCAAACAGGGGTTGAGGTGAATGGGCTTAAAAGTGCCAATGATATGACCGAAGATATGGTCGAAACGGCTACAGAAATTAGTCGTGTGCATGGCACCCGTAATGATGATCCTGAAAGCAAACGAGCTGGAAAATTTAGTGGTTCTGCTAGCGATTTGCAAGATGGAGCCACAGCAACAACTGCCCCTACTAATCCTGCTCCTCAACCTGAACAAAAAGAAGGTACAACCATTATTAACAAATACATTGAAACGACCAATGCGGATGGAACCAAAAGTATTGTAGAAGAAAAAACAACATTGATTAAAGAAATTGTGGTTCGCAATGGGCAACGTCAAATGAAAACAAAACGTAGCGTTACCCACACCCCTACTGATTTTAATTGTCTACCAATGGAAAAAGAGGCATTTATTGCTCTAAAAGAAACAATAAGCCAAACAGCAACGGATAAACGTTTGGATGTAGCTACCAATGGTGTCAAAAATCAATGCATGACTCCCAACCAAATCAAAAGTATTGGGGATCTTATTCTTGGCGATGTTGATCGAAATACCTTTGCCATTGCTGCTCAACCTGTTTGTGCCAATCCCAAAAAGTTTCCTTATACAATTTCTGATCCCGTTAGTATAGCTAAAGAAACTCAAGCTGTAGAAGATGTCGTAGAAGATGCTATTGAGGAAAATCCAGTTGTTGATACTCCTCCTGTTAACGAGCAGGTCACCAAAGAAAAAACTAAAGCGGAGTTAAAGGCAGAACTAAAAGCACTGAAGCAAAAACAAAAGGCTGAAAAGGCTGCCGCTAAAGCCAAGGCAAAAGCTGAAAAAGCTGCTGCTAAAGCCAAGGCTAAGGCTGAAAAAGCCGCTGCCAAGGCTGCTGCTAAAAAGAAAAAAGAGGCTGAAAAAGCGGCTAAGAAAAAATAGTTGTTTTGCTTTTTCTCTCCTTAAACCTTCAATTCTTATTTAGAAAGAATTGAAGGTTTTTTTTGTCTTTTTATTAAAAAGTATGCGCTCAGGGAACTAATTATCAACATTCAGCAGTTGTATAGTAAAACAATCAAACAAAATAGCTTTACTATGATAATTATAAATTTCACAAGACCAGCGATCATAGCGTATCAGATGAAACCTAAAAATGAAACGCTACGTCAAGAGAAGCTAAATTATCTTACGGGGAATCCTCCAAAGGAAAAAATAGACACTCTTCCAATGGAAAATCGTCCCCAAAAACAAGATTCCCTTTCTATAGCATCCCTGATGGTGCTTTTGGGAGTAGCACTCTTGTTTGTTTTTGTATTTTTTAATTAATAGTTCGGTATTTTTTGATTTTTAGGCATTTGTAGAAAAACACTTTACTCCATCAACACCTATAAATCAACCTAATAAGTTTTTTTCACCGAACTAATGTTAATTAGGGCTTGACAAAAGACCTATATTTTATTTTTTAACTTTAAACTTATATCAATTATGTTAGGAGGGCAAGGATCAGTGATGTTAAAAATAGCAACTCAAGGTAGAAATAGTAGACACAGTATTTTTGACGACAATGAGCATTCTAGAGGATACCAAAAAAAATTTCGTCTAAAGAAAATTTCTTTGCGTCAAAAAAAAGCTGTTGCTTCTAAAATCAAACGCCTCAAAGAAGATGAGGTAATTAGATATAAAATTTTGGCTGGTTGCTTTTTTGTCTTTGCGATTGTACTCCTGCTCATTACAGTCATTTAAACAAGCAGTACTCGTCTACCAATCATTGCCTTATGAAACGTCTAAATGCTTTATGTTTTCTTTTTTTATTTTTGGGAAGTTGCGGAATATCGTCCGCTCCCCAAAGCCACCAAGCACCTCCTTTGCGTTTATTAGAACAACATCAACTAGATGCTAAAAACTTTGAATTATTCTTACGAGCCTTCAAGAAGGAAAAAGTGCTAGAATTGTGGGCTAAAAATAAAAGCGCTACCCAGTTCAAAAAGATTCGAACCTATGATTTTTGTACTACTTCTGGAAACTTAGGTCCCAAACGAAAAGAGGGCGACTTACAGATTCCAGAAGGTTGTTACTGGATTGATCGTTTTAATCCCAACAGTGCCTTCCATTTGTCCTTAGGCATCAATTATCCTAATGCTTCGGATCGCATACTGGGGCATCCTCAACAACCAGGTAGTGATATATTTATACATGGTGGCTGCGCTAGTGTGGGTTGCATCCCGATTACCAATTCAAAAATAGAAGAATTGTATGCGCTTGCCTCAATGGCTAAAGAATTAGGGCAATCCAATATTCAAGTACATATTTTTCCTTCTAAAGAAATAGAGGAATTAGCTTCAAAAGCAACGCCATCAAGCATTTTTTGGAAAAATTTAGTCCCTATTTTTAATTATTTTGAAACACACCAACAATTACCTAACCTTAAAATTCAGTCCAATGGCCAATACTCCATTGTAAACAAATAGGTCAATCATTGGAATAGCACTTTCATCGAATATTTATCATTCATCATCCTTAAACAAACTTCTCAATTATGTTCATTACAACCACAGAATCAATACCAGATCAAGAAATTGTTACCATTTTAGGAATTGCTAGAGGCAGTACAGTCCGTTCTAGAAATGTCGGACGAGATTTCCTCGCTGGACTAAAAAGTATTATTGGTGGTGAAATAGAAGAATATACCAAATTGCAAGCTCAGGCGAGAGAACAAGCGCTACAACGAATGGAAGAGGATGCTAAAAGATTGGGAGCCGACGCCGTTATCAATGTTCGTTTGACAACTGCAACGGTTATGCAAGGTGCTTCTGAAATTTTGGCTTATGGTACCGCTGTAAAACTAAAACGCTAATGATTGAACTACTGTTTTTTTCGATTTATGCTTTCATCGCTCTCCTATCAATCGTCTTACTCATTTATTTGTTTTTTAGACGCATAAAAATAAAACAAGAAGAAGATTTTGGCGATCGACAAAACTAAACAGAAATAGAGCAATAAGGACAATTCTATCTAAGGTTTCCTATTGCTCTATTTATACTTAGTCAATACTAAATAGTCTAAAAATCTTCTTCGCCATAGTATTCAGCCCAAATATTGCGTGTTTCATAAAGCTTGATGCAATGCATTCTGCAATTCGAATCCAAATGCGGCTCTATTTGCTTCCAAATATAATAGGCTAAATTTTCAGTTGTTGGAGGAGTTCCCGCTGGCAAAAAATTAGGATCTACATTTAAATTACTATGATCCAAAATATCACAAACTTCCGTTTTGATAATTTTGCTCAATTTTTTGGCATCCATAATAAACCCTGTAACAGGATCTGGTTTTCCCTTAATGGTCACCATTAGATCATAATTGTGCCCGTGGAAATTTTTATTGGCACATTTGCCAAATACTCTAAAGTTTTTTTCCTCAGACCACTCATGTACCCACAATTGATGGGCGGCATTAAAACTCTCTCTACGAGTTAGATAAATAATCATTCATTCAACGTTTTGTACCTAAAAGTTAGCCTTTTTATCCGCTAACTAAGACTGGAAAATAGCCAATTGGTAATGACGTAATATATTTCTTTGTGGTTGTTCAAATGGTCAGCATAAAGCTACTCTAAAAATAGTAGAGCGCCTCCTATCCTTATTCCTGTTCTGAACTTCCTTTATAATTCTATTAAAAATTGCAAGGTATCCACTCCATCTGCATAATCCATTAACTTAGGGGATTGCGCCTGCCCTAAATTAACCGTATTTTTTTGTGGAAGGTTCATTTTGCTTGCAATGCATTGTATTTCGGGCTCCTTATCGTTCAACTTTGCTTCCAAATCTTCTACCCCTTGATAATACTCAAAATGTATAGACGAAATTCGAGACAACAAACTTTCATGCTCTACCACCATCAAACAATCATTTGCCAAATGAGGCACCTTATTTAGTAAATAAATAGAGCGATTATAGTCGTAGTTGTTTTTATATTTGTTATGATCCATAATGTCTTTATAATTATCCATTAGCCCCAATAAACGAGGAAAATCATAACCTTCTGGTACATATAGTTTCGAAATCGAGCGACACCCTAAACCAAAATATCTAAAAATATCGACTCCTAAAGCCAATAACTCTTCATCCGTTTCACTTCCGTCCAATACAGCAATAGAATTTCTATTTTTTCGAATAATGTTGGGATACTTCCCAAAGTACTGCTCAAAATACATCGCTGAGTTATTGCTCCCTGTTGCAATAACGGCATCAAAATTCTTCAACATTGGAACCCTTACAAAATAATCGGCACAACGCTCATCCTCTTGAATCAAGTAAGCAACCATGTATGGAATAAGGTGTTGATCTTTATCAGAGTATTTGATGATTGCCTGATGCCCTGCAACAAAGGTTGCCATTACATCGTGAAATCCTACCGCAGGAATATTGCCAGCCAAGACTAAGCCAACTTTTTGGGCTGTGGTAGTTTCTTTTAATAAAGGATAATTGGCTACCCAAGCTTCTAATTGTTGAGGCGCTAAAAAAGTAGTGGCAAAACTCTCCAATGCTTTCAAAGAATTAGCTTTGGTCAGCCAACGATTATAACGTTCTGTATAGGCAATCGCCAACTGCCGTTCCTCAGTATCTTCTTGCAAATACGCTCCCAATTTCACCAATAAAGCTAAACGCTCTTGTAATGTCATACTCTATTTTTTATTTTAGAACTGCAAATTTCTTAAAAAAAAGCGAATAATTTGCCATTCTTCTTGTTTTAGTTAACATTTCAGGGCAAAAAAGTGGTTCCTAATACGGTTATCTGCTATTTCTTGCCTCTATTGGTCCACTCTCAAAGCCCTTTTAATTCCAAATAAAGAACGACCTAAACAAAAAAAGACCCCAAATATACCATTTGGAGTCCTCTTTTTATTCTTGTAAAATCTATGTTATTGTTGTGATGGAGTCAAGTTAGTAGGCGGAGCTTGTGGCGCTGGAGCATAAGGCTGCAAACGCTCAATCAATGCCTTTTTATACGCTTCATCAGTGCTCATGCTTGCAAATTGCATCAATTGTTGCATCATTCCAGTACACTCTTGTATATCTCTACCAAATGCCTCTCGGTCAGACGAACTAGCCAATGTTGCATAAAAAGACATTCTATCAATCAATGCATCCGCTAAGATGTCCATGTGTTTTTGAGCCTTTTCTTCTGCTTTCAAATCCGCCAAGTAGAATCGAATTCCTTGCAAAGACATCCGACTTTGTTCATAAGGGAAATTCATGTGTGGGAACGATTCAAAGAATTTATCCACTGTCTTTTCAGCCTCTTCTTTATCTCCCTTTCTAATCAAGGCATCTGTCAAACGAATAAATGCATATTGCAAACTGTGAACAGAAGGCATATAACTTTCGTTGATAAAGAAATCCTGTTTGTCAAAATTCCCCCATTTAAACTTCGCCTCATGTTCTTCCGTTCCTACCATATTTTTATACATCAAATCCGTATCTACGCCTCCCATCAAAATAGCTGTTTGAGCAGGGCTTGGTGTTTTGTAAGGTACAATACGCAAGGCCATTCCTTCCAACATCAAATAATCTTTAAGCCCCATGATTTTCTCTGGGCGACAAGTTACGGCAAAGTAAATCGGACGCTCCCAACCTCTCTTAGCATTGGTTGAAATAATATCCATCAAAGCAATTTCATCCTTCATCATAAACTGCCCTTTCTTAAGTTGGAACTTAACCTCAGGCAAAATCATTGAATCAGGGATACTTTCATTAATCGCACCATTAGCAATTGCTTTTTGTTTATCAACTGGTAAATAAACATTTCTAGCAGGAATATAACTTGCATACTGTTGCTGCATTTGAGGATTCATGTTACGAGGTGTAGATCCTACAAATTTGATCACATCATGCAAATTGATGTATTTATCTCCTTTTGCAATTTGGAAAGGCAAATAGTTTCTCAATTTTCCTCTATAAGCCTCCTTAGGTATGGTCATTTCTACTTTCGGCGATTCATTAATTTTACGGCGTAACTGATCGATATACCAATCTACTGCCAATAAACTAAAGTTAATCACTCGAACATCAGGGCGAATATTTTCTACTTCTTGCGCATACCATAAAGGATAAGTATCATTATCACCGTAGGTAAAGATAATCGCATTTGGAGCACAGGACTCCAAGAAGTTAATCGCATAATCTCTAGCACCATATTGATCAGCACGAGAATGATCGTCCCAGTTTTCATACCCCATAATAACAGGTGCAACAAGCGTCAATACAGTTGCCAGACCAGCAGCACCCATGCCGCCCATCTTTTCGCTCAATCGCTCGTAAATATACGGTACAGCCATTCCCATCCACATACAGAAGGTAAAGATAGAACCAACAATTACATAATCTCGTTCTCTAGGTTCTCTTGGTGGTTGGTTGGTAAATACAATAATTGCCACTCCTGTCATCAAGAACAAAACACCCAATGCCGCAGCTTCCCTAGGGCGTTTAGATATATGAAAAAGCAAGCCAATTAAGCCAAAAATAAAGGGCAAGAAATAATAGGTATTTCTAGACTTGTCATTTTTAATATATTTAGGCAGGTTCGACTGGCTATGCAACCTCATGGCATCTAGCGGAGCAATTCCTGACAACCAGTTCCCTTTAAGTGTTTTTCCATCTGTTCCTTGTAATGCATTTTGTCTGCCAATAAAGTTCCAAGCAAAATAACGCCAATACATATACCCCAACTGGTATTGGAAGAAAAACCCTATATTATTTCCCATCGAAGGTTTCCCTGAAGGCCCCAAGGTCATCCAGTTCATATACTCTCTAGAACGATCAAAATGTCCCAAACGTGGGAAAAACATCATGTCACTAGATTTGTATCCCACTTCGATTTTTTCATCTACAATATCATAAACCGTCTTGCCATTCTTTTCTACTGGTCTCCAAACATCTTTGTCTTTATTGTATGTTCCATCTCGTTCAGAAGCGAAGTGTGGTCCGTACAAAATAGGACGAGTACCATATTGCTCACGATTCAGATAAGACAACATACTATAAGGATCACTAGGATTATTCATATTAATCGCCGCCTGTGCATTGGCACGAACAACAACCATCCCATAAGAAGAAAACCCAATGAGAATCATAGCAAACATCATCGTTCCTAAATGTAGGTAATAGTTGTTTTTTTGATGTGCATAGCGCAACAAAGCAACAATACCACCAAATAAAGCCAAAATAAAAAACAACACTCCTGTACCTAAGCCCATTCCTAGGCTATTAACAAACATAAAGTCAACAGCAGCAGCCATTTGAGGCAAACGAGGAATGATAAAATATTGAACGGCTACCAAAGCTCCAAAACCACCTAAGAAACCGATAAAGGCTCCTTTCCAAGTAAAGGTGGTATTTTCTTCTTCTAGTTCTTTTTTCTTGTAATAAAATAAGACCCCTAAAAATGGGAATGCCAACAAACTCAACAAATGGACACCAATTGATAGCCCCATCATATAAGCAATAAAAATTAGCCATCTATCCGCTTTCGGATGGTCGGATACATACCATTTTATAGCAGACCACATCACTAATCCCGTAAAGCCAGAAGACATCGCATACACCTCTCCTTCTACGGCTGAAAACCAAACCGATGTAGCAAAAGTTGTTGCTAAACCTGCCACAACTCCTGAACCTAAAATAGCTAAAGTTTGACCTCCTGCTTCTGGCTCACTATATCGCCCTACCATCGCTAACTTACTCAGCATAATCGTGGAAAGACAAACAAACATGACCAAAAACGCCGTACAGATTCCTGACATAACATTCAGAGAATAAGCGATGGTTGAAGGATCATCAGAAATTAACGTAGCAACCCAGCCAAACATACGACCAATCATCAAAAATAGTGGTGCTCCTGGAGGATGTACTACCTCTAATTTATATGCTGCGGAAATAAACTCTCCACAATCCCACAAACTCGATGTAGGCTCTGCAGTAAGCATGTAAACTGTTGCTGCTACTGCAAACATTAACCATCCAGTAATATTACTGAGTCTATTAAATGCTTTCATTCCGATTTTTTAGATTGTTGTGATTCTATGTAAGGTTAGATTTTGATTATCAAGGCATTTTAGACCATACCTAAATCATCTATTTTTTATTTCAATTTGTATTTTATGCCCTAAAACCTATTTTTAGGACATACAAAGGTAGAAAATCTAGTGTTTTATGCAAAAGATAGCCTTTGTTTTATCTTATGATCCACAAAGTAGCTATTTTATTCCTTCTTAAAAAAAGATAGTTGGTTCTTATTTTATCTTTTAACTTGATATTAAAATAATAATTTGAATCCTTAGCCTTTTTTAAGAACTATTAGCACTGCTATAACATTTTTATAGTTCTAGAAGGGTATCTACAAAATAAGCCTTATTATCCAAAAAATGTTGTTTTACGGTATAACCTGCTGCTGTAGCCAAATCTTCAATTTCTTTGAGGGTATGTTTTTTAGAAATTTCAGTGTGGATGGCTTCCCATTGCTCAAATTTCACCTCCATATTAAGGGCCTCAATATGTATAGATTGTTCTTTTTGACTCACCAAGTGACTCCTCAATTCTCCTGTTTGTGGGTTATAATAAGGATAAAACCTAAAATAATTAGGTTTAAAGTTAGCCCCCAACTCTTGATTGATTCTATGCAATAAATTTAGGTTAAAAGCTGCTGTAATTCCCTTAGAATCTAAATAGGCTTTGTAAATAATTTCTGGGCGCTTTTTTAAATCAAACCCCACCAATACTAAATCTCCTGGATTGAGATACGTCTTTAGCGTGGTCAAAAATTCAACGCTCTCATCGTAAGTAAAATTACCTATATTCGCACCTAAAAACAAAACGACTTTGCGTTCCTTCTTATCCGTATTTTCTTCCTTTAATTGCTCCATCGCTTCCCAATAATCTTTATTGATCGCTCGATGTTTTAAATTGGGATACGCTGCATCTAAACTCTCTGACAAAGCCGATAATATTGAGGTTGATAAATCAACAGGAGTATAGGTAAAATTTACCCCTTTTTCAGAATAATGCTGCAACAAACTCTTCGTTTTTGAAGCATCCCCTGCTCCCAGATCGATTAAATTAAAGCGTTGTTTTGGAGCCCCAAAAAACTCCAACATTTTATCTTTGTAGGTTTCTAATATACAGATTTCGCAATCTGTTAGATAATATTCTGGCAATTGCATAATCTGCTGAAAAAGCCAAGAACCTCGTTCATCATAAAAATAAATGTAGGGAATAGATTTTTGAGTAGCTCCCAAACCATCCTTAACATCTTGTGCAAATTGTTTATTCATAATTGATAATTTCCAATTTTGTGATGGAACAAAAATATAGAAATACTCTACAAAAGAAACAAAACACTTACTTTTGTTTGAACACAATTTGTTCCTCAATTCAATTTTTAGTAAATTTATAATCTATTTGGGCGCCCCACCATTAAAATTGGAACAATTCTTAGGATTATATGTTACTACCAACTCTAGCAGACATTATTATTTGTCTCTATAAATGGCACTACGTAACCAAATCACAACTCAATGAGATTTTTTTATTTTCTAATTTTTTTTTACAGTTTAACAACCTCTTCCTTGGCTCAATATCTACTGAGTCCAGATGAACTGTCTCAAACTCAAACCTATACCTCTCTACCTGAAGCAATAGAGAATGCTGACTTTGTGTACATTTTAGACCTTCGTTCTCAACGACTTAACGAACTAAAAGACATCCAAAAATTAACCAAATTACAAATACTGTATATTGATGGTAATGAGTTGACTGCCTTGCCAGAAGGAATTGGAAAATGCCTAAACCTGCAAATATTAAGAGCCAATAAAAACCAACTAGAATCGCTCCCCAAAAGTTTTAGTAAATTAAAAAATCTAGAAGAGGTCTACTTACAATACAACAATATAGAAGCCTTCCCTCGTGGAATGGAGCGATTGGTAAACTTAAAACTTCTAGATATTCGAGACAATAAATTTGGTGCTTTACCAGAGGTCTTGACCACTTTGCCAGAATTACAAATTTTAGAAGTTGCTTACAACAACATCCGAAAATTGCCAGATAATATTGGCGCATTGTCTACGATGTGGAAACTCAATTTTAATGGCAACCCCATTTCTAGTTTACCAACTAGCTTTGACAAGCTTTTCAATTTAGAGGAGTTGTACATGGGACATACCAGTATTGATTTATCGGCTGCTATTCCTATGTTTGTTGGTTTCACCAAACTATATATATTGGACTTAGGGGGACTAAACATTAGCCAAACACCTACTGATTTTGTTCAGATAACCAGTTTAAAAAAATTGGACTTGACCATGGCAAAAATGACCGTCTTGCCCGATATTATAACACAACATACAACAATTGAAGAGTTAATACTCAACAAAACATCCATCACCAGTCTTCCTGATAATATTCATCAAATGACTGGTTTAAAACGATTGTATATCAAAGAAGGTAGTTTAGAGAATCTACCTGAAAGCATTGGTCAATTGTCTAACTTAGAATTATTAAAAATCGAATACAATGCCATCCAACAACTGCCTGAGAGTATTGGACAGTTAAAGCTTTTACAAGCATTGCATTTGCAAAACAATAAAATTACGACTCTGCCTTCTAGTATTGGAGAGCTATCTAGTCTAAATTTATTGGAAATGCCTTCTAATTCAATTACCACAGTTCCTAAAAGCATTAGCCAATTATCGAACCTAACAGGACTTTATCTATTTAATAATCCTATTTCTCCCTCACATATTGAAGAAATCCGTTCTTGGATCCCCAGTGCTGATGTTCAATTCTAACTCTTCTTCTTAAACAAAAAAAGAGACCACCTTTCAGTCGTCTCCTTTATACAAACTATCTAATACAGGGATAAATCATTAACTTATACCGTACAATTGGGGTTAATCAAGTCGTAAACAAATTATCTTGAAAAATGTACAAACAGTACATGGTAACCGAAGTAGTTTGATATTTTTATTGTAAAAGCAATTTAATAATCAACATTGACCTTCTCTTAAAAGGCTGCTTCCATCACATCCCCTAATTCCTCTCCAAGCGCATCATTATAGGCTGTTTCTGTATCAACCAATCGCTCTACATTTAAGCTGCCTTCAATAGTGATATTAGCATAAATAAAACGCAAATTGCGAACAATTACCCAAGGAAAACCAATTCCAAGAGTAACTACAATTAATAACATATTTGTTAAAGTATGAAGCAACAAAGCTCCTCCTGTCATTTCTGAATAAAATGTAATTGCTTCTTCTTCATGTCTAGCAGAAGTGTTTTCTATTAAATAATTAAACACCTCTTTATTGTACCAAAAGAAATAGATTCCTGCTGTAAAAATTGTTAAAATAATTCCCTTTAGGTTCATTAAAAAATACGTTAGCCCATCTCCCTCGTATCTAAATTCGATGTTGCCAAAACGAGTATGATCTACTAAATAACTTCGGATGTTTTCGGCATACCAAGAACCATATATTCCCAAAGTTACAATGGTCAAAAGCCAACCGATTACAAATTTTTGCACAAACGTTTTTAAATCTCCTCGATAGCCCCAATGAACAGACCTCCAAGAAGTACGAGAAGTTCTATACCGCATAGATCCATGAATAGCATAAGGTGTCCCAACCATAAATAAGCCAAACATTAAAATAGATCCTAAGACCTCTCCTGCCTCTCCAAACAACGCTGATAATACCCCCACTAAAAGCCCAAAAAGAAATACAATACCAACTGCTTTTATAAAACCAATAAACATTTCTTGTCCTGTCCCGTGAAATACAAATCGCTCTCCTTCCAGCTCTGTCTCCCCATGCATATAACGGGCTATCTTTGCTTTTGCCCAAGGATAATAAATTCCTAATGTTATTCCTGTAAGCAACATATTGACAAAATAAATTCCTAATAATTGCGCTCCATTTCCTCGAAATGATAACTCAATCTGTCTTGGTTCATCTAAAATCATGGTTTTAGTCTTTTTATATAGCGTTAATTTAATTATTTATAAATATAGAAAATTATTTATATTTTTTAACATAAAAGCTAAAGATAGTGTTTTTTCTACTAAAAAACAACAAAATTTAACTTTTATCATTAAACCACAACACTAAATCATCAAATAGATGACACACTTATCTTTTTTTTCATTTAAAACCTCCCTATTCAATTTCTACTTCAACCTGTTTTTATTTGCCCCAATTTATACACGGTAGGATGGATCAAAAAACTTGTTTTTTTAATTATCTTAGCCTATCTTTTGCATGAATCAAGCATACTATGTTATCAAACTTTATTACCTACATTCAACAACAAGAATTATTTAGGCTTTCTAGGGATAGAATTTTACTAGCTGTTAGCGGTGGAATGGACTCTATCACTATGGTACAATTATGTAAAAAAGCAGGCGTAAAATTCGGCATTGCTCATTGTAATTTTCAATTGCGAGGAGAGGAATCGGATGGAGATGCTGCCTTTGTCAAAACATTAGCTGAACAACTTAATGTTCCCTTCTATTCCATTGCTTTTGACACAAAAAAAGAAGCAACGGAAACAAAAAAAAGTATTCAAGTTGCTGCAAGAGATTTGCGGTATCAATGGCTAGAAAAAATACGCCAAGCAAATAATTATCAATACATTGCTGTCGCTCATCACCACAATGATTCTATAGAAACCTTGCTCATCAACCTAACCATGGGTTGCGGAATTCGAGGTTTACATGGCATTCTACCTAAAAATGGAGCGATTATCCGCCCACTATTATTTAGCACAAGAACAGAGATCGAATCTTATGTTGAGCAAGCTGAACTGGTTTACCGAGAAGATAGCTCAAACAGCAATATCAAATACACACGCAATGCGTTGCGACATTTAGTCGTTCCCCAATTGCAACGCATCAATCCAAATTTAGAACAAACATTTGAAGAAAATTTCTTGCGTTTTAGAGAGACTGAAACGCTGTATAAATACGCAATTGATCAGCTTAGGCAACAAATCAGCCATCATAAACAAGGAAAATTATGGATTGATATTGAAGCGCTTATTCAATCTCCATCTCCTATAAGTTTATTATATGAACTATTGGCACCTTATGGCTTCAAAACTGCTAAGATTCAATATATTTATAAACGACGAGCAGAAGAGCCTGGCGCTATTTATACCAGCCCAAGCCACCATCTGCTCAGAGATCGGACGCACTGGATTCTTAGTCCAATTGTTAAAGAACAGACTCCATTATCTCCTATTTCTACCTTCCAAACCGCTAAAGGAAGGCTAACAAGAGCAGCACTAAACCTCCAATGGGAGATTTTACCGCAACAAGAAGTCTTAAAAACAGATTCTCAAACCCTCTTTCTAGATTTTGATTCTTTAGCTTTTCCACTACAGTTACGACACTGGAAAGATGGCGATGTATTTTATCCTTTGGGAATGAAAGGCAAGAAAAAAAAGCTCAGCAAGTTTTTTAAAGACATCAAAATGAATCGTTTTGAAAAAGATGCGACTTGGTTATTATGTGATAATAATCAGCAAATCATCTGGATTATAGGGCAACGTGCCGATGAGCGCTTCAAAGTATTGCCTTCTACTCAACGCATCTTAAAACTGAAGATCAGTACAGTTACTTCCTTTTCTAATTTAGACAAAAAATAATCGCATGATAGTTATAACAGGAGCTGCGGGTTTTATAGGCAGTTGCTCCGTCAGTCATTTTAATCAACAAGGCATTGAAGAGTTAATCGTAGTGGATCAATTTGATCGAGCAGACAAACAAAAAAATCTAGCGCATTGTCGTTATTTCCAAGCCATTGATCGAGCAAATTTTATCCCTTGGTTGGAACAAAATGCCGCTACAGTAAGTTTGATATTGCACCTTGGCGCTCGTACCGATACGACAGAAAAAGAAGTGGCTATATTTGATGAATTAAACCTAAATTATACCAAAGCTATCTGCAAAATTTGCACCACGCATCAAATTCCATTGATTTATGCATCAAGTGGGGCGACGTATGGGCTTGGCGAACAAGGTTATGACGATGCAACGCATCCTTCCTTGTTGAAGCCCCTCAACCCTTATGGCAATTCCAAAAATGATTTTGACCAATGGCTTCTAGCGCAAGACAAACAGCCGCCCTTCTGGGCAGGATTAAAGTTTTTTAATGTTTATGGACCAAATGAATACCACAAAGGGCGCATGGCTTCTGTGATTTTTCACACCTTCCATCAAATCAACAAAACCAATGGCATGAAACTCTTTCGTTCGCATCGCCCAGGCATCAAAGATGGCGAACAAAGTCGAGATTTTGTTTACGTCAAAGATTTGTTGTCCATCATTGATTTTTTAATCGAAAAACGCCCTGCTTCAGGTTTGTACAATGTAGGCACAGGAACCGCACGTACCTTCTATGATTTAGCAAAATATACCTTTGAAGCCATGAACAAAGTACCCCATATTGGTTTTATTGATACCCCTGAGGACATCCGAGATACCTATCAATATTTTACGGAAGCAAAGATGGCAAAACTGCGTGCAGCAGGCTATCAAAAGGACTTCTACTCTCTAGAAGAAGGGGTCAAAGATTATGTTCAAAATTATTTAATGACAGCAAACCATTACTAGAAATACGATGAACTATCAAGCCACCATTCAATATTTATTTCGTCAGCTTCCTATGTTCCAGCGCGTTGGAAAACAAGCGTTCAAAAAAGATTTGGGCAACATTATTGCCTTATGCGATCATTTAGGACAACCGCAACAAAATTTCAAAAGTGTTCATATTGCAGGAACCAACGGAAAAGGCTCTACGGCTCATATTTTAGCAGCCATTTTGCAAACCGCAGGTTACAAAGTGGGTTTGTATACATCGCCTCATTATAGAGATTTTAGAGAGCGTATCAAAATCAATGGAACCTATATTACGGAACAGGCTGTTGTTGACTTTGTTGCCGATAACAAAAGCTATTTTGAAGCACTTAAACCTTCTTTTTTTGAAATGACGGTAGCCATGGCTTTTAACTACTTTAGTCAAGAAAAAGTAGATATTGCCATTATAGAAACAGGTTTAGGGGGGCGTTTGGATTCTACCAATATTATTCAGCCTTTATTGTCTATTATTACCAATATAGGAATGGATCATGAAGCCATGTTGGGCAATACATTGCCTTTGATTGCTACCGAAAAGGCAGGAATTATCAAACCCAATACCCCTGTCTTAATTGGGGAAACAAATTCTGAAACAGCCCCTGTTTTCTTACAAAAAGCAAAGCAAGAAAATTCGCCCATTACTTTTGTGGATCAAGTTATCAAAGCCGAACTAGTAGCACTCAATCAGCAAAAAGCCACTTATGCTATTTCTAGTGCTTCTTACAAACTCAATATAGAACAACTCCACCTAGATTTGACAGGAAATTATCAGCAGCACAATTTAAAAAACGCCCTGCTTGCTTCTCAGTTTTTAGCCAATCATCAATTTAACATTAGTCCTGAACATATTCAAAAAGCTTGTGCTAATGTTCAGGGAATTAGTAAAATTTTAGGTCGTTGGCAAGTCCTTTCTCAAGCCCCTTTAACCATTTGCGATTCGGGACACAATGAACATGGGCTAAAATATATTGCCCAAGCCTTAAACGATCTAAAGAAACAGCAAATTCACTTTGTTTTTGGAACCGTTAATGACAAAGACTTGGAAAAGGTATTTCCCTTACTTCCTCAACAAGCGATCTATTATTTCTGCAAGGCCAATGTCCCAAGAGGATTGGATGCCCAAAAGCTGCAACAAAGCGCTAAAAAATATGGATTAGCAGGCGACCATTACCCTTCCGTTGCCGAGGCTTTTGCCCATGCTCAAAAGCAAGCCAAGGCAGAAGATTGTGTCTTTATAGGTGGAAGCATCTTTGTGGTAGCAGAAGTAGTTTAAATTGTGGTCGCTTTTAGAACCAAGAATTGTTAAAAAACCATGGTAAATAGCAACTTATTGTGTACAATTCTTATTTTTAGTATCCTTGGTGTTATCCTTTATCTATTATTCTCATTAATGTTCTATCTACGTTATACATGAAATACTTATGTTTATTCTTACTCTGTTTTTTTATTCAAACGAGTCTTTCTGCCGCTCATATTCGTGGAAAACTAACTGATAACCAAGGCGAGGCGCTTTCTTTTGCTAGTATTTATGTTAGGGGTACCTCAACAGGAACAACAAGTAATATAGAAGGGTTTTATGATCTGGTTTTAGAAGCAGGTAACTATGAATTGGTTTTTCAATATGTAGGGTATGAATCAAAAACAGAAACGGTAACGATTGGTCAAAAAGATATTCAATTGGATATTGTATTAAATCCCATTGCCAACAATATTCAAGAAGTGGTTGTGACCGCAGGAGAAGATCCCGCCTATCGCATTATCCGAAAAGCGATAAAAAAACGAAAATTTTACCTCAATCAAGTCAAAAAATACAGTTGTGACAGTTATGTAAAAGGAACACAACACATCCGAAATTTGCCCAAAACATTTATGGGGCAATCCCTAGATATGTTCCGCCAAGGCTTAGACTCCAATGGAACAGGAATTATCTACCTCTCTGAGTCGGTTTCTAGACTACATTACAAAGAAGGTACTTACAAAGAAATTATGTCTTCTTCCAAGGTTAGTGGCGATGACAATGGATTTAGCTTCAATTCGGGTGCTGCTCTAGCCAGTCTATCTTTTTACGAAAACACCTTTGAATTGGGAGATACTAAAATACTATCTCCTATTGCCAGTGGAGCTTTAGCTGCTTACAAATACCGTTTAGAAACTTCCTTTTTTGATAATGAGGGGCATTTAGTGTATAAAATTGAAGTGATTCCAAAAAACAAATTAGGGGCTGTTTTTGCTGGTTATATCTATATCGTAGATGAGGATTGGGCCATTCATAGCACAGATTTATTCACAACGGGCAAATCGGTTAATATTTCGGTCTTGGATACGGTGCATTTCAAACAAACCCACCTCAAATTAAACGACGGGATTTGGCGCATTTTTTCACAGGATATAGATTTTACACTAAAACTATTGGTTATCGGAACACAGGGAAATTTTATTGGTGTTTTTAGCAATTATGATTTAAACCCAACCTTTGATCCTAAATTCTTTAATGCTGAAATTTTCAAAGTAGAAGACTTAGCCAATAAAAAGCTAAGTGCCTATTGGGATTCTATACGTCCAGTTCCGCTATCTCAACAAGAAACCGTAGAATACCATACCAAGGATAGCTTACAGAAAGTTTGGGACTCCAAAGCCTACAAAGATTCGATGGATCGTGTTAGCAATCAACCCAAAATATTTGATTTAATAACAGGCTATACCTTTAGAAATAGCCATCGCCAATATCGTTTTACGATTCTTTCGCCTATACACACCTTGCATTTTAATACCGTACAAGGGCAAATCATTGGTTTAGGACTAGAATTCATCAAAGACATTAATGAAGAGAAGCAACGTTGGTTTAAGTTGCACGCCGAGGGAGAATATTCCTTTGACGACAGGCAATTCAGAGGCTTTGGGTATTTTCAAATGCGATTTAATGCCCTTAACAATGCTTTTCTGCATATAGAAGGAGGACGCTACAAACGGCAATTTAACCCTAGTGACCCCGTCCCTTTATTGGTTAACACCTATTACAGTTTATTGGCTAAGTTGAATTATATGAAGCTCTATGATGAATATTATGGGCGAGTTTATTATTCCCAACAAATTGTTAATGGTCTACTCTTTAAAGGGTCTATTAAATATGCACATCGGGTAGCACTAACCAACAACGCAGAAGCTTCTTGGTTTCCCAAAAATCCCAATCGCCATTTTTCGAATCACCCCAAAGACTTGGGCTATCCGCACAGGATGAAAGATGCTCCAAGCTTTTTGGCACATCAACACTTAGAAATCGTACTAGCTTTGCGTCTTCGTTTTGGACAAAAATACATCACTTATCCCAATCGTCGATTTTATACTTCTTCTAAATTTCCAGACATTTGGATTCGTTACAAACGAGGAATTCCCTTGTTAGGAGCAAGCACCAATTACGACTATTTAGAGTTAAAAATTGAAAAAGATGAAATTCCAATTGGTACCGTAGGGCTGTTGAGTTTTAAAGCAACGGGAGGTTGGTTTCCATCCTCATCCAAAATGTATTTCATAGACTACCATCATTTTAATGGCAATCAAACTATTATAGCCAAAACGAGTGAATACCTGAGTACTTTTCAGTTGCTTCCTTATTATGAGCGCAGCACCAACTCATTTTTTGGGATGTTGCACATACAGCACGATTTTAATGGTTTTATTTGGAATAAAATCCCTGGGCTAAAAACCCTAGGTTTTGAATTTGTTACAGGTTATCACCTCCTTTATACACCAGAACAAGGTGAATACATGGAGTTTAATATAGGATTAGATCGAATTGGTTGGAATTTATTCCGTTTCTTACGAGTAGATTTTGTTATGGGTTATCAAATTGGAGAACCACTGCGTTATGGAGGGGTAATCGGATTGACGATTTCTTTGTAACAACATCATCAACGTTAGATATTCTCACGCTACTCGCTAATTAACCACATTAAAAAACTTTAAGCATTAAGCAATGAATCAGCCCCTTGAAGAAACAGACAACAAATCTAAATTTAGTTTTCCCTCGGCTCACACCGTTTTGCTTATCATTGCTGCATTCGTAGCATTGTTAACTTGGCTTGTTCCCGCTGGCAAATACGACCAATTGGAATACAAAGCAGCAACAGACAACCAGCCAGCTCTTTTTATTCATCACGCCCAAGATGGCGATAAAGAGTATCCTGGTACGCAGGCAACCCTAGATGACTTAGGGATGAAAATTGACATCAAAAAATTTGAAGATGGAGCAATCTGGAAAGCGGTTGGTATTCCAGGCACGTATCATGTATTAAAAAGTAACCCACAAGGCATCGAAGAATTTATACAATCGCCACTCAAAGGAATCATGGAAGCGATAGATGTAATTCTATTTGTTTTAATCATTGGTGGTTTTATAGGAATCGTCAATCATACAGGAGCCTTTGACGCAGGCGTTGCCAGCCTAGCAAGACGTCTAAAAGGTCGAGAAACTTGGCTTATCATCATTATCTCTTCCTTGATAGCCATTGGAGGAACGACCTTTGGTTTGGCAGAAGAAACCATTGCCTTCTACCCTATTTTAGTGCCTGTTTTTCTAGCTGCACGCTATGATGCTATGGTTGCATTAGCGACCATTTACATCGGCTCCTCCATGGGCACAATGGCTTCTACCGTCAATCCTTTTAGTGCTATTATTGCTTCTAACTCTGCGGGAATCAATTGGACCAGTGGTTTGTATGGTCGTTTGACAATGCTCGTTCTAGGAATGGGCATTTGCCTGTGGTATATTATTCGATATGCCGAGCGAGTACGCAAAGATCCTTCTAAATCTATTATTTATGAGCAAAAGGCAGCCATTGAAGCTCAATTTATGAATAAAAACCTCGAAAAAGACCAGGCGTTTACCTTATCCACCCAACTCGTCTTAGTCCTTTTTGTCCTTTCTTTTGTGGCTATGATTTTTGGCGTTTCTATTCGAGGATGGTGGTTTATGGAAATGACAACGGTATTTTTTGTAGGCGCTATCCTGATTGGATTGGTTGCCAAAATAAAAGAAAAAGTTTTTGTAGAACAATTTGTAAAAGGAGCCAATGACCTGCTCAATGTAGCCTTGATTATTGGTCTGGCAAGAGGCGTTACTGTTTTAATGGACGAGGGATTAATTAGTGATACCCTACTCTATTATGCATCTGGAACAGTAGAAGGCATGCCCAAGGCTATTTTTGCCAATGTAATGATGTTTTTATATGCTGGTTTGTCGTTCTTTATTCCCTCTTCTTCTGGAATGGCCGTATTGTCCATGCCTATTATGGCACCATTGGCAGATGTGGTGGCTGCTCCAAGAGAGATTGTTGTAGATGCTTATCAATATGGTATGGGATTAATGGCTTTTATTACCCCTACAGGCTTAATTTTAGCCTCTCTAACCATGGTCAATGTAACGTATGACAAATGGATAAAATTTGTTCTGCCTTTACTGATTATTTTAACTATTTTTTCCATGTTTTACCTTACCCTTTCTGTTTATCTTTTTTAGAAAAGTTATAAGTAGAAAGTCGTATGTTTTTTATCATCAAAATAAAAACATACGACTTTCTACTTATGATTTACATCCCATTCACTACTGCAAGTAATTTTTTTTATTAGCTTTTAGAATTATGACCAAAACCAAATTAGCAATTTTTGACATTGACGGTACCCTTACCAAGACCAATGAAATTGACCACCTTTGTTATATTGATACCGTACAACGCTTTATCGACAAACGCTTTACCACCTTTGAAGCAGAATCTTTTACCCATTTTACCGATAGCTGTATTTTGATAGAACTGTACAAACGTTTTTTGAATCGACCGCCCAGTGCGCTAGAAGAAGAAGCATTTAAAGCCTATTATTTTAATGCCCTTCAAGAAAGTCTAAACAATAGCCCCAATTACTTTCAGGCAATTGACGGCGCAGTTGAAATTATGCATGCCTTTTCGGATGAATGGGCAGTTGCTTTGGCTACAGGCTGTTGGGTCGAATCTGCAAAGATCAAATTAGCAGGAGGAGGCGTTGATATTGGTCAACATCCATTGGCTACTGCCAGTGATGCAATTACTCGACAAGATATTATGCTAACAGCGGTAGAACGTTCTAAAGTACTGCATCAAACCAACCAATTTGAACATGTTGTTTATATTGGAGATGGTATGTGGGACAAGAGTAGCTGTGCTTCTTTAGCCATGCCTTTTGTTGGCATGGATGCTGATAATGATAACTATACCACTGGAAAGCTGGGCAATTTTCATCTTTTGGCAAATTATACCAATCAAGAACGAGTATTCCAGTTGCTAGAAGAAGCCATCTGCCCTGTTATCTAGCTTTTATTATTCCTTGCCTTACTCCATTAAAAAATTAGCCTTTTATGAAAATATACTATTTACTATTGATGTTTGTTGCTAGCGTCAATACACTTTTTGCTCAGAAAATTCCCGACAACTTTAGGCTAGATAAAATCATTCAAGCCAATGATTTGCCCATAGGTAATCCCAATGCTGTTTTAATGACCAATGATTTGAAACATCTCATTATTAGTTATGAGCACAAGCCTACTTATTTGCGAGTTTATGAAACTCAAAATTGGGAACAAGTGAATCAAATAGAAGTGCCTGGGGTGCTTTATTTGGGGCAATCCTATATAGACTGTGACAATAATGAACTACTGTATGGAGATTATGGTGCTACTAAGCCTAAATTTTATCTTCTAAATATCTTATCTGACTATAGAGAAAAGGTAAAACCTAAAGATCTACCGCTACAAAACTGCGGCCACTCTTTTGTTGGAAAAACCAAGTTGCGAGAACAACAATTTAGAATAAAAGACCAATTTATCATCGTTCTCAATCACCCTAAACGCACCATAGAAATCTTTGTAAAAAAGGTAAAACGCACCTAACCAACTTGCTATCCCCTAAACATTGTCCATTTAAACGAACCAGCCATTATTTTTCTTCATGCACCATAATATATTAGATGATTTTTCGCCCTCAGAGAATATTGCACAACGAGAGGTTTACCGCCACCTTAATGAAAAAGAACAACTCATTTGGGCGGGGCGTCCCAAACAAAAAATAATATTTGAAGCAGCAGATGGTTGTTTAATTCCTTTTAGTTTGATTTGGGGAGGATTTGCTATCTTTTGGGAAATTATGGCAATTACTACAAATGCAGGAATCTTATTGATTCTTTTTGGAATTCCATTTGTACTCATTGGGCTTTATGGGATTTTTGGGCGATTCATTCATAAATCATGGGTTCGAAAAAGAACCTTTTATGGCGTAACAGAACAGCGTATTATTGTCGTTCGGAACAACCGTGTCTACTCCACTAATTTAAGTCAAATATCTGACATCCAAGTAAATGAAGACAAGGATGGTTCTGGCACCTTAATATTCGCTCTAAGAGCATTTAATAACAGCCCAACTATCCAAGATTTAAAAAAAATTCCAGCACTTATTATAGGGCGCAGTTTCCAAGCCATCCCCAATGTTCAATTTGTCTATCAACAAATCCAAAAATTACGAAAAAAATAATGGCAAGCAGCACAAATGATTTATCGGAAAAAATAAATCTTCTTACTTAAAATTTCAACTTATAAGTATAAATCCTATTATGATTTGCAACGACCAAGGTATTGCCCTGTTCTCCAAATAGATCAACCACCTGAAAGGTTGATGTTCCCGCCAAGGGAAAACCATTCTGAACATTTCCTTTGGCATCTATCAATGAAATACTTCCATTTTCGGGCTCCCAAAAACCGATATAACGCTTAGATTTCCCTGTCAATTTTATCTCAAAAGCTTTCCGTTTTACCTTTGCATCCAAAGCATAAACCCCTGCTTGTTTTAAAACGTCCTTCAATTTTCCTTTGGCATTTTTTTCCTTGGTATAATAATGCACTGCCATTTTATCGGCATTAATTCTAACATAGTCTTTACGAGCATCACCAATAACATCTGCATAGATAAACTGTACGTTTTTATTCATTCCCTTGACCGCTGCCAAACCAAACCCCTTACCAACAGAGTTTAGTACTCGAATTTTTCCATTTTTGCTGCCCCCTGCAATTCGCCCAATAGAAGGATCTACCCCCCAATTGGTAAGCCCACTCCCCAATTTTCCTCCTCTAAAATAAGGCATTCCATCTCTTTTAAACGCCATGCAAGTCCCCGATCGAGTCGTCATCATAAAATAACTTTTATCCCTATACTTCATAAAAGCCAAAGGACTATTAATTCTTCCCACCCGACTAAGAGGCTGCCAGCCCGATAACGGTTTCCCATTTTGTTCATATCCGTAAACTGCCCCATTTCTGCAAGCAATAAAAAAACGAGGCCCTTTGCCATAATCTACTGCCAAGACTCCATTTGATGCCCTACTAATCAGAGGAATCATTTTTAAGGTTTTGCCTGCTTTATCCATTACATAAATGGCAGAATCTGTACTGAAGGCATATTGTATTTCATTATTAGAATGAAAATCTACCTCAAATATGTCAGAATTAATTTTTCTTGTCAAGACTTTATCCTTGCTCCATAAATTTTCTCCATTTTTATCAAAAAAGTACAAACGGTTTTTGATGTCTTGTGCCAAGATATAATAATTTCCATCGTGTGAACGGACGGCCTTAGGCGCAATAGCTGCTGCTGCTGCTAAGTCAGCCTGCCAAGCAGAAGTTGCTTGGATTTTTTCCTTCTCTTCTACCACATTATAGGCTGTTGATAGCGTGACTAAGAAGTGCTCCTCAAAACCAAAAAATTGAATGCCAACTGGATAAATATTTTTGAACTGTTGAAAAGCAGTTTGAATGTAATTTTTAAATTCTGGACGGGCAAAATGTTGTAAAAACTTTACAGAGTTAGGCGTAGCCAATAAAGCATAAATATTAGACTGATTGCGAGCTTGCGTAAAAAAGGCATGATACTCTGGCAAGTCCAAAATCATCTGTCTAGTATTAAAGCTCTTGATCCATCCCTCTAAGGTCGTCCTAGTATTGGCAAACACCACATAATTTTCGATAAGGGTATAATAGGGATTCTGCAAAGGATCTATATCCTCTCCAAACAATGGCAACAGAGGGCTATTAGCAGCAATCTGAGTAATTTCAAAATTTTGATAAATTTGCCGATCCAATTCGCCAAATTTATGGGCATACTGATTGAGTAATTTCCATGTTAGGGAGGTATCCTTGCTTTCCAAAAAGACCAGCTTATCTTTCGCAAAAGCATTTTCATCATCGGTTGGGTCTCTAAAAAAAAGCGTCACATCTCGTCCTATCCACGGAAGAAAATATTTTTCAAAATCTTCATAGCTTCGTTCTTGATAAGCCTTGTAAAAAGTTTCAAAATTTTCCCAGCCCAAATACAGCATTGCTCCTATGTTTTTAGGCAATAGCTCTGCCACTCGACTATTTTGGGGTGCTTTTTGTTGTGCCAAAGCTTTCAAGAATTTATTGTCCTTGTCGGGATACAAATGCCCACTCATCATAAATCCCTTTTCTAGAAAACGGGTGTCTAGCCCCATCCACTCCCCTATCTCCATCAACCCCATAATAGCTCTAGGATTTGACTGAGTAAGAATACTGGTTAGACTAGAAATCGACTGAAAATTCACATAAACTACCAATTCATTGGAACTATTAGCCAACTCTTTTTTTACCTTTAAGAAAGAATCATTTCGATTGGTATTAGAAGAAATATTGTCCAACTGCTCGATGCCCGATTCTACCAAAATGGTCACGGGGCTTATCAAAATTAAGCCATAAAAAACAGATAAAGAAAGCTTCTTTTGCCCTTCAAATTCCAAGGTATAAATGGTGCGCCCCCGATAAATGGTTTCGGTTGTATTTTGGGGCATCAGCTCCGCAATAAATGCCTGTACTTCAAAACGTTGTTGATAATCATCCAACGCATACAACCAATTGGCGGTTTCATTACTTGTGATCTGTACCCCACTAACAATATGCGCTTTCTCCAAAATTGTCGAATAGGTCTGTGTTGCCCGAAAGAGTGAATCGACAAAACGCAAACCCTGCTCCCACTTTTGCAACAACGAAATACTTTGCAAATCTTTATAATAGATCGATTTTTGCAATTGTTGTAGGGTTTTATTGTACTCATTCGTCTCAATCATCAAAGCGGTATGTTCTGACATAGCCTCAAATGCTTTGATTTTCACAAATGGCATTCTAAACAGCCCCCAAGAGGTTCCCAACCATAAAATCAATCCTGTAACCAAACTTAGCCCTAAGATTTGTTTGCGATGGCGGTACAAAATAGGGCGCAAAAAATAAGCCCAAGAAAACTTAAAAAAATCTATTATCATTTAGCTATAAAGTATTGGTTGATCTGGTCTACGATAGAATTATCAAGAATATAATCCCTCTCATTTTTAGAGATACTAGAAAGTCATTAGCGAAGCAAAATTACTGCTTGTACACTTAACTCCTTAGTTACTTGCCAAACAAAAATATTCTATTTCATATAGAAAGTAAAAAAATGATGGTTTTAATAAAAGATTGTTTTGTTTTTGGTTTCTATAATGATTATTTGGGCTTGGCATCTTAAAAAAAAGCCATCCACGAAAAAATCGGGATGGCACACAACATTATTGGTAACAATTGCTTTAGGGTGTTTGTTTTTCTTTTTTTAGAGGTTTGATAAAGTAGCTTCTAAGCTAAAAAATGTTGGTTGATAAGTAAAATTGCAATAAATTTTAGTGGCTAGCGATGTAAAAACAAAGTAATAGCGAGCTATTGAGGCTTTTTAAAGAAGCTAGGGCAAAATTTAGCCGTCAATAGGTTATCATTTATTTAGATCAGGCACTTAAACATGAAGCATTAATTATTGATATATATCATAAGATTTAAAATCTCTTCTTGCCCCTTAGAATTTGGTTTGAAGTTAACAGTACCAATAACCTTAAACCCTAAAGATTCTAACCCCTTCACTCTTTGTGTTATAACCTCAACAAGCGCAAATTTAATATTATCATTTTTGAGTTTATTTATTCTTATTTCATCAAAACACTTTGAAAGCCCTTTTCCTCTAAATGATTTATCGATTGCCAGTCTAGAAAAAAAGCCAAAAGGTCGTTCTGGAGGAAGTTCAAAGTTTTCTAAGTTTAGTCCAACATCTATGGCATCCTCAATTTTATTAAAATAGGTTAACCTAGCAGTAGCAATAACTTGCCCTAAGTCATTAGCCTTATACCAGATAAAGGAATAATTATCTGCACTATCAGACCAACCATTTGGAAAAAGGGTTTTGTTTACGGTCTCTTTTGCTGGTGAATTTTCCCAAGCCTGAACTCTAAAATCATAAATTTCCTGAAATCGTGATTTATTGGTAAGAAGATTAATTCCTTTTTCCATTTTAAAAAATATATTAAAAAGCAAGATTCAACAAAACATGTCCAAGTTAAAAAATAACATTAACTATTTCATCAAAACCATAGCATTCTAACTGCCAATACCTTTTATTATTATTTATGGCTAACATGACTCCATTTAAAACCACTAAGCCCCAATTGTTGTAAGCTCATAAGTGCTGATGCGCTAACTAATCAACGGGGTAATGATTCTAAAAACTGCCAAAAAATTAATTTTGGCAGTTTACAATGAAACGAACGTGCACTTGTCTAAAAGAAATATCCCGTTTCTTAATAAAAATATTAGGTATAACTTATACTAAGCTAGGTTCTAATAAGGGTACTCCTTTAAAAAACAATTCTGCTATTGGGAGATTTAATTCTTCAATAAGATCGTGATAGATTCCAGGATGGCAATTAATATCTACGACTTTATAACCTTCAGCTGTTTTGATAAGATCTAAGCCATAAAAATTAGCGTTTAAGACTTCGCCAATTTTTAGCGTAATCGCTTCAATCTCTTTATTTACTTCAACATAATCCACTTCCCCACCTGTTTTATTTCTATCATAGACCTTCCAGCCCGATATTTTGCTAGATTTTTTTCTAAAACCATAGAGAATTGTTCCATTAATAACCGTTACTCCTGTCCAATCTGCTAAATCATTGGGATAGAATTTTTCTAGGTAATAATATTGTTTGGGGTGATATTCTATAATATCTCTCAACTGTTCAAACGCATCTATTTTAACAATCCCCAAGCCCCAGCTAGAACGTCTTGGTTTCAGTAGGAAGGAATTATTGTCAAATAAATGCTCCATGGCAGTTACATTATCGATGTTCACCAAATAAAGCTCAGAGACAGGAACGCCATGGTTGTGTAAAATACTAAAGGCCGAAAACTTGTCGGTTGCCTCTCTATAGAAGGTAAACGAATTGTGTACTTCTACATTCATTTCTAGTACCCGTAATACCTCCAAATGATAACTATCTAAACTTCGGTCAATATCTCCCATCCAGACAAAATAATCCAAATCGCTCATACAAAAAGACCCTAAATAAACTTGGTCATTCTTAATAATAGCATTTCGGAAATCTAAATCTTCAAAATATTCGACCCCTGAATCATCCAAATACTTCATCAATGATTCATGAATTTTGACATCAATACCAGCAGGATTATCTACATCTATCGTCTTATTTATATCCTTCCTTGGGGGAATCCACAAGCCTACTTTTATTTTTTCAAGCATAATAATTATAACATTTTTTTTTCTACTATTTTTTTATTTATTCGAATTTTCATCATTTACAATAAGGTAGGCAAAGGACGGTTTATTTGTTGATAATCAGTTGCACCACTGATACCAATAGTTGACTATTTGTTACATTTGGCTTCTTTTTATTGATTTTCTCTCCTTTTAAAAGGAAAAAAATAAATTAGGCATTGCGCTTGCATTTTTATACATAGATATGAACTAAAACTAACAAGGTATTATATTATATATTTTTTTAAGTACTTTTGCTTATTCATAACAGATACCAATAAAAAGTATTCCCAAATCTAAAAACAGGATGCAAGGCAAAACCAATAAGGGTTAAGCATATCATGCTGTTTAGATTTTGTCCTATACTTAGATTAAAAAAGTAAACTAGATTTTAATGAAAATAAATAGGCAGATTTTAATCCTACTATTTCTACTGACATGTTTTACTAATCTTCTAGCCCAAACGTACCTTTTTGATGCTCAAAACATCACTAGTCAGCATGGTCTATCCAATCTAATGACATCTGCCGTCTTTCATGACCAACAAGGTTTTTTATGGATAGGAACCAAATATGGTCTAAATCGGTATGACGGTTATACCTTCCAACAATATACCGCCGAAAAAAATGGTTTATCCTACAATCAAAACATCAGAAAAATTCAAATAGATACAGCGGGTAATCTATGGTTGTTTTATTCTTATGTTTCTAATGGTGAGTTTGTCACAACAGTTGATATTTTTAATCCCATTACTCAAAAAGCCGTTCCTTTTGACCAATATTTCAACCATAACACTCCTTTTTCTACTACTGAGTTTAGCTATCTTAATATTGATGATCCTAAAAATCGAATATGGCTGACCAATAAAAAGGGAGCCATCTTTCTTTATCAAAATGGTATCTTTAGAAAAGTTTTTGAGAAAAAGGGAGCTAATTTTAAATACCTCAGTATTGATTCAGGCGGTGATATTTGGTTAGGTACTAAACAACAACTGTATCGAATTTCCTTCTCAGGAAAACTGCTAGAAACCGTCCAACTTCCCCACTCGATTAGTGGCTTATGGAGCGGAGAACAAGATAAGATTTGGCTAACTACTACTGATTTTTCTATTCTCCCACGACAAACATATTTTTGGTGCAAAGAAAAGAACAATCCAAATCTAAAAGAGCTCGTGCTAAAACAAGAAGGACATGGTTCTTCTCATCCACAACAAGCTTTTAGAAGCAAAAAAGGATTTTGGTATGTGATTATTGATTATCATTTTCACCTATTTAATGACAAGGGAGAATGGCTCTTTGATTTTAATTCTCTACTGGATTATGAAGCCAAGACAAATTTTACAGATTGTCTAGAAATGGGCAACAATGTATGGTTTAGTTCTCCTGCTGGTCTAATCCAAACCACGATTAAAACCAACCCATTCCAGCTTGTCCACAAAAGAGAAGTTTTATCTGATTGTAGGGATATAACAGAGGATGACAAGGGCAATATCTACTTTCTTAATGCCAATTTATATCAATGGAATAAGTCCAATAATCAATTAAAAAAACTATCTAAAACCCCTAATAACATAGGCTTAGTTTATACTGACAGTACACTCTTTTCAGGAGTCTATAGTGGTAATATACTAGGTAATAAATTAGATTTAAAAACCAATCAAGAAACCATTATTCCAAGTGCTGGATATAATCAATTAAAAACATTAATAGCAACCAACACGAAGCATTTATATTTAATAGGTCAAACAAAAGGGCTTGCTTACCTCCATTTAGAACAAAACAAATATTTACCATTTGAGCACTACAATGAATTTAAACAACTAAAAGATGCGAATATTTCTTACTTTCATCGAAACGATACAGGGATATGGATTGCCACGGATTTAGGAATTTTCTTAATGGATGAAAAAAAGGGCATCTTACAACACTTTGATCAAGCATCTGGTGATCTTCCCTTCAATCCTATTCGGTATATCTATGAGGATAAAGCAGGTATATTTTGGTTGGCAACTAAAGGGGGAGGAATTATTAGATGGGCTCCTTATTCCAAAGATTCTAAGGCACTTCAATTGACTACAATGGATGGTTTATCCAATAATTATACCTATGCCATTCATGAAGATGATTTTGACAACCTTTGGATTTCTAGTGACAAAGGCTTGATGTCTATGAATAAAAAAGATTATCAAGTTAAAATTTACACCACCGATGACGGTCTACCACACAATGAGTTCAATCAGACAGCCGATTATAAAGCCAAAGATGGTGCCCTGTACTTTGGTGGCTTAGGAGGATTAATTACATTTCATCCCAAAGACCTATACAATAACACAGAAAATAATAGCCCACTAGAATTCACCAAATTATACCTATTGGAAGACAATAAAGAAAAGAGTACCGACAAAACTCAATTGCTTTATACTTCGGATGAAATTAGCATAAAACCAGAAGATAAATTCTTTGAAGTCCATTTTGCTTTATTAGATTTTGATCGTTCAGAAGAACATCAATATGCCTATCAAGTTCAAGGCTATAGTGATCATTGGAATTATAGTAAAGAAAACTACATTCGTATTACCAATTTGCCCTATGGTACCTATCAATTAAAGGTTAAAGGAAAGAATAACAAAACAGGTTGGTCAAAACAAGAGTTAACCTTAACCATTAAGGTATTAAAGCCATTCTATCTAGAGTGGTGGTTTGGTCTTTTGTTGTTCCTTTTTGCACTTTCCATTTCCATACTAATACTACAATGGAGAGAACAAAAAATAATAAAAGATAATCAACGTCTTGAAGAAGAAGTTCAAGACCGCACAAAAACCATTCAGAATCAAGCAAAGAAACTAAAAGATTTAGACAAAGCAAAAACTCGATTTTTCTCCAATATTACCCACGAGTTTCGCACCCCGCTTACCTTGGTAATTGGTCCTTTAGAACAACTCATTGCACAATCCTCCTCAAGCGACTTACGTCAAAAGTTAGATCGTATTTTAAAAAATGCACAACATCTTTTGATTTTAATTAATCAACTCTTGGACCTTTCTAAAATTGAGGGTGGGAAAATGGCTATTGCAGTATCTAGAGGAGATATTATTGCTTATACACAAGAGCTTACCAAGCGGTTTCAGCCGTTGGCTGAGGAAAAAAATCAACGCTTGAATTTTATTAGCCAAATAACCACATGGGAAACCTCTTTTGATAAAAGAAAATGGGATAAAATTATTTATAATTTACTATCCAATGCCATCAAATTTACGCCTCCTGACAAAGCTATTCAGCTGAGTTTAATGGCCATTCAAAAAGGAGAAAAAGAATTTATCCGACTGGACGTAAAAGATACAGGGTCAGGCATTGAAAAAGATCATTTGAAACAAATTTTTGATCGATTTTACCAAGTTGATTATTCTAGTACTCGTCAACAAAGTGGAACTGGAATTGGTTTGGCATTAGTAAAAGAATTGGTAGAACTACAGGGAGGAGAGATCACTGTTTCTAGTGAATTGTACAAAGGTACTTCTTTTGAAGTTCACTTGCCTGTTTTAGAATCAGAGGCAACAGTTTCTTGGGAGGACTCTCCTGCGCTTTCCCCCGTTGCCCTTAGCACTAATTTAACGGCGATTCCCAAAGAAGAAAACGTTCTTGTCAGCCAAGAAAACGTTTTGCCTAAAAAGGAAAAGCTAGAACTGCTTATCATTGAAGACAACACAGAAATGCGAGCTTATATTCGTAGTTGTATTGATCCTAATCTGTATGCGATCACAGAAGCTGCTGATGGAGAAGAAGGGATCAAAAAAGCATTGGATTTAGTTCCTGATTTGATTATATCGGATGTTATGATGCCTAAAAAAGATGGCTTTGAAGTCGTACAAACCATACGCAAGACCATTAGTACCTCCCATATTCCTTTTATTCTATTAACTGCTAAAGCTAGTTTAAGCAGCCGACTAAAAGGATTACAACAAGGAGCAGATGCTTATCTGACCAAACCATTTAGTCCAAAAGAATTAACGCTTCGGATACAAAAACTCATTGAATATCGCCATTTACTACAACAATACTATCAGCATCATTTCCCACTTGTTACTAAGATGGAAAAACAAACCCCTAAAGAAGATGCTTTTATTGTTGAGTTAAGAAACTATATCCTTGAACACCTTGACGAATCGAACTTATCTGGTGATCGCATAGGAAAACATTTTGCTATAAGTCGGGTACATTTACATCGTAAACTAAAAGCCTTGACCAATCAACCTATCAGCGAGTTTGTTCGAGCCATTCGACTAAAAAAAGCATTTGAATTGCTTCAAGAGGGAGAATTCAATATTTCTGAAATTGCTTACCAGACGGGTTTTTCTAGTATTAGCCATTTTTCAAGATCGTTTAAAAAAGCCTATGGAAAAGCCCCTTCCAAATTGTAATCCATAAAACCACCCCAATTGTGCTTATGCACGCATGCAGTAATTATTCCTTTATTTCTATTACATACTATTCTACCAAATGAATTACGAAGAGGTTTCAACTATTATTCAGACTATTTTTCTTCAATATTTTAATGTCTCCCTCAACACCACTACTTGGGAACAGCCATTAGAGCAATTGCAAGAAGATTTTAAAATTTTAGATTATCTACTTTTTTTAGAAAAGTTGCTACAGCAGCAACTCAGTAAAGATATTGTCCTATTAGAAAACATTAGTCCAGCCATTCATAGCCCCAATGATATTGTTGCTTTGGTGCTGAAATTATGCGTTAATGAATGTTCTTGTACGGTTTAAGAAATCGTAATTGTTAATAATACTCCGTTGATTTTTTAACGGAGTATTCTGTTAAAAATGGGGCAATTTTCCCATTCTAAGTGCGAGAAAAAGCACAATGGCAAGGCTTGTGTTATAGAGATGGGCAATTAATTAATGTTATAAATATTATATGAACGTTAGAATTATTCCCCTCTTCATTTTCCTATTCTTTATCGCAACGTCTTGCGTAATTCAAATTACAGGGTTTACCTCTAACTATAAAAATGTTAAGCTAGGTAGCCCTCAATTAATAAAAAAAATTCACCCCGATCATCTGCTTTGTGAAGCAACGTATTCTGATTCTTGCAAAGTGGTTCTTGTTAATGGCAAGCAATTAAAAAGCTGTATACAGGAGAAAGACCGAGTCATTCTATATATATGGGATGGCAATTGTTCAAGCAGTTACTGTTATGGTCTAGATCGAGTACAAGCCTATCTAAACGAAAAAGGTATTGCGCTATACGTAGTTGCTGAATATTACGACAAACAACTATTAAATGCCTTTTATAACCTCCAATATCCCATATTTGGAATCGACACGGAATACTACAACACTAATCTTATCGGGAAATATGTAAAAAAATTCCTTGCGGACTTGTCCATAAAAAAACAAGATTCAAATCGAATGATTTATTTGGAAAAGGGAAAATTTGTCAAAACTTTTCAAATCTTGGAAAAGATCCAATAACCTTACGAGGCAAATTAATTATCTAACAGATCTGGATTGGTCTGTTGTTTCTTTCGAAGGTGTTTTAGTTTTGAATTGGTATTCATTCCTCCAATAAATATAAAAAGAACGACACAAATCAGGAGAAACAGCCCCCCTCCTATATCAAAATGATCTGCATGGCTATTAAAAGATACGCTTAGATAGATTAATACCCCCACCACAAAGGTCAACAGCCCCCAAAACAAAAACTGTTTTGCAAATATTTGAACTCCATTAACGACATGAGCAATATGCCTCAATGAAAGTATCCATGGTAAGATTAATAACAATAAGGCAGGATAAATTAAAAAGGAATACATCGTAGATTATAGTTTTAGAATTTTATTATATCTAAATATAGAAATTAAATGCAGAATAAATAAATAGAAGTAGCGCATATAATACCTACACAACATTGATCCACTCTTCTATTTATTTTGGCAATTTAGCAGGATTAACCTCATCTAGATAAAAGCAAGCATTCCATTCTGAAGGTTTAATCTTAATTTCATAATCATTCTCTCTAAGACTTGTATTTTCTTTAAACCAGCTATAGGTTGACAAGGGTACATCCTCCATGTTAAGGTAATAATTTTGAGCTGCTATCGCTTGCATGGTATTTTCCAAACCATCATTGGGTGGAGTAGGAATGGTATCTCTAAAGCGCATGGAGGGTGCCTGCCACTTATTCCAGAAAAAACCACGACCATAAACCATTCCTATAATAAAAAGATCCTCTTTTAACTCCTGTTTTAAGAGTTGTCCCATTGGCGTGAAGTTTCGATAAAATTCTCCTTGATACTGCGATGCTGTTTTAGTATGTATAACATGATTGATGACAATGATTTTAGCCGCTTCTTTATACGATAACATCCATTTTATATTTTCAGCCATGGCTATTTCTCGACCATTTGCCCCTGCATACATATTGATGTGATGCGCTGTTGTATCTTTTATATTCTGGTAATTTCGATAATAATTTTCAGCCATGCGCATAGATTTTACACATTGCAAAACCCACAGATAGTCCTTTTTAGAACTTTTAGCTAGGTATACATCTTTATTCGAATGAAAGGATTGAATTAATTCATCTAAAATTAAGACTAACTTATTTTGTTGCTCAGCGGTTAATTTTGTCATGTAATGATAAGCAGCCCATTTTGTCATATGCCCTAAATAAAAGGACATATCCTTTTTTAGCGTTCTAGCCTTAGCAACATCTACCGAATCCAAATAAGAAAAGATTTGTTGAAACGGAAAGTTCCAATCGTTGTAAAAACCTCCTATATCTGCTCCAAAATAATCTACTTTATTGGCATTGGACTGATTATACTTCCTAAGCCACTCTACCATAGCTCTTCCTCTTTCCCATTCAGAATAAAGAATATCAATACTTTTTTTCCATAAATAAGGGATAGAATCTTCTCCGTGAATATAGTCGTTCAAATATTTTGATTCGGGCAAACCGCTTTCTGTAGCAATGGTATTGAAGCCTTTTTCTTGGACTAAATAAGTAATCAGCTCATATTGTAACGCTAACATCTCCTCACAATTATGAAAACCTTCGCTAAGCACAACAACGTTTGCTTCTGAAACGTCTTCTGCAATTGCTTTTACAAGACTATCTAAGGTATTTCTATTGCTAAAATCAAAAGGAATTGCATTTTCCTTTCCCCATTCAATAAATAATTCTTCTCCATTGAGGGTAGCAATAGGGCTATTTGGATGGACATCCGCTGGATTGGATTGTTTATTGGTACAACTTTTAAGGATAAAAAGGAATAAGGAAAGAATAAAAATGGTTTTTAATCGATGCATTTTTAATTTGGATTAATTGACTAATTGGGGATATACAAAGATAGCATCTAAAATAAGGTAAAAAACAACCATTTTCTTCTAATAAATGGAATTTCAAAAACAATTCGAGCGAATTAAAGAACTTAGAAAACACCAAGAAGAAATTATTTTTTTCTTTTTAATGGTTTACTTTTCAGTTCGTTGTTTTGCTTTTTTGGGGAATCACAAGAAGCAAGAATACAAGCATTTTCTAATCTAATCTATAAATATTCAACTTTCCTATGCTTGCCTTTTTGTTCCTAAATATCCTTCCATAAAAAAAGCACCAATCTAAGTTTAGATTGATGCTTTAGTGCCCCAAGGGGGAATCGAACCCCCACTCCCTTGCAGGAACTGGATTTTGAATCCAGCGCGTCTACCAGTTCCGCCATCAGGGCTTATTGATGTATTGTTCTTTGTAGAAGCGATTGCAAATATACGGGAAGTTTTATTAAATGCAAATTTTGAAGCTATTTTTTATCGTTTTTTTTGCCAAAAATAGAAAAAAAATTTTTCCATCAAATCAAAGACACTGATTACTAGCATCTTGTTATTTTTATTGTTTTGTCAAAATTTTTAAAACCAATGCTTTGGTAAGCGCTTTTCCTTCCGCTTGTCTTCGGATTTCATCAAATTCAAACCTAAAATCACAACCTTCTTTCCATTGGCTACAACCATAAGCTTTTTGTCCCTTTATTACTGTCCCCTTTTGGCATTTGGGGCAAACAAGCGTATCGGGACTTTGAGTAGCCGTTTTTGTATCTTTTTCTGCTGCTTTTAACTGGAGTTCAAATTGGGGATTAAAACTAAGTACCCCATCTATTTTTTGTGCCCCCTCTTTAAACCCCTTAAGTTTTACGGTAGCTCCTTTAGAGAGCAATCGTAGCAATTGTTTTTCTGAGATTTTTTTCCCCATAAACACAAAAGGCAAACGAAAATCACAGCCAGTCTTCCACTCACTACACCCATAATTGGTTTTACCCTTTAGGAGATTCCCCTTTTGGCATTTGGGGCAAGTTTGTTCTACAAGAGTAAGTGCTTTAGCTTTAGCAGCAGCCTTGGGTTTAGGTACTCCCAACTTAGGCGCATCAGCAGGATTGGATAGTCTTCGGACATATTTTGCTGCTTTTACCTCTGCCACCAACTGGCTCACCATCCGTTTCATATCATAAATAAACCGAGCTGCATTATAAGTCCCCTCCTCTATTTCCTTTAATTGTTTTTCCCACTGCCCTGTTAATTCTGCCGATTTGAGCAGCTCATTTTGAATCACCTCTGCCAATTGCAATCCTAAGACCGTAGGAATTAATTGTTTCTTTTTGCGTTGGATGTATTTTCGCTTAAACAACGTCTCAATAATAGCAGCTCTAGTAGAAGGTCGTCCAATACCATTGGCCTTCATCAGCTCACGCAGTTCCTCATCCTCTACTTTTTTTCCTGCCGTTTCCATTGCCCTCAAGAGGCTCGCCTCTGTGTACAGCTTAGGCGGCTGCGTTTGTTTTTCAATAAATGAAGGCTCATGAGGGCCTGTTTCTCCTTGCACAAAAGCAGGCAAGATTTTCACCTCATCCTTTTTCTTTTTACTTTGAGTAGCCTTTAGAACAACTCGCCAGCCCTCGTCTAAAATTTCTTTTCCTGTAACCTTAAATTTAACCTTTTCTACCAGCCCCAAAACAGTAGTATTAGCCACTAAACAATCTGGATAAAAAGCAGCAATAAATCGACGCGTTATAATATCGTAAACTTGTTGCTCATTTTGTCCCAATCGCTGTTGGTAACCTGTCGGAATAATTGCATGGTGATCGGTTACTTTTTTATCGTTAAACACCTTCTTAGACTTGCGTATTTTCTTGCCGACCAACGGTTGTGTAAAAGTGCTATAATTGGTTAATTTTTGTAAAATGCCATTTACTTTGGGATATACATCATTGGGTAAAAACGTAGTATCTACTCTAGGATAAGTAACTAATTTTTGTTCGTATAATTTTTGGACGATTTTGAGGGTGTGGTCTGCTGAGAAGCCAAACTTGTTGTTGCAATATACCTGCAAACTGGTCAAATCAAATAATTTAGGCGGTAGCTCCTTCCCATTTTTTTTAGTCACCGTCGTCACTTCAAAAGGCTTGCCCTCTACCTGTTTAAAAAGGGCTTCTCCATCCTCCTTCTTAAAAAATTTGCCTTCGGTACAGCTAAACATGACTTCCCTGTACAAGGTTTGCAATTCCCAATAAGGTTCTGGCTTAAAATTCTCAATTTCTTTGTATCGACTGACCAACATGGTCAATGTTGGTGTCTGTACCCGCCCAATGGACAAAACCTGTTTGGGGCCAGCATAACGCAAGGTAAATAAACGAGTGGCATTCATTCCTAGCAGCCAGTCGCCAATAGCACGAGAACTACCAGCATAGTATAGGTTGTCATAATCCGAAGCATCTCTCAAATCCTTAAAACCATCTTTGATGGCCTCTGGAGTAAGCGAAGAAATCCACAGACGCATTACTTTTCCTGTATATTTAGCCTCCTTAATGACCCAGCGTTGGATCAATTCTCCTTCTTGCCCCGCATCCCCACAATTAATAACAACTGTCGCCTTTTTAAACAAGCTTTCGATGACCTTAAATTGCTTTTTCACCCCTTGATTATCCATCAACCGAGTTTCAAATCGTTCTGGCAACATGGGTAGATTATACAAGTTCCATTGTTTCCAATCGGCATCGTAATCATCGGGAGCATATAAGGTACAAAAATGACCAAAGGTCCATGTTACCGCATAGCCATTTCCTTCAAAATAACCATCTTTTCTTTCTTTGGCTCCTATTATATGAGCAATTTCTTTAGCAACACTTGGTTTTTCGGCAATACAAACTTTCATCTATGGTTGGTTGGTTAAAAATGGGCTCTCCCTCTAGCAGAATAATCGTCAAAGAACGATCTTTTTATGCTGAATCCCTAAATTTACAAAAAAGTAAGACTATTCATAAATCAACTCCAAGGTAACTTCCATAGCATCTACTTGGTCATAAATTTGGTATCGCCTCAATTCTACCTCTACCAATAAATGATAGTGCTCTAGCAAATCAATTTTTAATTGTAACAAATTATCGATCTCAAAATTTTGTGTAAGATCAGCAATCAGTTCTATCCAAAAATCATTGGGTTCCTCTACCGTAGTTCTATAAGGATATAACGCTTCTAGTAATTTCTGAAGGTTTTGAATGGTCAATTGCTCCCCATTTTTTGCCAGTACATCCGCCTCTGCATCCTCCCAAATTTCTGTTGGAGTGACCAAATGAGCACAAGACTGCCCCAAGATGGTTGAAAAAATTTCTTCGGCATGCAGAATATAAAAAATATCGCCTGTGTTTTGGTAAAAATTTTCTAAATAATGCACATAAGCTTGCTTATTAATGTCTACCCAATCGCTCTTAGTAACATCATTGGTCAAGAAAATAAGCGGGCGTTTTTGAGGAGCATTAGCCGACCACTTCATCAGTTCGTGAAAGATGCAATAATCCCCATACGGATTTTTAGGTTTCTTATCGATATCTCCTATTCCAGGGAAAACTTTATGAGGATATTGATATAAATAAGCAGCTACTTTGGTTGCAAATTTCTTTTGGTCAACGTTGTCAACATCCTTACTCAAATGGTCGAACTCCTGCTTAATAAACTTAAATTCTTTTTTAGTCAATGCCTCTACGGTCTGCAACTGTGGCAATAAATCCTCTAAATCCTTTTGATGCAAGGCTTTTTTGCAGGCTTTAATGCGTTCATTAGCCGTTTGTTTTAATAGTGTCAATATATGAGCACTCTCTTGATATACTTTTTCCAAACGGGTTCTAAAATTAGGGTACGCTGCTAAAACATCTCCATTTTCTTCCAAAAAATCTATAATTTTTGCTCCAAGTTCTTGTTGATAAGCCGTAGGACGTTTTAGGACTAATTGCCGACCATAAATACGCCTTACTTTATTTTTGTGTTTTGCATATTCTCGGCTCACTTGGTCGCAAACATAAACCCGATCCTTGTTTTTTTCCAAAAAATCATACAAAGCAAAACGAGCAGCAATTGGCATTTGATAATACGCCAATAAGACATTGGTATCCAAAAAAACAACACAATTTTCGGCTAAGTTTTTGGCAGCAGCCAGCCCTTCTTTATACAAGGCAACACAATTTTGTCGAATGTCTTTATTTTGTTGATTAACTTGGGCACCATAACTAAAATCGCTGCCTATTTCTTGTTTGTTCTTGCTCACTTACTCACCTTCCTTTTTTACCATTAACTAAAATGGATAGATTTCTTGAAAAGACAACACATAATGTGTTCCTTCTTTTTGCTCTAAATGTTCTATTTCTCCTTTTAACTGAATCGATAGTCGTTTGACCAGCATCAAGCCTAGTGATTGAGACGCACTAGACTTATTAAGCTTAGAAAAGCCGATTCCATTATCCCCTATCTCCAGTTTTAAATTTGGAGATTCTAACGCCGTTAGTTTAACAAAAATAGTCCCCTTTTGTTCCTTTGGGAAGCCATACTTCAATGAATTGGTTACCAATTCATTGATAATCAAACCTAGTGGTATAGCAGTATCGATATTCAAAGACACATTTGGAGCGTCCAATTGCAAATCAATTTTATTCAAATCGCCTTTCATAGCGAGAATCAAACCTTCTATCAGATGTCTTAAATAATTTCCGTAATTAATTTTGGAAAGATCCTCTGATTGATACAACATTTCATGTACCATTCCCATTGAATTAATCCGATACTGACTATTTTTGAAAATATCTCTAATGGTAGCATCCTCAATAAAACTTGACTGCAAACTTAGCAAGCTTGTAATGACTTGCATATTATTTTTGACTCGATGATGAATTTCTTTGAGCAATACCTCTTTCTCTCTCAGAGACTCTTTTAGCCTTTCTTCTGCATTTTTTCGTTGCGTAATATCACTGAGAAAAACAATAAAAAACTGCTCTCCCTTGATGCTCATTTCCGACAACGCCATTGTAATAGAAAATTCTTGTTTGTTTTTGTGGACGGCACGAACTTCTAGTGCTTGGTTCAAAATTATCCCATCGCCTTCTTTTCTATAAATTTCGACATTCTTGCGATAAATATCATAATTTCGTGGAGGACCAATCAATTCATGCAAAACTTTCCCAACCGCCTCCTTTTCTGTCCATCCAAAAATTATTTCAGCTTTTGGATTCCACTTGGTAATCACTCCTTCCATATCTAGGAGTAAGATGGCATCTGGCGCATGATTAAACATCGTACGCACCTGTTCTTCACTATCTCGCAATGCAGCACTTGCCTTCTTATCCTCTGTTATATCTGCAACATAGCCATACCATAAGGTTGATCCATCAGACAGCCGAACAGGCTTAGAGCTACCTCTCATCCAACGGATACCCCCATCATTAGGTAATCTAACTCGATAATCCAAATTCCATTCTTCTAGCGTTACTTTAGAACGATACCCTGACTCTATAAACCGTCTAATGTCTCCCTCATGCATAGAATCAAATAACTTTGTTCCATCTTCCATTAATTCCTGAGCCGTAATACCACTTAATTCAAAAATACGATCACTTATAAATGGAAAACAAAAACTCTTATCAGGGAACATCTGAAATTGATAAATCACTCCTGGCACTAATTCTACATGCCGAGTTAATAGGTTATCCTGTTCTTTCTCTAATGGGTTGTGTACTACCTTTTTTTGTCTTGTCATCGCTTGAAGGTGTGCTTGAACATACCATAGGTCAGGAAAACCAAGGAAAACAATACTCAGATCAGCAACAAGCAATGCGCCATCCTTTTTCAGCAGCCTAACATTTGGGATAAAAACAGGCGTTTCTGTATTTTGTTGTTGTTCTTTAGTAATGATTAAAGGTCGATCTTCTGGATGTATTAATTCCAATAATGAGACCTGATCAACTAATTTACAACCATCAACATAACCCAACTGCAAATATCCTCCTTTGCTCACCTCCTTGATTGTTTTGCCATCATGAATGAATAGAACATCAAGGCAATGCTCCAAAAAATGGGCAGTTGTATTTTCTTTATTTTTTAAGGCAATAGCACTACAAGTAGTAGCCACTTCTCTTTTGACGACCAATGGCAATAAAGCTAAGTCCGCATCAGCAATACAATCTCGTACCCCAGCTTTCATCAAATCTATCCGAGCAATCAAACCTGTATCTACCCTAATGGCAATCAATGGCATATAAATTGCAGCTTTCTGAGCAATGATTAGAAGTTTGTCTAGGTCAATCGTTTTAAATTGAACATCAAAAACAATACAATGAATCGTTTGCTGCTCCAATTCATCTTTTAAGGTCTTAAGGTCTAATATTGGAATATAAGAAACTTCATATGTCTCCGTCAATGTATTTAATGAACCAACAATATAATCTACATCATTAGCAATTATTACAATATTCAATAAAATTTTCATCAATAACAGTTTGAACGGAAAAAAGAGAGGGGATACGAATATAACGGAAAGCCTATGAAGTTCAAAATTTTCGATTCATTTCCTACGGTTAATCCTAATCATTTTTTCCTTTATAATAGCGCTCCAATTGTCATAAAAAGCCGATTAAAAATTATTTTTTCAAAATATTGAAACCTTTTTAGAAGCCTTGGCGTTTTAAGCCTTTCCCGACTTAAAACCTAGCCTCATTAAGAGATTGGGCTAGGCATTTATTTTTAAGTTAACGTTTAAAATATGAATCATCCCCATTAATTTCCAATTTATTATTTATCAATCATTTAATTCATATTTTATTTAAATTTTAAAGCAAGACATGACGCTAAATTTCAATGAAATCTTATCGGTTTCTTTAATTTTATTCTCTGTAATTGACATCATTGGTTCTATACCAATCATTATAGATTTAAAAAAGAAAGCAGGAGGTTATATTCAATCTGGCAAAGCAACCTTAGTTGCAGGTATCTTGATGATTTCATTTTTATTTGCTGGAGAATCCCTCTTGGGGTTGCTCCACTTGGATGTGGCCTCTTTTGCCGTTGCAGGAGCTATTGTAATATTTTTATTAGGACTAGAGATGGTTCTAGGCATTTCGATCTTCAAAGAGGATGAAACCCTAGCTCGATCTGCATCTGTTGTTCCTATTGCCTTTCCATTAATTGCAGGGGCAGGAACCATGACCACGATCTTAACGCTTAAGGCAGAATATCACACCATTAATATTCTTGTTGGAATTATCCTCAATTTAATCTTGGTATTCATCGTTTTGCGTTTGTCTAACTGGATCGAAAAAAAGATTGGTCGAGGAGGAGAAGCAATCTTAAGAAAGGTATTTGGTATTATCCTATTGGCTATCTCTATCAAAATATTTAGAGGAAATATGTTCTTATAAAAAGCATAAAAATCAATGAAGTAATGAAGCTGTAAGTTGTATCTTTTTCATGGAAGAAGGCATACAATTTACAGCTTATTTTTTTGCTTAGTTGTTATCTTTATTGTCCTTTTTTTCTTCCATTTCCCAACAACCAAAATGAAAATAAGACCTTCCTTTAGCCCCATATTGGGGCTTAATTCCCATTATGAGAACTTTATCATCTTTTAGTAGTCTGATTTTTTTAGGATACACCACTATTTTATCTTTTTTTAATTGAAGTAGGCTTTTCTGACCAATAACTTCTCCCGAACGTGCATCGAGTTGACAATCTATTAAGCTGCAATTTTGAGGTTGATTACAATGCAGCACCTTTCGTTCTTTGTCCTTATCAATTGTCAAGTTTTCTTCCAAATCATTGTACAAGATGTGTATGACCTCCTTCTTTTTGAATGCGCCAAAAGAATAAAATTGGTCAGGAACATTTGTATATCCATCTCCTCCCCCTTTCTGTCGTTTAGGTATAATCCTAGCCCAAAGAATCGTATCATTCTCTGCTAATTTAGCCACTAGAATATCATTGATTTGATGCAATTCTTGCCGACCTTCTAATTTGTCCCAATAGACCTTAATATAATGTTGTTCTGCAAAAACCAATTGTGTTCCATCCGCCTGTTCCCAAATAGTTTTAATTTTATAATTTTGGAAACCCAACTCTTTCTTTTTTTGTATTTTTTTGGGCGACTTCTTAGCCTTTTCAAGAATAGCGTTAGGATACTGTATTATTTTTGCCGCTTTCCATTCGTTCTGTCCCAAATCAAACTTAAAGAGCCCATTCTCTTTATCAGCAATCTTATACGTCCCTAAACAACTAATAGCTCCCGTCTTATTATTAACCGATAACTTGGCCGAAACAACAATGGCACTATCCATAGGTGCTAACACCTTGAGAGTATCCAATACTTGAACCGTTGCTGTATGATCCATCCTTATTAGGGTATAAACAAAACGAGTTCCTTTCTTTTTTTCTTCCTTTTTATCTTTGCTTTTATACAGCTTGCACAACAAATAAGCATTCCCTTGGTTATCAACAACAGCATCCACTAAATCAGAGAGTGCCAATTGCTTTGCTTTTTGCTGAACCTTTGCTACCCCAAACGCTAACCGTTCTAGTTTTTTATTGCCAACAAATAATGCCAATTGTCCTTTTTCTTGCCTTTTATAAGGCATCTTTCCATAAATTAGGCATTTGGAGGCATCCTGCGAATAACAGTAACGATAACCTTCTAAATCGTGAATTTTATCCTTGTAAGCTAGTTCAAATAATAGAATAGGAGTTTTATGAACAGCTAACGTATTTTGATTTAAAGGATCAGCAAAAATGCTTTCCTTCTTATTTTCTTTGTCATTGATGGAGTAACAAAGATGTGGTGTATCATCGATCGATAAGGAAAATTGGTAGGTTCCTTTTAGCTTATCGTAATACAAATTTAAGTTCTCTCCGCTCTTCTTTTGTTCTAGTATTGGCGTGTAATAAGCCACTTTTCGACGAAAATAATACTGCTCATCTTTGTACTTATGCATCCAATAAAATCCCTTTGGGGAATACTGGATGAGCTTATTTTCATTAAAAATCGAACGCATTTCATAAGGGGCACTCCAATCTATTTGCTGCCCTCTAAGTGTAGAAAGATGAAAAAGTAGAATACTAAAAACAACTAAACTCGTTTGACTATTTAAATATTTTCTGTTCATAGTATGCTACTCAAAAATGAATTACCTTTATTTAATCTTTCCTCTCAGTCCTAGTTCTATGGCCTCCAAATGTTTAATTTGCTGATTAATAATCGAAAAACGAAGCAAGGTTTTTACTCGATGAAAGCCGTGAATTCCACAAGCCCCAGGGTTCATGTGTAAGGTTCCCAGCTCCTTGTCTCGCATTACTTTGAGGATATGAGAATGCCCACAAATAAATAAGGTTGGACGATACCACTTGAGTCTGCCGTGAATATACTTGGGATACTTGCCAGGATAACCACCGATATGCGTCATCCAAATGGTAATTCCTCCGCATTCAAAATGCAATTCTTTAGGGTAACGCACTCGCAATTCATGCCCATCTATATTGCCATACACTGCTCTTAGGGGCTTAAAAGCTTCTAAACGATCAGCCGTTTCAACATTTCCAATGTCTCCAGCATGCCAGATTTGGTCACAGTCTTTAAAATACTCAAATATTCCCTCGTCCAAATGGCTGTGTGTATCTGATAATAAGCCTATTTTCATGATGCCTCCTTTTCTTCAACAACCATTTCATCTCCCTCTTTCTCCTCTCCTTTCTTTTTCTTTCTTTGAATGCGTTGAACGCCACTAAATAAAAGGCCAAACATCATCATAATACAACCAATCCAAACCAATTGAATCCCAGGAAAGATCAAAGCTTGCACCACTACATAATCCCGTTTGGGTGCCTTATCTTTTACTTGCATAATTACCTTTCCTTCTTGTGGCAAAATATTGGTCAACTTAAATTCTAAGCCCAAGCCATCCAAAACCGTTGGTAAGCTAAATTGCTGGCGACCTCGTATATAATACAACACTCTGGCTTCTTCCTCTTCTTGCGTATTAATGTCTTTAATCGTCAAAATTGCAGTAACAGGAATATCGCCTTCGACATGCTTATAGTCCTTATGGTCATAAGTGGTGGCATCATTGGCCTTATAAACGATATAATAACGATTGGTATAGAAAGTATCTCCTACGGCTATATGTTTGGGTTGCCAAGTTGTGGTATCTGCTTTTTCTTCTGCTTCGGGATCAAAAAATGCCCAGCTAGGAACAGCCAAGGTAAAGACATCCTGATGGATATAATGCTTGGTATTCGGATTGGCAGCTCTAAATTTCAGATTGCCATTGGGCAAGGTATCGTGCAGTACATTAGGTGTTGTAATAAAACGATCTACAATATTTCCTTCGGCATCTTTTTTCAAAAAATTAAGCTCAAAAAATTGTGCATTTCCCTCTGTCCAATTCTTGGTATAACTCACCGTAAAACCATTGGTCAATTGCACCGTTTGCCCATAAGGCACCAATATATTTTTGTTGGTTTGCTTATTTAAATCCCCCAACAAACCATCTAATTCTTTTGAAGCAAAAGGATCAGCTAAAGCATGTTTTAACGCCCCTGAAAAAACAACCCCTACCAGCATTAAACCAAACCCAACATGCGACAGAACGGACCCCGCCAATTTCATATTGTTTTTGAGTACAGCAATTAGATAACTAACATTGGTTAGGATAGAGAAAATACCGCAGCCTACCAATAACCAATATTGCCAAGCCAAAATCCCCGATGCCCACATCACAGGAATCGTAATAACAATGGAAACCATCAAAGCTACTGTAATATAGGCTGCAAAACGATTGCCGTATTTGCCCGTCATGTCCTCTTTTTTATACGCTAAAAACTGCACAACACCTGATAAAAAAGCAACCAAAACACCAATCCAAAGTTGAAAATTGTTGTGGTGAGTTACAACATCTTCAGGAGGGGCTATGTTTCCACCATCTAGGGTAACAAAAAAGGTATAAAAACTATCCAAGATCGCTACTCCTTCAAAATTACTAAACAAACTTACTCCCCAACCTATTAAGGTATCAAAAGGCTCAATGACCACTAAAGCATTAATCACAGGAATAGACGTGGTTACTGTAATAAGACCTGCTGAAAAGAGAAGAACTAACGCTCCTACAAACATCCAAAATTCACGAGAATAAGCACTTTCTTCTTTTTTAGGTGCTGGAATTTCCTTTCGACGATAGGCATAGAAACCAATCCCTGCAAACAGAATTGCCCCCATAAAAAGTACCATCTGCCATTCCATTCCCATCTCGGTAAAAGCATGTACGGAAGTTTCTCCTAAAATACCACTACGTGTCAAAAAAGTAGAATAAACAATAAGAAAGAAGGTCAACAAATAAAAGAAGTAGGTACTTTTGGTAGAATAACCTGTTGCTCGTGCCACCAAAGTAGTATGTATACCAGCAATTAAGGTAATCCAAGGCACCAAAGAGGCATTCTCTACAGGGTCCCAAGCCCAATATCCCCCAAAACTCAAAGCTTCGTAAGCCCAAACTCCTCCCATAAAAATTCCTGTTCCTAATACCGCTCCACTAAATAAAGCCCACTTCAAAGCAGGTTCCATCCATCCTGTATGATCGCCTTTCCAAAGCCCTGCTACAGCATAGGCACAAGGAACGATTGTCGTTGCAAATCCCAAAAATAAAGTAGGCGGGTGAATGGTCATCCAATAGTTTTGAAGCAATGGGTTTAATCCTGTTCCTTCTATTGAGCTCAAATAATTAGGTGTATTAAAGATGGGCGCAAAATGTACATCACGCAACAACATAAAGGGACTTCCTCCTATTCTCACCTCTCCTAGATGATAACAATCTGCCAAAATCAACAGCATCAAAATCAGAGAAGGTAATACAGCTGCTATTTTAAATTGCGTTTTTAGGTGTTGAGGTCCTTTAAAAATCAAAATCGTAAATAATCCTGTCAAAAGCAACCAAACAAAACCACTACGCCCATATATGTTTCCTAAAAAAGCATAATCGGTGCTTTCTGGATCGCCTCCATTAAAATACAGCCCAAGGATAAAAAATACAAAGAAAATTTGTGCAAACGAAAGCACTGTCATTACAGGTTGCTCCCATTGTTTGGCCGTTTTGATTAAAACAAATCCTAGGATAGAATGCCAAAACAGCCACAGCAAAAAACTACCTTCTTGCCCTTCCCAAAAAGCAGCAAATGTGTATCGAAAAGGTAAGGTATCAGAGACATGACTCCACACATAGTCATACTCATAATACTTATTAATCATCATAAAAAAGATCAGCACAATTACACTGATAATAGAAATTCCATGTGTAATAAACGCTGCACGCCCAATCTTACGCCAGTTGTTTTTTTGAGTTTCCTCCTGTTCGTTCGTCCCCAAAGCATAACTAATGGTTGACAAAAGCGCTGTTACAAAAGCTAAAAAGATTAAAAATTGTCCTAGCTGCCCTACCCAAAGATGCTCACCAATGTATTGTATCATTTTCTTTTTTTTCTATCTCGTTGATGTAAAAGTTGCAAAAAAACAAGCACTGTTTTAATTGTTAAACAACTTCGTATAGTTTATATGATAAAGTTTAGCATTCCATTGCTCTAAATTAAAAATTGGAAGCAATTCCAATGAATCCTCCAATTTTTAATGATTACTGTTTGTACGTTTTCATTCCTTCAAAGCTCCTTTATTCTAGAGCATCTCTTTGAATTCAAAACCAATTAAGCACACAAAACTTAAGCGTCTTCAAAGATCAAATTTTCATTCTGAATCATTTCATCTTGATATTTAGAAGGACATTTGAGTAAAATATCGTGCGCAACAAATACATCTCCTTTCATCTGACCTTTTAGAACAATTTGTTCTGAGCGCTCAAATTCAGCAGGTTTTTCTTTCTGACAAATGACTTTGTGCTCTTTTCCCTCCTCGTCTTTCATATAAAAGGAAAAAGAATTCGCATCCTTTTCTGGATTGTAAACAATCTCTTTGTCTATAGACAAATGCCCAACTACTTGATGAATACTATTGGGTTGTTCAATAGCGGTAGCAAAATTGGTATAAGTACTAGATGCCCCAGCAATGGTGATTAAGGAACTGATGGCAATTGCAATGGCAATTAATCCTATGATTTGTGTTTTTTTCATGATTTTTGTACTTAATATGTTGTACTATAATTAGCTGCTTTATGCTTATACCTTTAATAAGTCTAAAAGCCCCATTTTTGTTTTCACATTTTGTTTTTTTGACCTACCTTTTACATCTTTATAGGCTATAAAAAACATAATTTGATTGGTCTAGGCAGTTTTCTGCTACAAAAATACTAATTTTTGAGCATAGAATATTTATCAAAATCTTAAACCTGTTATTTAGACTTATTCTTAATTAAAAATGATTCTTTTTTACCTTCTTTTATTTTTAATTCCCAGTATTTCAACCGCACAAGCAAACATACGTATTGGTGGTTTAGGAGGAGATGAAGCAGTTGCAACAGCTATCTATCAAAATAAGATTATAGTAGGCGGAACTTTTCAACAAATGCTGAATGGACAGCCTAGCCATGGAGGGAGTGATATTTTTTTACAAGCTTATAATTTACAGGGTCAATTGTCTTGGCAATACAACCTTGGTAGTTCCAACAATGAGCAACTCAAAGCGCTGTGCCTCTCCCCTAGTGGTGCGATTTATAGCACAGGAATGTTTAGTGATAGTTTATTTATAGGCGCTACAGATAGCATTCTTTACAATCATCAGCAGGCTGTTTTTATTGTCAAACAGGATATACAGGGGCAATTTTTATGGTCCCGATCCTTGTCGGGACAAAGTTTGGTGGTTGTAGAAGATATTGTTAGTGATGCACAAGAAAACATTTATATTACAGGAGCATTTCAAGATACCTTTGTTATTGATAGTAATCATCAGTTGATTGGAGGCGCTAAAAACAGTCCATTTCTAATTAAATTAGATCCTGATGGAAAAGTACTTTGGAGCCAATCGCCTGCACTTTCTGATGAAGCAACAGGTATTGCATTAACCATAGATGATAAGGGACAATTGTATTGGGCAGGGCATTTTAAAGGTTCTTTTGCCCTCTTATCAGATACTATTCGAGCACATTGGGTTTACAACGACCTTTTTCTAAGCCAAGTGGATAGTAATGGTCATTTTATCTGGCAACGTCATTATGGAGGCGTTTACAATAATACCTGTAAGCAATTGGAATGGTACGCAGGATCGCTTTATTTGGGAGGTAGTTTTATGGGGGTCTTAGATATTCCTCCTCTACGGTTGGTAACAGCTTTCCGCAATTTTGATGCTTTTGTGGTTCAATTGAATATGGATGGAATCGCCAAGTGGGGCATTCAAAGCCAAACCGAAGCGGATTGTTTTTTTGAAGCCATTGCTTTTTATCAAGATCAAATTGTAGTGTCTGGCGTTTATAATGATTATTTCAAGTGGCAGCAGCAACAGGTGCCAGCAATTAATGGAGCAGAAACATTTCAGGTGGTATTAGACAGCAATGGTCAAGGTGCTCAAATTAATACATGGACAGGAAATGGCTTTGACTTGGTCAAAAGTACAGCCATTCATTCTAGTGGTCAAGTTGTAGCAGTAGGCGGTTTTCAACAAGACATTCGTTTAGGCAAACAAACGCTCCAAGCACAAGGCTTTTCGGATGCATTTCTTTATATCCAAGATTCTGCCTTAGCCACATCGGTCACTAAGATCGCTCATTTTGAACTGGTAAAACTATCCTTTGCCCCCAACCCAAGCCAAGACTCTACAACCATTCTCTGTCCTAATGGTAGGGTCAAAAAGTGGCTGTTATACAACATGCAAGGACAACTAGTCGCTCAAGGGAACCAAGCAACAGTTCCGCTTCAATCTATTTCTAGTGGCACTTATAGTATTCAGGTTCATACTGACAAAGGAATGGGGATAGAGAAACTGATTGTCCATTAAAAGAGAAAAGCCAAAAGACAATAACAATCCTAAAAAATATACCTATCCATAACTTATTCTAAAAGGATTCCGTTACTTTTATGGTTAAATCCTCAACTTCCTTTTTTAATTATTATCGATTACTCAAATTGCACTAAAAAATGGCAAAAAAAAAGACTTCTAACCCTAGCAAATATATTATCCGTGTTGTTTATGGTTTCAAAGAAAAACTCAAAGTTGTTTTGTTGGGAGAATTAATAGCTGGATCTGGCAACGTAGATGATGGGATGTTTATTGAAGTTGCTTTAGAAAGTGGTTCTAGTGTTGGCAAATGGAAAATCCTAGAAGTGCTACATACGAGCTTTATCAACCAACATGAAAATCCAAACTTTAAAGGTCTTATTGTAAAATGTAAAAATTTAGCAGATTTTGAACTTCTAAAGTCCTTGCGTGTTTATGATGAAGTAATTAATATTATAGAAAAGTAACAATCATTGAGCGAATCAACTTCAAAATATGCAGACTGGCCGCTGGCTAAACGAGTAATTAGCTTGGCAATGCCTTATCGAGCTGTTTTTTTCTTAGCTGGAATCCTGTCTGTCATTCTAGCCCCTGTTGCTATTTTAAGACCCTACCTTGTACAACGTACTGTTGATGATTGTATCATCAATGGCAATGGGGAAGGACTAATTTTTATGATTAGCCTTTTGTTCTGTGTCTTGGTTCTACAAGGCATTTTATATTATATTTTTGCTTATTCTACCAATTGGTTAGGGCAATCGGTTATTCGAGATTTGCGAACTCGAATTTTTGACCACATCAATAGCCTGCGTCTAACTTATTTTGACACCACTCCTATTGGTACATCCATCACTAGAACCATCAATGATGTAGAAACGATCAATACTGTTTTTTCGCAAGGTTTTATTACCATTATTGCAGATATTCTCACACTATTTTTTGTCTTGGGGATTATGCTTTGGACGAGCTGGAAAGTCACCTTGGTTTGTTTGGTTACCATTCCGATCTTGATTATTGCTACTTATTGGTTTAAAGAGGCTGTAAAAAAAGCATTTGAAGTTGTTCGAACACAGGTTTCTCTAATGAATGCTTTTTTGCAAGAGCGAATTACGGGCATGCGCATTGTACAAATTTTTAATGCCGAGGAAAAGGAGTTGGATAACTTTAAAGCAATTAATCACAAATATGCAAAAGCAAACATCAACTCTATTTTCTATTATGCCATTTTCTTTCCAACAGTAGAAATTCTATCGGCAACTTCATTGGGATTGATGGTATGGTATGGTGCTAGAGGGGTCATTGAAGGAGAAGTTACCTTAGGCGTTTTAGTAGCCTTTCCATTATACATTGGTATGTTGTTCCGTCCAATCCGCATCTTGGCCGACAAATTCAATACCCTACAAATGGGATTGATTGTAGCTAAACGCATTTTTACCGTATTGGACAATACCAATATCACAGAAAATAATGGTACACTTAGTCCCGATAATTTTAAGGGTGATATAACCTTTAATCAGGTTTACTTTTCTTACCAACAAGATAGCCCTAGTGAAGCAATCGAAGAGTGGATTCTGAACGATGTTAGTTTTAATATCCATGCAGGGGAAACCATGGCTATTGTAGGAAGTACTGGAGCTGGAAAATCGACGATTATCAATATATTGAATCGCTTTTATGAAATTCACAAAGGAGCAATAAAAATTGATGGCAATCCAATTAAATCATACGAGTTATTTGCCTTGCGCAATCGGATTGCGGTTGTGCTACAGGATGTTTTTCTATTTTCAGGTTCCGTTTTGGACAATATAACGCTAAAGGCGCCACATATTTCTAGAGAGGAAGTTATTAAAGCAGCTAAACTGATTGGTGCCCATCAATTTATTGAAAAGCTACCTGATGGCTACGACTACCAAGTCATGGAGCGAGGGGCAACCCTATCAATGGGACAACGCCAGCTCATTTCTTTTGTTCGTGCCTTGGTTTTTGATCCAGACATTCTCATTCTAGATGAAGCAACTTCTGCGATTGATCCAGAAACAGAAAGTATCATTCAATATGCCATTGAAAAACTAGTTGCTAAACGCACTTCTATTATTATTGCTCATCGACTATCTACCATCCAACACGCTGACAAAATTATGGTCTTAGAAAAAGGGAGGGTAAAAGAGATTGGTTCGCACCACGAATTGCTGCAAATAGAAGATGGCCATTACAAGGAGTTGGTAGAAACAGCCTATGCTTTAAATGGTTAATGATATTTTTCTTTCATATACTGATAAGAAGCTGCAATTAGCTCCTTTAGCACCTCTATATCAATTTGTTCTAAACGATTCACATACAAACACGCCTTGCCTGTCTTGTATTTCCCCAGTCGGTTCAACAAATCTTCGCAGCCTTCAAATCCATTCATCAGGTAAAGCGTCAAACTTGTTTTTCGAGGCGAAAAGCCTGTCATCATCCAGTCCCCCTCTCTCCCTGTGGCGTATACATAATGGTAACTGCCAAAACCGACAATGCTCGTTCCCCACATCTTAGCCTCCTCGCCTGTAATTTCTTTAAAAATTGTCAAGATGGTAAAAGCATCTTTTCTTCGTTGCTCGTTCTCTACGCTATTTAAGAATGCCTCAACATCTCCATTATTCAGTGTTGTTTTTAGTTTTTTGGTCATTTTCATTTCTTTTATAGTAAACTATTAGTACATCAGTCGATTAAGATTCAACTTTACATAGTCTTTTTTATTGTATTTTATCTTTTCTACCGTTTTAAAAGCAGGTCTATATTCATCATATTTGCCCAATATTAAGTGTAAGTTTTCCTTTAAGTTTTGTATTCTTTTATGTATTACTTTAGAGGAAACATTTTTAGAAGCAGCTCCTTCAATGCAAAATAGAATATTATCTTCATATATGTTTGCCTCAATCTTTCTTAGTATTGTATCGTTTTCTATTTCATCCAAAAAAGAAAAAACTTTTTTTAGCATATTAGGACTCATAGATGTTGAAGTATCATTGGAATATTTTATATCTAACTCATAACTAAGAACTCTTTGTTTTATAACTTCTTCCTGTTTATCTAAGTGCAGTAGCTGATCTTCTGTTTTATTTTTATTCTTAATCATTTCACAAGAAAAGAGTAAAAAAGAAGTCAATATAAGTAGTCTCATCATCTTTCAATTACTAATATTTTAACATATCTTTTTGGATTGAGGGACCATTCCCCTTGAGATAAATATTTTATCTCTGCTATAGGATCTTCTTCAGAATTTTTACCAATAATAAGTTCTAGTGATTTTTTTACATCTAAAGCTCTTTCACCTCCTAATTTTAGATTGTAAGTATCTTTCCCTGTTTTAGTGGTATAACCAATAACTTTAATATAAGCTTCTCTATTTTCAATTTTTGATTTTAATTCAGCATTTAAATTTTTCCACCACTGATATAAGGTTCTCAACTGGTCACAAGAAAGGATCGCTTGATTCTCAGATTCAAAAATTAGTTTTTTAGAAATAGGGGCAGGAACAATATATTTTTCAGGTTGAAGTACTAAAGTTGGCGCAATAGACTTAAGCACTTGATCTGTCATCACAAAGGTTGTTTTTTTGTCTTTGCTATCCCAATTTTTGTACGACTCTTCCAAGGTTTTTCCCTTTGCAAGACCCTTGGCTTGCAATCGGATGCTCGCTCCCCCACTAATGTACTTTATCCCTAAGGTTATATCATATCCTTTGAGTTTTTCATGATTATTAATCGTCACTGTTTCATTTGAATCCAATAAGCTAAATTTACCCTTTTTATCAATATGAATGGTCGCTGAGAAATCTTTTTGCAAAACCTCTTCATCATTACTAGTCAACAAATTAGCATCTATAAATATTACTTTTGCCCACGTATATACTTCCACTTTTGTATTGGAAGGGATAGATACAATAGGGAAATCCGTTTCATTTTCTAATTCTACTTTAGGTAAGATAACGGGAGCTTCATTTGGTTGATCCAATCGCCAATATTTTATCGTGATAAAGGTTTCTAAAGAAATAGAAAGTTGATAATCTATTTGCCTCTCAATTGGGTCATCTTCTTTTTTTCGTTTTAAACTTTTTAGGTCTGTATTTATTTGTAAGATTTTTTGTCTTTTAATTGCTATGGCCTCTTCCACCTTAGCAATTGTCGCTTCTATTTTATCCAACTGAGCTTGCTCCTCTGCACTAATTCCCCCCGCTTTTTCTAAAATTTTTTTATAAACGCTAAACTCTTTTTTACACTTATTTTTTTCCCGATTCAGAGTCCTTAATGCTTCGGCTTTCTGCTCTAATTCTTTTCTAGTCATAGCAGTTAATACATTAGTCGATTAATAGTTATTTCTATATCGTGCTTCTCTTTGTATTTCAGATTGGTTAGGACTTTAATAATTTCCATTTCATAATCTATATTAAAGCCTATCATACCAGTTATAACTTCTTTTATATCCTCCATTCTTTTCTTTGCTGTTTCTCTTGAAAGCTCTCTAGTCATACCAGCTTGTATATGGATTATAAATGAGGTGTCAATAACATCTCTATGAAGCTTATTTATGATGGTATCTTGCCTAAACTCTTTAGCCCATTTATGCAATGATTTGTAATGCTTATTCTCTAATTTCCATTGTTCATTTGAGTCATAGTCTAAATACAACTTATAACTCAGGATTTGTTGTTTTAGTAAACTATCTAAATAGATTTGTTTATTATTTGTTAGATCTGTTTTTTTTTCTGTATTAGAACAAGAAGCAACTAGTAGAAACAAACTTAAAATTAGTCCTATCATTTTATTACAATTAAAATTTTAACATATCTATTAGGATTGTCTGTGTTCTCTCCTTCTGAAATAGGTCGTATATCAGCAATACTCTTACCTTCTAAAGTAATTCCAATCATTCCAGCCAATAATCTTCCTACATCAAATGCTCTATCGCCAGCTAAATTATAGTTATACAAATCATTACCTGTAGTAGTAGTATATCCAATAACTTCTATATAAGCTTCTCGATTTTTTACCTTATTTTTCAAATCATCCTTCAAACCTTTCCACCAATCTTGTAAGGTTCTCAACTGGTCACAAGAAAGGATCGCTTGATTCTCAGATTCAAAAATTAGTTTTTTAGAAATAGGGGCAGGAGCAATATATTTTTCAGGTTGAAGTACTAAAGTTGGCGCAATAGACTTAAGCACTTGATCTGTCATCACAAAGGCTGTTTTTTTGTCTTTGCTATCCCAATTTTTGTACGACTCTTCCAAGGTTTTTCCCTTTGCAAGACCATTGGCTTGCAATCGGATGCTCGCTCCCCCACTAATGTACTTTATCCCTAAGGTTATATCATATCCTTTGAGTTTTTCATGATTATTAATCGTCACTGTTTCATTTGAATCCAACAAGCTAAATTTACCCTTTTTATCAATATGAATGGTCGCTGAGAAATCTTTTTGCAAAACCTCTTCATCATTACTAGTCAACAAATTAGCATCTATAAATATTGCTTTTGCCCACGTATATACTTCCACTTTTGTATTGGAAGGGATAGATACAATAGGGAAATCCGTTTCATTTTCTAATTCTACTTTAGGTAAGATAACAGGAGCTTCATTCGGTTGATCCAACCGCCAATATTTTATCGTGATAAAGGTTTCTAAAGAAATAGAAAGTTGATAATCTATTTGCCTCTCAATTGGATCATCTTCTTTTTTTCGTTTTAAACTTTTTAGGTCTGTACTTATTTGTAAGATTTTTTGTCTTTTAATTGCTATGACCTCTTCCACCTTAGCAATTGTCGCTTCTATTTTATCCAACTGAGCTTGCTCCTCTGCACTAATTCCCCCCGCTTTTTCTAAAAGTTTTTTATAAACGCTAAACTCTTTTTTACACTTATTTTTTTCCTTATTCAGAGTCCTTAATGCTTCGGCTTTCTGCTCTAATTCTTTTCTAGTCATAATAGATGGGCTGTTTATAATTTTATAGCCTATAGCTTTGAGGTATCATTAACGACAAAAGGCTTATAAAAGTATATTTAATATCTTTATAACATTGATAATCAAAGGCACTTAACTTTTTATTAAGATTTAACAGACCGATTCATTTAGTAATTTAAACCCTTTGGTAAAAAGCCACCGACTAATGCAATTATTTAGCTGCCACCCTTTTCTTTTTGATCGTCTTGTATCCGAAACCAAGCAGCAGCAACAGCAGCAACAACGCCAAACACCACCAATAATCCCAAAGGCTATATTCTATTAAGATAGCAACAGGATCGGTGTTTCCCAACACCACAAAGCTCCCCCAGAAAAAAGGAGCTTGGTATCTAGGAACACTTTCAAACTCCTTCAAATAAGCTATTTTTGCTTGTTGCAAAGCTTCATCTTTAGGCATTCCCTGCTGCAATGCTTGATAAAAAGTCTCCATCAAAATTTTAGTGGCTTCATCCGATACGGCCCAAGTACTCATGACAATATTAGGCACTCCTGCATAAGCAAAACCTCTAGCAATACTAACAACGCCCTCGCCCCTCTTTAGCACCCCAACACCAGAGTTACAAGCACTCAATACAGCCATATCAGCATTCAATTGCATATTAAACAACTCATAGGTATGCAACAAACCATCTTCCTTATTTCCCTGATTTAGAATTAGACTAGAAAAGCTTGGATTTCTATCGTTCAAAACACCATGTGTCGCCAAATGCAACACCCCAAAATTAGACGCATTTTGCTTAAATTCATACTCTGTTGCCGTTTCAGCAAGTGCCGTTTGACCATCAAATAACCTTGCAATTAGATTCGCTTCTTCCTGCGCAGCAGGTAATTCTTCGATTCCATCTGCTATATTTTTCTCTTTTAGAATAGCTTGCATGGAAGAAAAACTAGGAGCCCATGCTATAATATTATGCATTACCTCTGTTGTTTTTTCTTGCTTGCTCTGTAAAAATAAGTTGGCAGAATAATTATAAGTAATTGGGTGACTATTAATCAGATAAGTTAACTTTCCATAGATCAGTTCTTGATCTCCTTGTTTAAAATCACTTGTAGTCGGTAAAACGCCAAAAGGCAAATAGTTCAAGGTTTCATCAGGTGCAATAATTAGCTTTTTTCCTTCCAACTTTTTATCCAACTCTTCCCCCATTACAACCTCATAAACCTTATGCCCAAGATTGACATATTTTTCTGCTTTTTGTGTTCGAATATAACGCAATAAATCTCTAACATATTTAGCCGTGGAAACGCCTGTTTTTTTATATTGATTGTACACAGTATGGTTGGTTATTGCCAATACAAAAACAAAAGAGTCGCTTACCACATATTCCAAAAATGCTTCATTATCCGCCAATTCACGTTGCAAATCTGCCAAAGTAACCGTCTTGTAATCATACTTCATTTTATAATAGTCAGGATACTCCTTTTCTAATTGTTGCAACAAAAGTTCATGCGCTTTCATTCTATCTTCAACCTCCTTTTCGAGTTGCCCAATCCGCTTTGCACTCAACTTACTGGTATCTTTATAAGTATAAAATATTTCTTTATTTAGATAAGCCAACTCCACTTTTAATTGATGTTCCTTTTGGATTAATTCTTGGGGAATTTTAGCAATTTTTTTTGCCTTTAAATCCTGCAACGTTTCGAGCAATACGGCACCTTTTGACAATTCCCCATACCTAAAAATTTCCTCTAAGAAAGCGGCATCCTTTGTCAATTCATAGAGTGTATTAGCCGTAACAACAGCCTGTTGACAGAATTGGTGTGTGAGGGCAGAAAGTTCGTATTTTTCTCCTTCATTTCTATGTATCTTTCTTAGGCGATTGAGTAGTTGCACTGCTATATCATAATTATCTAGCACTTTTTCTAAATCTTCCTTTACCTCTTTTTGGCTCATTCCATACAAAATTTCACCTTTGGTGCTAATCGCATTGAGCAACTCAAATGGATAGTATATCTTGGAAGGATCAGGAACCGCTTGCCTAGAAATCTCCGTACCCTCTTTCAGAGTAGCTGCTATCGCCTCATTTACTAAATTGAGTGCCTCATTGTATTGCTTTTCTGCCAACAAACACTGACCAAGTTTGGACGCAACCTCTGCTATCCAGGGGTGCTTTTGAGGATAAATAGATTTCATGGCACTTAAGGCCTCTTGATAATACGTTCTTGCCCGTGAAAAGTCCTCTGCAATAAAGAACAAATCACCCTTGGCTATATGCGTTTCAATTTTTAAAGGCATCTGTTTTGCTTTAGGAAAACGCCCAATTAGTGCACCTGCTTTTTCATAAGCCAATAAGCCCAGATTTAAGGCAAGGACATCAACCTCTTGTTTGCTGCTTTGAATAGGAGTTAGTCCTCGTTTTCTTAAAGCAACTTGCCAATTTTTATCGGTTTCAGAAGCTGCTGTTTCGTACCAATTCAATCCATTTTTTACAGAACGATAAAGCAAGCCTTGGTTTAAATAAGCCGTGTAGGCATAAGCCAAGTCATTGGGCGGCAAAAAACTATTCCAAGTTTTTAGTGCTGCGGTATTCCATTGAATCCCTTTTTCATAGTTTTTTTGATCAATGCTAATTTTTGCAAGAGAAGCATTAATACTAGCTTTAAGCTGTCCCTTTTTGCCCGATTGGTTAATTTTATCGGCAACATCTTTTAAATATGCTAAAGCTTCATCATAATATTGGGTCGTCATTTTTATCATTCCTATACGATACAACAACTCAATATTATCTTCTTTTGTATTCTGAAAAATTTCATCCTTACGATTTTGCAAGGTCTTATAGATTTCTAATGCATCATAGGGAGCCTTGATTTTTTCGTATAATTCGCCTAATTTAAAGTAATTAAATTTAAACAGTTGTTTATTTCTTGCTGCTGCTGGCAACTTTTCAATTTTAGCAATAGCTGCTTTATAATAAGGAATTGCTGCTTCATAATTTCCTTTAGAAATTTTAATCACGCCTAAATATTCAGACAATTCAATCGCTATAGAAGTTGGAAAGTCGGGCTTTATTGTTTTTAATTTTTTTTCTATTCGTTGGCTAAGTTCTAACGCTTTATCTGGTTCATAATAAGCCCAATAATATCGACTTACGCAAAGATCATAAGCAACAAAAGCTGCTGGACTTTTGACCTTTCCTCCAGCCATTAACTCTCCTGCTTGAACAAAAGTGGTATAAGCTTGGTCTTTCTGTCCAAGATGCAACCAAGCTAAACTATGAAGAGAAGAAGCGAGTAATTTTCCATCGTAATTATCTGCATACAAAGCCGTTGCTTGCTCCAACAATGGGATAGCATTTTGGTACTCTCCCTTTAAATAAAATGTTTCTCCTTTTTGTAACAGTTGATAGGCAGCGTCTGGACTCGCCAATTCGGGAATTTGCCCATTTACAAAAAAGTTAAGCATTAAAAAGTATAAAATCAGGCTGTAATATTTCATAATAGGAATACTGAGTTGAAGATCTTTATTGTGTTATTGCATTAGGTGAACAACCTTTTTATTCTATAATTTGAATACGATTGTCATTAGCATTTAAACTGCTAGGCCTTTGTAAAAAAACTAAACAGAGATCATTTGAATTGGATTTGGGAATAAATTTATCATAAAAAGATAAAGGATTATAATATTTTGACTAATCTTGCAGCAGTTTATCGTAAGAAGGTCTAAAATTCGAGATGAATTGCCCAAACAAGCCTAAATATCTTATACCAACAATACCATTTTTAAGCCAATTTTATTGATACACAACTTCAAAGGACATCCATTCATCGTTCTAAAAGAAGGAATATAAACAATGAAGAACAAATTAATTTTGGCACATATTGCCATGTTTTTAGTTGCCCTAATTTACGCTGCCAATTTCACCATTGCAAAACCTGTTATGGCAGGAGAAAACCCGTATGTAGCACCCTTTGGTTTTATTATGATGCGTGTTTTAGCTGCTACAACCTTGCTCTGGCTTACGCATTTGCTTTTTGTTAGAGAACGAATCGAGCGTAAAGATATACTTCGCCTTGCACTTTGTGGGGTCTGTGGGGTAGCAGGCAATCAACTTTCCTTTTTTTATGGTCTCAACCTAACCACTCCTATTAATGGTGCTCTAATTATGCTCACCACTCCCATCTTAGTCTTAATCCTATCCATGTTTGTTTTTGGAGAAAAATTGACGGCTGCTAAAGGCAGTGGGATCGCCTTGGGGTTAACAGGAGCAGCACTGTTAATTTTGAATAATCGAGGAGATATTCCCAATGCGCCCAATCCGATGCTAGGAAACATCTACATTGCCATCAATGCGGCTTTTTATGCTGTTTATTTAGTGCTTGTAAAGCCACTAATGAGCAAATATTCCCCTATCACCACGTTAAAATGGGTCTTTTTATTTGGAACTATCTATGTGTTGCCCTTTGGCTGGGCTCCCATGCAAGCAGTAGACTACCAAACGATGCCCAGTCATATTATGTGGAGCATCTTTTTTGTGTTATTTTTTGTTACTTATTTAGCTTATTTAATGAATGGAGCAGCCCTAGCCATTGTAAAACCATCTGTATCTAGTGCTTATATTTATTTGCAACCCTTACTCGCTAGTATTATTGCTGTTGGTGCAGGAAAAGATAAAATAACAATGGTAATGATTGGTGCAGGTTGCTTAATCTTTACAGGTGTATTTTTGGTCTCTAAACGCTCTAAAGTTACCCCTGCCCTTGAAGAAGAATAATCAGAATGAACACACTGTGTAAAAAGTAATCTTGTCTTTTCACACAGTGTATTTAGCAGTTAGTTAATTGGGGCGTAAATCTAAAATTTGTCCTTGTTTTGTTGCAATAATTATATAATTGTCCCCAATGATTGCGCTATATTCTCTTTATTAAAAGGATTAATTTCTGTTTTATGATCTAGAATCAATGCTGCTATTAAATTCCCCAACTCTGAACAACTCAACAACACCTGTGGAGACATATCTTCTGTTCCCAACTGCTGCCCAATTACTTGGTTTACCGCCTCATAAATGGTTTTAGATTCTGCAATCAGCCCAAAATGTTCCAATAGCATGGCAGCAGAAAGAATCATTGCAATGGGATTGGCTATGTCTTTTTTGGCTGCTGTAGGATAAGATCCGTGCACAGGCTCATACAAGGGGCATGTTTCTCCTATAGAAGCCGAAGGCAACATGCCTAATGTCCCAGTAAGTACAGAAGCAGCATCCGAAATAATATCTCCAAACATATTGGAGGTTAATAGCACATCAAATTGGCTAGGTGCCTGAATCACTTGCATAGCGGCATTGTCAACATACATAAAATTTAACTCCACATCCAAATACTCGTTATGAATATCCTTAACCACTTCTCGCCACAACCTAGAGGTCTCCAATACATTTGCTTTATCCACTAATGTTAATCGCTTATTCCTTAGACGAGCTGCCTGAAATGCTAGATGACTAATGCGCTCAATTTCTGCTTTATTATAATAACAGACATCTGCTGCACTATGCTCATCACGAGTTTGTTGCCCAAAATAAATTCCACTGGACAGTTCTCGGTAAATTAAAACATCCACATTTTTAATTCGATCTACTTTTAATGCAGACAAGTGCTGTAATTCATCATAAGCCTTTACAGGTCGAATATTAGCAAATAGCTTTAATTTTTTGCGCAAAGACAATAAGCCCTGTTCAGGTCTAACCGTAGCATGATCATGGGCTGGATCTCCTACTGCTCCTAACAAAACAGCATCTGCTTTCAAACAAGTATCCACTGTCATTCTGGGCAAAGGACTCCCCGTTTGAACAATAGCATCCGCCCCTATTGCAGCATATTTATAGGTGATTTCGTGCAGAAATACCGTTTGAATAGCATCTAAAACCTTAATGGCTTGGTTCATCACTTCTGGTCCAATTCCATCTCCTGGTAATACAGCAATTGTTAATTTCATAATCTATATTTTTTCATTCTTTGATGCTATTCTGTATAGAACGCCTGTAGTTTTAGCATTTTGAAGGCTTAGTCAAAGAATTTTTTATTTTAATAAATAATAGTGGTTTCAAATTCTGCAATTTTGTCTTCTAGACTAAGCAGATAATCCAAATCTGATTGCCCTTTTAACAAACACATTTTTTTGTATTGGTCGATCTCAAAAAAAATAGACCGATTGGGATTAAACAACAGTTTTTGTTCTTCTAAATCTATGGTAAATGTAGTATTAGGGCGATCATAAACCAGTTGTATAATTTCTTCTAGGACTGCTTCAGAAACCTGTATGGGAAGCAGCCCATTGTTTAGGGCATTTCCCTTAAAAATATCTGCAAAATAACTGGATACCACTGCCTGAATGCCATAGTCTGCCAAGGCCCATGCAGCATGTTCTCTGCTAGACCCACAGCCAAAATTTCGTCCTGCAACTAAAACACCTCCTGAAAAACGCTTATCATTCAATACAAAATCAGGATTGAGCGCCCCATTTTCAAAATACCTCCAATCGTTAAACAATTTTGCACCAAAACCTTTTTGGTCAATTGCTTTTAAAAAACGAGCAGGAATAATCTGGTCGGTATCAATATTCTCTATAGGCAATGGAATTGCTGTAGATTTTATGGTTTTAATTATTTTCATGATACAAGTACTAATTTTTAGGATTATAAATGTAACTGCTCTTGGTATTTAAAAGCAAGCCTTGGATCGGACACATGCCCTACCAATGCAGATTGAACAGCAGTTAAGGGACTCGCTAACAAAGTTCTAGCTCCTACGCCCTGTCGCCCTTCAAAATTTCGATTGGACGTAGCTACACAATAAGCACCTACTGGAATTTTATCTTCATTCATCGCCAAACAAGCCGAGCAGCCAGGCTGCCTAAATTCAAAACCTGCCGCTTCAAAGATTTGGTCCAAGCCTTCTTCTTTTGCTTGTGCCGCTACTTTTTGCGATCCAGGAACAACCCAAGCCGTTACATGTGCCGCTTTTTTTCGTCTACCAATAAGCTTCGCAGCAGCACGCAAATCTTCAATTCTAGCATTGGTACAACTGCCAATAAAAACATAGTCAATTTTAACACCTTGGACTAATTGCCCAACTTGAAACCCCATATAACCCAATGATTTAGCATTGCTTTTTTCAGGAATTCGAGCATCAATAGAAACGCCCATCCCTGGATTGGTGCCATAAGTGATCATAGGAGCAATTGAACCTCCATCAAAGTAAAGTTCTTGGTCAAATACCGCCGATTTATCCGAATAGAGGTTTTGCCAATGTTTTTGTTCTTCTTGAGTCAGATAGGTAGCACTGTGTTCTTCCACATAGTTTAGGGTAGTTTGATCCACTGCAACCAAACCTCCCCTTGCCCCCAACTCAATGCTCATATTGCAAATGGTCATGCGCTCTTCCATCGATAAAGCCTGAATTACTTCCCCTGCATATTCTACAAAATAGCCTGTTCCTCCACCTACTCCCAATTGAGCAACAAGAAAAAGGATTACATCCTTTGCCGTTACGCCTGCGTTCAAAACCCCATCAATTATAATCCGCATTGTTTTGGGGCGTTCCACCACCAGACTTTGGGTTGCTAATACCTGCGCTACCTGACTTGTCCCTATTCCAAAAGCAATGCAAGCAAATGCACCATGCGTAGAAGTATGGCTATCTCCACAAACGATTGTCATTCCTGGGCGGGTTAAGCCCTGCTCTGGTCCAATAACATGTACAATGCCCTGCTTGGGACTTCCCAAGCCAAATAATTCAATTCCAAAATCTTGACAATTCTGAATGAGTTGTTCTACTTGTATCCTAGAGGATTCATTTTGAATTGGTAATTCTTGATTTTGAGTAGGTACATTATGATCCATGGTTGCTGTGGTCCGTTTTGGGCAACGCACCCTCAACTTTCTTTTTCGCAAGACATCAAACGCCTGTGGGCTAGTTACCTCATGGATATAATGCCGATCAATATATAGCACATCCATGGTAGGAGTTGCCGCTGTTACCACATGAGCATCCCAAAGTTTATCAAAAAGTGTTTTAGCCATCATTTAAATTGTTTTTAAGAGTTGGTATAAATCATCTTGTTGTATCACCTTTTGCTGATCGGCAGCAATTAGAAATTTTTGATAGGCTAAATCTAGTTCTTTGCCTTCTATTGTCATCCCAATTTCTTTGGCTCTAAAGGCCAACGCTGCCCGACCACTTCTAGCAGTAAGCACAATAGATGATGTTTCAACTCCTACGCTACTAGGGTTGATAATTTCGTATGTTTCTCGATGTTTAATGATTCCATCTTGATGAATTCCCGAAGAATGTGCAAAAGCATTACTACCAATAATTGCTTTGTTTGCTTGCACAGGCATATTCATCTGATTAGCAACTAAACGGCTAATTGCTGCAAATTTTGTCGTATCTATATTGGTATAAAAAGGCAACGATTCGTGTTGGTTAATAATCATTACGACCTCTTCCATTGCCGTGTTCCCTGCTCGTTCGCCAATTCCATTGATGGTACACTCTATTTGCTCTGCCCCATTTTTGATGGCTTCGATGGCATTTGCTGTCGCCAAACCTAAATCATTGTGACAGTGTGCTGAAATAATCACCTGATCAATTCCTTTTACATTTTGCTTAAGGTAGGCAATCTTATGCCCATATTCATTGGGCAAACAATAGCCTGTTGTATCTGGAATATTAACGGTTGTTGCTCCAGCTTTGATAACAGCCTCTATTACTTTAGCCAGAAACACCGTATCACTGCGCCCAGCATCTTCCGCATAAAATTCAACATCTTCTACCTGCTTTTTGGCAAATGAAACCGCAGCTACAGCCCGTTCAATAATTTGTTCAGGGCTTGCTTTTAGTTTGTATTTCATATGCGTAGGAGAAGTTCCTATTCCAGTATGAATTCTAGGAAATTTGGCAAATTTCAGTGCCTCGGCAGCAACTTTTATATCTTCTTCAATGGCACGAGACAATGCACAAACGGTAGTAGATTGGATTTGTTGAGCAATGGCTTGTACTGCTTCAAAGTCGCCAGCACTAGAAATCGGGAAGCCTGCTTCGATAACATCAACACCTAGGGCTTCTAATTTTTGAGCAATTTTTATTTTTTGCTCAGGCATCAATTGACAACCTGGCGTTTGCTCACCATCCCGAAGTGTGGTATCAAAAATTGTTATTTTTTTTTGTTGCATGATTGGTTATTTAGAAATAAGGCATACATTTATGCATGAAAGATGAATGTCTTGATGTTTTTAGTTTGTTTAACACAACTTTGATTTGAAAAATTGACGCTTCCAGATCAAAAATATTCTTTGCCAAATATAGAATAGCTCTTTTCACTAAACAAGTTCAATAAATTGAGTTTTTCCAGTGCACAACTGGCTACCGCCAACCACAAACAACTACTAACCAATTGGTTCCACAAACTAATACTACAATGCATAAACCACCAACCAATCATCTTTTGCAACTAATTTTGTCCTTAACAAAAGGAGAAAAAAAACATTTCCGTCTTTTGGTTACCCGCCATCAAACAGGAGAAGCCCCCCTATTCTTAAAGCTTTTTGATCATTTAGACAAGTACAAGATTTATGATGAAAAACTACTCTTAAAGAGGATTCCTAAGATTAAGAAGCAGCAATTATCCAATCTAAAAAATCATTTACACAAACAATTATTGGCTAGTGTTCGTATCCTCAATCGAACTCATAATCTAGATATTACAATCCGAGAACAATTGGATTATGCCCGTTTATTGTATAACAAAGGGCTGTATCATCAAAGTCTTGACATTTTAGCCAAAACAAAAACCAAGGCCTATTATGCTCGCCAGCTTGTTCTTATTTTAGAAATCATAGAATTTGAAAAGCGAATAGAGTCTCAATACATCACCCGAAGTATAGATACTAGAGCCGAGGAATTAGCCGCAGAATCCAAACAGATAACTTCTAAACTTTGCCAAGAGCATGAACTGTCTGATTTATCACTTTTGCTATATGGTCAATACCTAAAAACAGGTTTTAGTCGCAACGAAGAAGAAAGCCTTTATTTAAAAAAGACGTTTGAACAACGGCTGTCATCTTATTTACCTCAAAAATTAAGCTTTTATGGTCAATTGTATCTTTTCCAGTCGCACATTTGGTACTACCATATCCAGCAAAACTTTAAAGGTTGTTATCGTTATGCTCGTAAATGGGTTGATTTATTTGAGGAGGCACCAGAAATGCAAACAAACGATTGCCCCCTATATCTAAAGGGCTTACACAACCTACTCTCTTCTCTTTTTAATCTAAGAGCTTACCAACGGTTCATTGCAGCCTTAGAATTACTAGAACGTTTTAAAAGTATACCCAATACCCCCCATTCTACACATGTAACAGGTAGTATCTGTCTATTTCGTTATATCCATCGTATTGGAAAGCATTTTATGGAAGGAAGTTTTTCGGAAGGAGTCCTATGGCTACAAGACGTTATTACGGTCATTGAAAATAATCCTTACAATTGGGACCCACACCGAATCATGGTATTTTATTATAAAATTGCCTCCCTCTATTTTGGCAGTGGGGATCCAGCACAAGCCACTGTTTATTTGAATCGTATTATCAATCACAAAAAGCAAAGTATTCGAGAGGATATTCAATGCTTTACTCGTATTTTAAATTTAATTGCGCACTATGAGTTAGGAAACACCCAATTAATTGAATATCAAATAAAATCTGTTTATCGTTTTTTACGTAAAATGAAAGACCTAAACCAAGTTCAGAAACGAATTTTACTGTTCTTACAAAAAACACCCTATTTAGTCCCTAGTGAATTAAGACCTGCCTTCATTAAGCTTTATCAGGAATTAAAGGTATTAGAAGAAAATTCTAGTGAGCAACGTTCTTTTTTATATCTTGATCTTCTTTCTTGGTTAGAGAGCAAAATTAATAACGTTCCTGTGGAGCAAGTTATTCAAGAAAAATTTAGAAAACGTTTAGAAGCCTAACTCCACAATGATTCCTAAAAAGACCTACTTACCAGTTATTAGCAGCCTGCGTGGATGGGCGGCAACTGCCATTTGTTTTTATCATTTTGTATGGAGTACAGCCAATTATATTGAAAATGAGTTTATTCGAACCATTTTTTATTATGCCCAATATGGTGTTCCGATGTTTTTTGTAATTTCTGGAGTTGTTTTGCCCTTGAGTATGTTGAACAATAATTATCAATTCAAACATTTATCCACATTTATTAGTAAGCGGTTAATACGGCTTGAACCACCGTACCTCGTTTCCCTTATACTTGGTGCACTCTATCTTATTTTTCAAAGCTACCGACATACTGATGTTATGGCTTTCTCTTGGACTAATTTTTTGTTGCACTTGGGTTATTTAATCCCCTTCGTTGAAGGGCAACAATGGATCAATCCCATTTACTGGTCTTTAGCGGTAGAATTTCAATACTATCTATTTTTAAGCATAGGCTGGCTGGCATTAAGCCACTCTAAATCATATTGGCGATACAGTATCTATATTATAATGTTAACAGCTTGTTTTATCAGTCAAGATAAAGCGTTAGTTTTTAGATGGCTTCCTTTATTTTTAATAGGAATTGTTTATGTACTGCATCAATCTAAAAAGATTGATTTCAAAGAGTATTTAGTGATTTCTTTACTGAGCTTGTTTAGTATTTTATACTGGTTGGGGCTCTGCAATATGTTGGTCACCCTTTTCACCTTATCAATTATCCATTATTACCCTAACCATAACCCTTTTTATAGCAATTGGATTGGTCAACGATCCTATTCCCTTTATTTATTGCATTTAATAATAGGTCAAGCCCTTGTTAATTTTTTATCGCACAGTTATAGACTTCCCTATCAAAAAGTTTTGGTGATTTTATTAGGCTATGGCATTAGTCTTTTTGCTGCATGGCTATTGCACAAGTATATAGAAAAGCCCAGTCAAATAGCAGCTCAACAATTGATCTACCCTAATTCATCAACTAAGCACAAGATAAACATAGAATAAACGATTTAGGAAAATGATTGATGTGTATTTTTAGGAGTACCTAAAAGTTCGTCTTAATTCACAGCTTAACATTTTTGGCATGCTATATTAGATAGTGTATATTCCAAATTTGAAAAAATAAGTTTTAAAATGGGGATTTTTTTAAATTTGGGGGATTCGTTCTTTTTTTTTACAAAAAAAATATTAAAGATGGGATAATAACAATCCAAACGCCTTAAAGCTTCCTTTATATCTACCTGACATACAACCAAAAGCCGATCAAAACTATCATTTCTATTGAGTTGAGCATTCTATTAAGAGTGCACCCCTACTTACCTTTTTGGAGAGATTCTTGTACAAATAATAAGCATTCAGATTAAATTTGAGTATCTAATTATTTTTTTTTATTTTATTTAAAAAACTGATAAAACTATTCCAAAACCAAGATTCCAGCATTGTTACCCCTCAATTATCCACTCTAAATACCAATAAATAATTCTAATTTTAGAATCATTCCCTTTTTAATCTAGCAACAATAAAAACTATTGTCTTTGCAGGTAATATTGTATTGCCTTAGAGATAAAACTCCCCGTATTTCATCACATTAAAGAACAATAAACCTTTATCAACACTACCCCCTTATCCTAAGCATCTTTATATTTTTCAAACAACCAAAATGAGACCTATAAATACATGGATCAACCTTCAACCTTTAACACCAAACTATTCTTTACCAGCCTCTTCTGCCTTTTTATAACTTGCTTTTGTTTTGGGCAAATAAAAAAAAAGGCATACGAAACGATTGTTACTGACAATGTGGAAGTAGTCAGAGTAAATATTCAAGGAGCCTCTGTCGTATTTAAAGAAACCAAAGGAACAAGAATTTTAGTCGAAACCTCCATAAAGCTTTCCGTTCCTAATCCAGCCCTTCTTAGTTTTGTCATTGAAAGAGGGCGTTATAAACTCATGCAAACAAGAGAGAGTTCGACACGAGAATTAATTCTAGAATCTAAAAAAAATAAAAACGCCATTCTAGTAAAAGGCGAACTTTGTGCCGAAGAGGTTGCTTATACGATCTATATTCCAACTCATATACGTTCTTTTAAGCACTAGCTTTCTTTAATCCTCTTGATTGATCTCTAAGATGAAATTTTTTCGATTTCTTAAGAAAAATCCAAAACTGATCGAGAACAACACCAAAGCAATTAATATCCATTTGGTCATGGTAAAAAGACTCCCCCAATAAACAACAAGAGGACAGACCTCTGGAAAATTAATCAGTAAGATTGCCGTATGTGTATTCTCTAAATAGTCTACTATTATTACCAACAAAGGCAATAATACAAGCCACCTATAAGCTGTTTTGCCAAGTAGTTTCCCTAGTAAAATGGCCCAAAAAGCACCATATACTAAAGGAAAGAAACTATCTAAAACCAAAGTACTAAACAAACAAACTTCTCGTCCATACTCACCGTAAGCTTTTAGTTGCTGATAGGCTGTTTCTTGAGAATAATAAAATAGCGTATCCAATAATTGAATAGGTTGGTTCGTATTTTCAATTAGATTTCCTACTCCAATAAGAATACTCGCCACCCCAAAGCCAACTAAACAGAGGCAAATACCTCCAAACAAAACCCAAAAATTTCGCTTGCTATAACTCTTGATAATAAAATCAATCAGCGTTTCTATTGTTGTCATTCAATCTAATTATGGTGCAAGGCGTTCAATCTTCCATTTTTTAGGCGTTAACTCTGTCAAGGTATACCGCAAACGATCATGCAAACGGCTACTTCTGCCCTGCCAAAACTCTATTTGATAAGGTTTTACAATATAACCTCCCCAATGTGGAGGTTTAGGCAATTTATCTTGATTTTGATACGCTTCGGATACCTTTTTGACCTCATTCTCCAACAAAGTTCGGTCAGTTAGTATTTGGCTCTGAGGGGAAGCCCAAGCACCGATCTGGCTACCTTTAGGGCGACTCTGGAAATATGCTGTAGAATCTGCCTCTGACAATAGAGAAACTTGCCCTTGTATCCTAACTTGACGTTGTAGCGCTTCCCAAAAGAAGACCAATGCCACATTAGGATTTTCTTCTAATTGCTGTCCTTTTTTACTTTCGTGATTGGTGTAAAAACGAAAGCCTTCTTCATCCGCTCCTTTTAACAACATAATACGGGCAGATGGGATTCCATCAGCCGTTGCTGTCGCCAGCGTCATTATATTAGGCTCCGCAATATTGGCTTCTTGCGCTTCCTTAAACCATTTTTGGAATTGCTTAATGGGTGACTCAAAGACATCTGTTCTATCTAAAGAATACAAGTTATAGTCCTTTCGTAAATCTTCTATATTCAACGATTTTTCGTCCATTTTATTCTATTTTAATGCTAATATTTTGCCTCATAGCTTATAAGATTCATTAGAAACTTTTCATCTCTATATGAGGTCTACAATATTACAAAAAAAGCATCAAAAGTATAAATTATACTGCTTGATCATTGAACGATTCTAAAACTTTTAGAAGGTAAAACTTACGGTATTAAAAAATAGAAGGTAAGAATGGAAACTTAAGGTCTCAATGCATCTAGTTGAGTAAAAAAATCTTCTTCCGTACGATTTGAATTAGCAGCCAAATCAGCACCATGTTCTCCCAAAAAGGTAACATTCCCGTTATGCTCTACACCAAATTCCCAATAATGTACCTCATCACAACTCCCTAAGCAATCCCCTGTTTGATAACTATAGGTAATAATGTAGCCTTCTTCGACCACTCTCAATTTGATGTCACTATCCGTTGAGCTACCACCTGGCAATTCGACCATCCAAACTCCATCTAAAATAGAAATTTCATTAGCGACAAATCTCATATTAAGAGGCTTAGTACTAGACGCATCTAATACAATATAAGCATCTGTGGTTTCTACGACCTCCAGTTTTAAATCATAAGCAGGAAAAGTGCGTTGGATGGGATTTTGGCTTAGGTCTTTTCCCCAATCAGATTCTTTGCCAATAATTATACGTATATTGCTCACATTAGCTATTTCTGAAGCATGAATATCATAACGATAAGTTACAGCATTTGCCGCAATGGAAGGATCCTCTGACACAGCAACCAAAGCATCTTCAATCGAGTAGATCAGATGTTCTGAGATAGAGCTAGTTGCTTTATCCGTTGTTAATCTTGCTGCTAATTGTATCGCATCTTTATGATAAGTAGAATTTTGAGCTATACTGGTAGAATTTATTAAAATAACAAGTAGTATTACAATAGAGAATAATTGATGCATACCTGACTAATTTTGAGTTCTTATTGCTTAGTAATTCATCGTTGGGGATTGAGTAAGTGACAATTACTAAAATTTACCATTGGGGGTATTTTATGGCAATTTTTATTTGAAATAAATAATTATTCCAATACACCTCTTTTGCTAAGTTGTTTTGCCTCCCTTTTTGCCAAAGTACTACTTTTGTAAATTTCTACCTAATTTTTAATCTAAAAAAAATTAACTTTTTAATTTTATGCTATTAGCTTATTCTACCCTATCTATCCTACTCATTATAGGCTACTTAGTCATCATTTCCTCTTATATTTATTATTGGAATAAACTAGAAGTATGGAATATTCCGCCTCATTATACTCCCAAAACTACTGTAACTGTAATTGTTGCTGCACGAAATGAAGCACTGCATATCGTTGATTGTTTGGAGGCTCTGCTAGCACAGGATTATCCAACGCATTTGCTCCAAATCTGGGTCGTTAATGACCATTCAGAAGACAATACTGCCGATTTGGTAAAAGCTTACTCCCAAAATAACCTTTATCTGCTCAATCTCCCTTCTGGTAAAATGGGAAAAAAACAAGCCATTCAAGCTGCTATTGAGCAATCAAAAGGTCAATTAATTGTTACAACAGATGCAGATTGTATCATGGACAAAGAATGGTTAACGTATTTAGTGAGTTATTACGAAAGGCATCAAACTAAGTTTATAGCAGCTCCTGTGTCTTTTTATAAGGAAAAGTCTTTATTTGAACGCTTCCAAAGTTTAGATTTTATGGGAATGATGGCAGTGGCAGGTGCTGGTGTAAAAGGGCAATTTATGAACATGTGTAATGGGGCAAATCTAGCTTATGAGCGCAGAGCATTTGAAGCCGTTAATGGCTTTGATGGCATCAATCACATTGCCTCAGGTGATGATATGTTATTAATGCAAAAAATAGCCACAGACTACCCCAATCAAATTGGTTATCTCAAAAACCCCAACTGCCAAACGCTAACGTATGCCAAACCAAGCCTAAAATCGTTTATGCAACAAAGAATTCGTTGGGCTTCTAAATCTGATGCTTATACAGGCTGGCAAGTGCTTGCTATGTTAGCTACAGTTTGGATATTGTGCATTAGTATGTTTTTAGATCTTTTATTAATGCCCTTTCATCCTGTGTTTTTGCTCCTGTTTGTCTTAAAATTTGGATTTAAAGGGATTGCTGATTTTTTCTTTTTAAGAATGATGACAATCTTTTTTAACCGCCCTCAATTGATGCGTGTCTTTATCCCTTCCTTGTTTTTACACTGGTGGTATATCGCCATCATTGGTAGCCTTGGCAATTTTGTTAAACGTTATGAATGGAAAAATCGGCGAGTAAGCTAAATTTTATCGTTTAACAATCTTTTTTTTATCTATTGAACAGGTCTATGTTTTGCCAATAGATTAGCTACAAAATTATTCTGCACCAATTTTTTTTACGGTTCTAAATAACCGCTCAAAAACTATTTTCACGAAGAGGTCGTAAAAGGTCATATACCCCTTGATTATTTATTTACAGCCTTTTTTTTCCTGTCTTTTTTTTCTAAAAATCATTGCTGCACAAAAGCAATTGAAACACAATAAACACAAATATAAAAAAGTAGCAACGCTATCTTTTAGCCCCACAAACAACTATTAACCAACCAATTAGTTTAAAAAATAAAACGCAAAAAAGTATCATTTCTGCAAAAAAAAGAATATTTTTGTATTTGACCTCAGAAGGTCCCCCAAATATTTTATTCCACAAAACCAAATTTATAAATGAACAACTTCCACAAAATGTTGGGCACTCTGCTATTTTTGGCAGGTACCCATTATTCCCTATTTGCACAAAATGTTGGTATCGGTACCAATACTCCCCATAATAGTGCAAAACTACACATTTCAGACACCAATCGAGGTATTTTAATTCCCCAAATATCCATTGGTAACACTTCATCTGCTGCCCCCGTTACTAGCCCAGCAGTAGGTTTATTGGTCTTCAATACGAACACGACTACAACAGGTGGTGGTGGGCAAGGATTTTATTTCTGGAATGGCAGCCAATGGGCTATGTTATCTACAAGTTCAGGAACCGATGATCAAAACCTTACAGGTGCTACCTTAACAGGAAATAACTTAACGATTGACATTGAAGATGGTGCGTCTACTGTTGTTGACCTATCTGCTTTAGTGAATGATGCTGATTTTGTTATTGGTAACGAATACAATACAGGTGCTTCACTTACAGGAACAACCTTGAATGTAACAGATGGCGGTGGTACTCAGAGCGTCAACCTTGCTGCATTAAGAAGAAATGCAGAAAATGGCCTTTATGTAAATGCAGGAACCAATGCCATTCGTTTAGGTGGTTCTTTGTTAGAGAATACCACGATTACGCAAAACACTAATAATATGACATTTAACCTAAATAGTAGTGGTGACTTTCATATTCAGGATGGAGGGATTAACCATTTTTCTGTTATAGACAACGGAAATACTTACTTTGGTGGTGATGTCTATTGGAGAGATGAAAATACAGCAGGCACTATCCTTGCTCAACTATTTGATGATGGCAATGATGGCCGATTTAGAATTATGGAAAACGGTATTACTTCGGTTGATTTAGATGCTAATACTCAATTTATTTTTAATGAACAAGGTTTGGATCGCAACTTTAGAATCGAATCCAATACGAATAACGATATGTTTTTTATGGATGCTGGTCTAAATCGAGTATCTATTGGTACCGATCTCTCAGCAGGTACCTTTAATGTACTGGGAAATTCTTATCATTCTGATGATATTTACCTACGAGATGGTGCCGTTAATACGGGGGATATTTTGGTTCGAATTTTCGATTCTGCTGACGACGGTATTATTGATGTTTACGAAGACAACCTAATGAACCATCGCATTCATGGCAATGGGACTACCGTATTCAATGAGCAAGGCAATAATAACGCTGATGTTCGGATGGAATCAGACACTAGAGCCAATGCTTTTTGGTTAGATGCCAGTGAAAATTTAATTCGTTTTGGTTCTGGCTCTACTGCTTCTGATTATCAAAATGGCGCAACGATTGGTACTACTGTTGTAGACTATGTAGCGGATTTTGACAGAGGTATTGGTGCCGTTGGTACTGCTATTGGGATCGGTTCTGTAGAATATTTGTTGGACAACTCCTCTGAAACAAGTATCAACAATGCCTTTTCTCCAACTACACACATTAATAGAGATTTAGGTTTTTCTACGACTACTCGTGGTTGGGATGATGTTTATGCTGATAATTTTGTCAACATATCTGACTTGAGAGAGAAAAAAGACATTCAAGAACTTCAATATGGTTTGAATGAAGTATTAAAAATGCGCCCTGTTTCTTATATTCTAAAGCAAGATCCTTTTGGAGATAGAAAATTAGGCTTAATTGCTCAAGAGGCCTTAGCCTTGGTTCCTGAAGCTGTAAAGACACACGACAATAAAATTCTTGATGAGAAAAAACCTGAAGAATACACTCGAATAGAACTAGAGCGTATGGGGATGACTTATCTGCAACTCATTCCTGTCTTAATTAAGGCGACACAAGAACAACAAACTTTAATTGAACGTCTAAAATCTGAAATCGAAACATTAAAGACTCATAAATAACAGCAATACCCATTATTGCTCTTACTCACTCCAATCCCAATTGGGCTTGCTATACGTTTTTAGCAAGCCCTCTTTTTATTTCTTTAGGAGTTTTTGTATCAACTCTTCTTCAAATTTTGTTTGCAAATAGGTTTCTTTATTTTTTTTATCCTTAGGAACCCAATTGTCTATTCGTGCCTTTTGAAGTATTATAGCACTAGATGTCTCATCACCAATCAATTCAATTTTAGTTGTCATTTGATAAACAATCCCTTCCATTTCAAAATTAACGGCATGATAAACGGCTCCTTTTGCATCTAAATAGATAGAATCTACTGTAAAGTGCTTTCGCTCAACAATCTTTTCTTCTTGTTCATAATAAAAGGTATCAAAAACAATCTTCTCATCTGAAATAAAACGCCATAAGGTGTCTTGATCTTCGCCCCAAGAATTGATAAAAAAATCGTTTGCATTATTTAGATAAGGCGAGATGGGCCATTGGGACTCTTTTTCTCTTAGTTGATTAATACGCTCAATTAATAGCCGCTTTGAAATTTCAAAATCATAGCGTTTCTTAATCTCCACATCATGATAATAACTGGTCGCACAGAAGGCAAATAAGGCTCCCAATGCTGGAAAAACAGGAGTTATACTTAGTCGCTTCAACTGTTTTTCTTGAGCTGCTATAAAATAGGCAAAAGGTAAAATTGAAAGCGCTATTAAATCGGTATAATCAACGACACGGCTGATGCTTAAAGGAGTAAAATTATTCCAACCGTTAATAAAGGGCTGACTAAAGGGGGATTTCCAATACACAAATAGGATCGCTGTGATCCAGAAAATTTTCGCTTTAAATTTGGGGAATAATGCTCCCCAAAACAAGACAAAAACAAACAGCCCTGCAACATCCGAAAGTTTGCCTGTTATCCAGTTGTTGTACTGTTCTTTTAAGATAAAATCATTTAATAAAAGTACTCCTAAAGCTCCAACGAACCAATTGGAAATTAATATTTCATAGCTTTTTTGTCTCATTTTTATATGTTAGTTTATCCCTAATATAGGAATAACTAGCCCTGCTTTATGATCTGCACAGCTTCTGTTTTCCCATCCATTGTGATCAAAATAAAATAAATGCCATTGTCTAAGGTAGATAAATCAAACGTATAAGCTGTTTCAACAACCGTTAATTGAGATAAAATAGTTTGCCCTGCTATATTTACCAATTTTAAGTTAATACTGTTAAAAGGTTGATCAATAACAACAGTCGCTTTATCTTTGGTAGGATTAGGATAAGTCAAATGCAAGGTTTGAGATTCTGGGATCAAATAACGATCCAATGTAATGCCACTAATCATTCTAACTTCTCCTGTTCCAAAATCTGATATATAAATGGTGTCTCCTGATGGACTAGCAACAATCCCATTGGGCTGACTAAAGGTAGCTTGATTAATCGCCCCATTCGTTGAACCTTGCCCCAAGCCTGTGTACCAAACCACACTGTCAATAAAAGAAGGGTTTACTTTATATATTTTGTGCTGATTGAAGGTAGTTCCCCACAAAGCGCCTTGTGCATAGGTAATAAATCCCAAATAAGATCCTCCAGGAATGGTTGCTACATAAGCCAACGAATCTTCATACACTTTAAATATTTTTCGATCTCCAAAATTGCCTACATAAAGTTGCCCGTTATCATCATAAGTCAAACCAACTGGACCATTTAAAGGCGCTCCTGCATGAAAAGGGCTTATGCTCCCATCAGGGGCTAATTTCATCAATTGATGCCCAGTATAGGTTGTAAAAATCATGGTGTCGCTATCTAGCTCTTTTATAATCCCAGAAGGATTAGTAACAAAGAAGGTATCTAAATACGTCCCTGTAGAGTCTAACTTATAAATTCGATTTCCAACATTGTCACAAACCAATAAGTTACCTTGAGTATCAAAAGCCAAACCATTGGGCGTGTTTAGACCAACTGCAACAGGGCTAATTTGCCCAGAGGCTGTTACCTTATATACATTAGCACCTTGATAGTGCGATCCATAAACATTTCCTTGCTGATCTGCAAAAAGGGCATCATCAATGCGTTGAGCAGGAGAACTAAAAAAAGTTGAAACCGTTTGTCCCCAAAGACAATGGCTTGCAAATAAAAGAATTGGTAGTAAATAATTTTTCATAATCTAGCTTTTTGGTACTTAAGTAAATTGCATATAAACCTACTTATTGCCTAATAGATATACAAATACAAAAAACTAAATTCCTCAAAAAAAACAGCCCTTTCTCACAGTCTACCAATTATTTACCCAAATACTTCATGGCAATTAAGCTCATGGTTTTAAGATACCAATACCGATCTTCTTTCCTCAAAAAAGTAAAGTCCATTCTAAAAAATTCAGAATGGACTTTATTTTAAATCTATGTTGTTCGATTAGAAATATTAGTGTTCTAACTAAGTTACACATTTGTTTTATTGGCACTGTATTTTTGGTATTCACCAGCTACAAACGCTTGTAATGCTTCCACATTTTCAAACTTATCAAATAGTGCTTTAAGTTGATTATGGCGCTTCATCGTAGGCAAAACAAAACTCTCTACATCAGCATAAGTAATTTGTTGTTCACTTAAAATAATCAAACGCTCTATCACATTTCGCAATTCACGAATGTTCCCCGTCCAATCTACTTCTTGCAATAGTTTGATCGCAGCATCTTCAATTTCTTTTTTCGGGCGACCATATTCATTACAAACCGATTCTATAAAATGATCCACCAATAAAGGAATATCTGCTTTTCTATCATTAAGAGAAGGCACCTGAATGATAATCACGGCTAAACGATGGTATAAATCTTCTCGGAAACGCTTTGCTTCAATTTCCTTTCTCAAATCTTTGTTTGTAGCCGCAATAACCCGTACATCTACTTTAATGTCCTTATCTCCCCCTACACGAGTAATACGTCCCTCTTGCAAAGCACGCAATACCTTTGCTTGTGCCGAAAGGCTCATATCCCCAATTTCATCTAAAAATAAAGTTCCACCATGCGCTTGCTCAAATTTACCAATGCGTTGTTTATGGGCAGAAGTAAACGAACCTTTTTCATGGCCAAACAATTCACTTTCTATCAATTCCGCTGGTATTGCAGCACAGTTTACCTCTACAATTTGATTTTGAGCACGTTCACTTTTCTCATGAATCCATCGAGCAACTAATTCTTTCCCTGTACCATTAGGTCCCGTTACCAAAACCCGTGCATCAGTAGGAGCCACTCGGTCAATCGTTGCTTTGATTTTATCAATTCCCTCAGATTCACCAATAATCGTTTGGATTCCTCCCCCCTTCTTTATTTTTTTCTTTAGCACCTTAGTTTCTTGCACCAAAGAAGATTTATCTAGGGCATTTCGAATCGTAATCAATAAACGATTCAAATCTGGTGGTTTAGAAATGTAGTCAAAAGCTCCTTTTTTTACAGCTTCTACTGCTGTTTCGATATTGCCATGCCCCGAAATCATAATAACAGGAGTATCAGGACTCAATATATTCACTCGTTCCAACAATTCCATGCCATCCATTTTTGGCATTTTAATATCGCAGATTGCAGCATCAAATTTGGTTTTCTTTACCTTAGATAAAGCATCAATACCATCTTTAGCTTCTTCAACTTCGTAGTTTTCCATTTCCAAAATATCTCTCAGGACACTGCGGATACTTGGTTCATCATCTATAATTAGGATCTTTGCCATAATATTTATTTACTATAAAGTTATAGTAGTCTGCCGTTTCTATTTTTATAAAAAAGCGGACTATTGAAGTTATAATACTCCGTGGCTTTTTTGCTTTTTTCACAAAAAAGCATCTTGTATTCAATCGATTATTACATGAACTAACAAAGCTAGGTTATCAATACAATTACCATTTTAAACAGTATACTTATATTAGCCTAATAATCAACTAAATACAACTTTACACGTAGCAATGAAGTTAAGTAGAAGAACTTAACTTGCTATTTTTTGAATCATTTTAGTTCTCAAAATAGTGTTTTTTTTGAACTTTTAGTCCTAGTCTTGCTTAATATTTTCAGGACGATTAAGTACGGTCTTATAGCTACCAACCGATAATAGCACCAAGGTGCAAGCTATTTCTATAATGGTTTCGGGCAGTTCTTTTTTTAAAAGCCCATAAAGTTCGGGATTTTCTGTTCCTGGATTAAAAATCACCCGTTTAGGTTTTAGGCTAAGAATATAATCATAGTATTCTTGCTGAACTTGGGCGTTTAGGTATAAAGTAATGGTATGTACAGCAGCGATTGTAGGGCGGTCGTTCCGAATGGGAATTCCCGCAGTACTCCCCTTTCTGATGCCAACAGGAATTGTTTCAATTCCATGTTCTTGTAATTGTTCTACTGCTCGATACGCATAACGCTGAGGATTCGTAGTTGCCCCTAAGACAACAGTTTTATAGTCATTCATTGGTTATAATTTATGGGCATACGTTGCCCTTTTTACTCAATTATCTAGGCTTCTTATCCATTTTCGCCTTTCAAACCAACCTCTACCAACTGTAATTCTTGGGGAGGAGCTTGTTTTTGAGTCATTCTAGAAACAATAATAATACTTATTAAACCAGAAATCATCGCTAAAGTTCGAAAAGGAAATAAAACAGCGACTCGAACACCATCAAGCATTTCTGCACCTGCATCAATAATTGGATAATTAATAAAAGTAGGAATTCCCAAAGTAGCATCTCCTCCTCCAAAACGCAATACAGCAGCAATAAGCAGTCCTGCTATTGCACCATATTTATTAGCTTTGGGATCAAATAAAGCACAAACCAAGGCAGGAAACAACAAACAATAGACAAAATCACTGCACAAAAACCACAAGGCATAAATACTTTTAACTTGTAATGCAATCAATGTTGCTGCAATTCCTACAATCCAAATACAAGATTTAATTACTTTTGCCAGCTTTTCAGAACTCACCTGAGGATCTAGAATAGGTCGATAGACATTCCAACTTGCCATTGAAGAAGAAGACAAAATGGAAGAATCTGCCGAAGACATCACCGCTGCTGCCACAGCCCCCAAACCTATTGTTGCCACAATAGAAGGGGTCATAGATTTCATCACCATTGGCAAAATCTCAAGACTATTTGCAGGCGTTCCGCCCAAGGTGCTCCAATCTGCTACATTTCCAACTACTCCAATCATAATGGGCGGAATGGCTGCGATCAAACAAACAACACCCGCCAAAATGGATAAATTACGGGCTGTTTTTTCATCTTTGGCAGATAATACCCTTTGAAAATAAACCTGCCACGGTATTCCACCAAAAATCAATAATAAAGCATAATCCCACCAGTTCCAATAATAACTGCCTAAAGCCTCTGTAGAGGGTAGTAAAGATGCTGCTGCTCCAAATTTAACTTGGTAGGCAGCCCATGCGGTATCCCACCCCCCTACAAAATCAAGCGCATAAGGAATGGTTATAAATAATCCCAATAACAATAAAACCATCTGGATTACATCGGTTAAGGCGACCGCCCAAAGCCCTCCCAATGCGGTATACGCAATCGCTATCAATGCAGATAACACAATAGAACTCTGAAAATCAAGTCCCAGCACAACCCCAAAAGTAGATCCCAATGCCGATAAAATTGCTGCCGTCCAAAAAATTTCCCCTGTCAAAGCAGGCAAAAAGAAAAAAGCTGCTACCTTTTCTCCAAATCGTTGTGCCAAAGGGTCTAACATGGTTTTAAATTGGTAACGACGCATTTTTTGGGCAAAGAACAGACCACCAACAATTAAACTCAACGCATAGCCCCAAGGAGCCTGTACCCAAACTAAACCAGAGCTATAAGTTGCTTCTGCTGCTCCATTGATATAGCCCCCTCCTACCCAAGTAGCACTCATGGTAAAAATGGCAATCCACAACGGAATAGAACGTCCTGCCAACATCACTTCTTCTTCACTGCTGTTATCTCCCTTCTGAGCAGCAATGTAACTCCCCATAAAAAAGACCACCCCATAAAAAAAGAGCATGGAGATAAAACCTCCCCAAAAAACCTCATTATTCGTAAAAAAATATAGATACCCCCCCACAGCAGCTAAAAAGCTCATCATAATTGCTGTTGGAACAAATGCTTTAATTGGAATTTTCATTGCGTTAGTAATTAGGCAAATAGATTGGATTAGATTCTAGGCTTATTTAACATTTTATAAAAGTAATAAAAAAATGTAATTCTACTTTTCTAATTTGCAATTACCCAAATATTTGTATTTTGCTTTTTTAAATAAAGAAAGATGGAAAAACAAACAGAATATACCTTTGGGCAAAAAGCAGCAGCTTGGGGCGTTCATGCTTTTACTGCATCGGGAATTGTTGCAGGTTTTTGGGGCATTGTATCGGTTGCTAATGGCGATTTTTTTATGGCTTTTGCCATGCTGTTTTTAACGGTAATTATTGATGGTGTAGATGGGACGTTTGCACGAATTTTTAAGGTGACAGAAGTCTTACCTAATGTATCAGGAAAAACCATGGACTATGTCATAGACTTTGCTACCTATGCCATTATTCCTGCTTTTATCGTCTACGAGGCAGGCTTGATTCCAGAAGATTTGAGGATATGGGCGGCGGCTATTATTCTATTAGTGTCAACCTTATATTATGGCAAAGAAGGTATGGTATCCAGAGATTTATATTTTGTTGGTTTTCCTGTTATGTGGAACTTGGTCGCCTTCTATTTATATTATGTAACCGCTCTGCCTCCTATGGGAAATTTTATTTTGGTAATTGTCTTTGCCATCTTACATTTTGTTCCCATTAAGTACTTGTACCCTAGTCGTACCAAAAAATTTATGAAACTGAATATCTTGGCAACTATTTCGCTGATTGTTAGCAATTTTGTGCTCTTGGTTTTGGTGGAATGGAACTATCAACTGCCAACAGCAATAGGAATCACTAGGATTGTATCGGTTCTGTCTCTATTATATTTTGGGGCTTTGAGCGTTTATCATACTTGGTTTGATCCTGACACCAAGGATATATAAAAAGCTCTTGGCTGAATGCCAAGAGCCGATCAATGTTTAATCAGGGTGGTTTATACCTTTGCCAAAGTTGTTAACACGAATATTCCACAGAGTAAGGCAACTTCAACATAAATTATAAAAACTAAAAGAAGAGTAAGATTTCTCCACTCTACTTTTAGTCCTAAAAACGCTAATTCTTATCAAGTCATATAACTAAAGTTTAACTCATAAACTCAAACGCATCACTTGATCTAAAACCTGACTCTAAAATAAGGCACAAAATATATTTCTTCTTGTCTTTTTCTAGCCATTTCTACACATTCAAAGCTCCAACAAATTCATAAAAAGCTAATAATCAAGACAAACAAACAAAACAAGCTAATATTTCAAGCTTAAACAATTAACTTGGTTCTGCATTTTTAATTTGTATTCTGCTTGCTCACCATTAAATTTTGTATCGAAACCACAGGCATTGATAGATATATCCTATATTTGTTGTTCTTGTCTGCAAGCAAACCATTCAGAAAAATTAAAGAAAAGAAATGTCTATCACTAATGAAAAAGAATTAGAAGGAATAAAGCTAATTAGTTCTGTTGTCGGAATTACGCTAAAAAAAATGAGGGATTATGCTAAAGTTGGCATGTCTACTAAAGAGTTAGACCTTTATGGAAAAAGCATCTTAGAAAGTTATGGCGCTAAATCTGCTCCTAAACTTACTTATCAATTCCCAGGTTGGACTTGCATTAGTGTCAATGAAGAAGTTGCACATGGTATTCCATCCAGTAAAAAGATATTAAATAATGGAGACTTGGTAAACATTGATGTTTCGGCTGAATTAAATGGTTTTTGGGCTGACAATGGGGGCTCCTTTGTTTTGGGAAATGATTTAAATCAATTCTCTCCTTTGGTAAAAGCTTCTAAAGAAATTCTAAAAAAAGCAATCCTACATATCAAACATGGAACAAAAATCTCTGATATTGGTTTTTTGATTGAAACGGAGTCTAAAAAAAGAGGTTTCAAAGTAATTAAAAATTTAGCAGGACATGGAGTTGGTAGAAGCCTACATGAAGCCCCCGAAAACATACTAAATTGTAGAGATCCTTTTAATAAAAAAAGGTTTAAAAAAAACTCTGTGGTAGCAATTGAAACGTTTATCTCTACCGATTCTTCATACGCTGTTGAGTTAAAAGATGGATGGACACTAGTTGGCAATAAAGGTGGATATGTTACTCAACATGAACACACCATCCTTATTACTAAAGATGAGCCCATAATTCTTACTGCATCCAATGAAATTTGGAACTAAGAAGGCCAACCTATATATTTGAAAAACTTAACGCAAAACCGTAGTTTTGACTATTGGCGGGTATCAATCGCTGCTTTTAGACTCACATTACATACGCCATTGTTATTCCAAAGCGCTTTTTGCAAGCAATCATTTACAAATAGATTATGAATTACTTAACGGTCGAAGGGGTTTCCAAATCTTTTGGAGAACGAGTTTTATTTGAAGACATTACTTTTTATATCAATCAAGGGGATCGAGTAGCATTTATTGCTAAAAACGGAACGGGAAAAACTTCTTTGATGGATATTATCATGAAAAAAGAAGAAGCAGATGGAGGAAAGGTCTGGCTGCATCATAAAATTTCGATTGGGTATTTAAGCCAAGATCCGAATCTGGATTTGGAATCTACAGTTTTTGAAGCAGTATACAACTCTGAGAATCCTGTTATGCAAGCTATTTTGGCTTATGAAAAAAGTCTGTCTAATCCTGACGATGTAGAAAGCATGCAAGAAGCGATGTCTGCTATGGACAGGATGCAGGCTTGGGATTATGAATTCAAAATCAAACAAATCTTATCTAAATTAAAGGTAGACTACATGGATCGTAAGGTAAAAATGCTTTCTGGTGGTCAAAAAAAGCGGGTAGCACTGGCAAAAGTGTTGATTGATGCACCTCAATTTTTGATTTTGGATGAGCCGACCAACCACTTGGACTTGGACATGATTGAGTGGCTAGAAGACTATCTCAAACAAGGAAAACATACGATTTTTATGGTCACGCATGATCGCTATTTTTTAGATAGCGTTTGTACTCAAATACTAGAGTTAGACCAACAACAAATATTCAAATATTCGGGTGATTATGGGTATTATTTAGAAAAAAAGGCCGATCGTGAAAATAATTTTGCAGCTACCACCGAAAAAGCTCAAAATCTTTATCGTAAAGAATTAGATTGGATGCGCAGGCAACCTAAAGCTCGTGGAACCAAAGCAAAAGCAAGAATTGATAAATTTTTTGAGGTAGAGAAAAAAGCAAAACGCAAACTAGACAATGATGAGGTCATGTTAGACATTAAGATGACTCGTCTAGGAAGCAAGATTATTGAACTGCACAACATTCATAAAAGCTATGGTGAACATGTCATCCTAAAAGGGTTTGACTATAAATTCAAAAAGGGAGATCGGGTAGGTATTGTCGGTAAAAATGGCGCTGGCAAAAGTACTTTACTGAATATGATGGTTGGCAAAGAAACGGTTGATGCAGGAAAGATTGTCATTGGCGATACCATTGTAATTGGTTATTATACTCAGAGTGGCATGAAACTAAAGGAGGACAAGCGTGTTATTGATGTTGTTCGAGATATTGCCGAGTTCATCCCCATGCACAAAGGACAAAAGCTGACTGCGGTACAACTTTGTGAGCGTTTTCTCTTCGATTCCAAAAAACAACAAACTTACGTTTCTAAACTAAGTGGTGGAGAGCGTCGTCGCTTGTATCTATTGACGATTTTGATGAAAAACCCTAATTTCTTAATTCTGGATGAGCCGACCAATGATTTGGATATTATGACCTTGCAAGTCTTGGAGGAATTTCTCTTAACTTTTCCAGGTTGTATTGTTATTGTTTCTCATGATCGCCATTTTATGGATAAAATTGTAGAACATACCTTTGTTTTGGAAGGAGATGGATTCGTTCGTGATTTTCCAGGCAACTATTCTGCTTACCGAGCAGTTTCCAAGCAAGAAGCGATAGAAACCAAAGCCGAAGAGAAAGAACTGGCTGCTGCAAAACCTGTTGTTAAAACAGCTAGTAAAATTTCTCAGGAAGAACGAAAAGAAGTCAAGCGTTTAGAACGCCAAATCAGCAAGTTAGAAGATCAAAAAACAGCAATTACAGCGCAATTTAACGATACAAATTTAAGCCCTGAAAAAATCGCAGAACTATCTAAAGAACTTAATCAACTCAATGAAAATTTGGAAGAAAAAGAAATGAGATGGATGGAGTTGGTGGATGAGTTGGGTTTATAATACTCCTATCATGCAGTATTTGAAAATTTGAAAATTTGAAAATGTGACAATTGTTGCACATTTTCAAATTTTCAAACAAAACATCCTCTAAGTCGCACTTATTTTTGAGCTTTTACCGCTTCATAAATACGCTCTACCTGTTCTTGCGTAAATGGTTTTCGGCGCCCCGTTGTAGTGCTAAAACTAAACGATTTGTTGCCCTGCACTCGATAATAAGAAAAATTGTAGCACTTGGTCGTATCTCCTGCTGCCTGTACTTCGTAAATAAATCCACAATCCTCTTCTTTTATCATCCGCTGAAAAGTAGTATTCGCTCCTGTTTCAATTTCTCTTTGAGCCTCTGTCGCCAAATCACTACAACTAAGTGCGGTAGCATTTTGGCTATAGATTTGGACATAATAATCGGTTCCTTCCACAATAACATCCTGCATAAAATTATCTGAACGATTGGTTACCTTGGCATCTTCTGGTGTTTGGATCGCAATAGGAATGCCATGCTGTAATAGATTTAATTGCTTGGGAAACAAATCTTCAATAGTAGGCTCTGGAGGTTGACAGGCTACAATTCCCAATAAAATGAAAGTGCCTATAATCAATAAATTGCTCATCTTCATATCTCTCTATTTTTAAGGTTATAATTTATATTTTGTTATTATGAATTGACCGCAAAAACACAAAAAAGGTGCCGTAGACCGTCAACTATTTTTTAGAATCGATCAAGGATATTTCCTCAACAAACTATTGATAGCATAAAATCCTATAATATTATTGAAATGGAATTTCACAAAGGTAAAAAACTTATTAAATTTGTGCTTCATTCTCACAATTAGGGTTTTCTTAAAAAATTGGGAACTTTCTTCCTTGATAAAGAATTATCTACTAATCTAATCTTTCATTTAAGGAACTGAATTGTTATTGCAGTAGTATAAACCAAAGCGAGAATAGAGCACATTCATTAAATTTCTATAAAAAATTCAATCATGACCTTACCAAAGCACTACAATGCAGCAGAAGCGGAGTCTAAATGGTATCAGTATTGGATGGACAAAGGTTATTTTCACTCTACACCAGACGATAGAGAACCTTATACCATCGTAATCCCTCCACCAAATGTAACAGGGGTCTTACACATGGGGCACATGCTCAACAATACCATTCAAGATGTCTTAATCCGCAAGGCCCGTTTAGAGGGCAAGAACGCCTGCTGGGTTCCTGGAACCGATCACGCATCTATCGCAACGGAGGCTAAAGTCGTGAAATTATTACGTGAACAGGGCATCAAAAAAAGTGATATTTCCCGTGAAGAGTTTTTAAAACATGCCTTTGACTGGAAAGACAAATACGGAGGGATGATCCTCGAACAATTAAAAATGTTGGGCGCTTCTTGCGATTGGAAACGCACTCGTTTTACAATGGAGGACAAACTATCCAAAGCAGTTATCAAAGTTTTTGTGGATTTGCACAAAAAGGGCTTGCTCTATAGAGGTCTACGCATGACCAACTGGGATCCCGCAGCTCAAACTGTTTTGTCCAATGAGGAAGTCATTCACAATCAAGAAAATTCCAAGTTGTACCACGTTCGTTACCAAGTAGAAGGCACAACAGACGAATGGGTAACCATTGCAACAACTCGTCCTGAGACAATATTAGCAGATGCAGCAGTAGCAATCCATCCTGATGACGAACGCTATACGCACCTTAGAGGCAAAAAGGTAATTATACCAATGGTTAATCGTGTTGTTCCCATTATTTTTGACAAGTATGTTAAAATGGATTTTGGAACGGGTGCCTTAAAAGTTACTCCTGCTCACGATATGAACGATTATGAAATTGGACAGCGTCATAACCTAGAAGTTATTGATATGCTGCACGATAATGGTCGTCTAAAAGGTCCGTTTTATGTAGGAATGGATCGAGAAGATGCTCGCAAGCAAATTGCGAAAGATTTAAAAGCACAAGGTTATTTGGTTAAAACAGAAAACTACACCAATAGTGTTGGGCGTTCTGAGCGTACGAACTCTGTGGTGGAGCCTAAGTTGACCAAACAATGGTTCTTAAAAATGGATCCGTTTTCTGCTACTGCCCTAAAAGCAGTTGAAGATGGAACCATCAACTTTTTGCCCGAACATATGCTTAATATGTATCGCAATTGGTTGAAAGAAGAGAATGTTAGAGACTGGTGTATTTCTCGCCAATTGTGGTGGGGACAACAAATTCCTGCTTGGTACCTAAAAGAGGATAAGGAGCAGTTCTTTGTTGCTGAATCGGCAGAAGAGGCACTGCAACAAGCTCAAGAAAAACTAAATAATCCCAACCTAAGTCTAGAGGATTTGGAGCGAGAAGAGGATGTAGTAGATACTTGGTTTTCGTCTTGGTTGTGGCCAATGTCTGTTTTTGATGCCTTTGAAAATCCAGAAGAAATGAAATATTACTACCCTACCAATGTTTTGGTTACGGGGTGGGACATTATGTTCTTTTGGGTAGCTCGTATGGTTATGGCGGGCTATGAATGGGCTCCTGAGTTATTGGGTGAAGAAATTGCTCAAGAAAAGGGCATTCATCCGTTTAAGCATGTGTACTTTACTGGGATGGTTCGAGATCGTTTGGGGCGCAAAATGAGTAAATCATTGGGCAACTCTCCTGATTCTATCGAATTGATTAAGAAATATGGTGCAGATGGTGTTCGTTTTGGAATTCTTTCTGCTGCTGCTGCTGGTGGGGATGTCATTTTTGATGCTCCATTTACAGACAAAACCAATACCAGTATTCAAAATGAATCTGACCTTTGTAATACAGGTAGCAAATTCTGCAACAAACTATGGAATGCTTTAAAATTGCTTAAAGAGTTGCCTGTTACCGATAAACCTGCCAATGATAAAATTGCTAAGATCAATGCTTTTGCCATAAAATGGTTAGAGCAAGAGTATAATAAGACCTTAAATGCTATCGAAAAAGGGTTTGAAAGTTACCGATTATCAGAAGTGGCTAAAACGCTGAAAAATTTCATTTGGGGAGATTTTTGTTCTTGGTATTTAGAAATTATCAAGCCAGATTATCAACAGCCTATTGATCGAGCGACCTTGGATACAACCATTGATTTCTTTGAGAAATTTATGACCTTGTTGCATCCTTTTATGCCTTTTGTTACCGAAGAAATTTGGGCACATTTAAGAGATAATCGTGCCGAGGGGGATGATTGTACGCTTAGCACTTGGCCTACGGCTGGTGCCTTTGATGAAACATTCTTATACAATACGAGTATTATGAAAGACCTAGTGTCTGCTATTCGTGATGCCCGAAATAAGAATCAATTGTCGGCTAAAGCACCTTTGGACTTGCTGATTAAGGATACGCCTGCTGCTCATTCGTTTTTGGCAGAGGATGGAATCAAAGCAACCATAGAAAGAATTGCGTTCCTCAAAAGTTTGAATTATACCTCAGAAGAACAACATGAAGGGGCTGCTTTTATTGCAGGTACAGAGCAGTATTATCTATTGTTTGAGAAAAAGGTTGATGTAGCTGCTGAACGCAAAAAATTAGAAGCAGAGCTAAAGCAAAAACAAGGTTTTGTTATGGGAATCGAAAAGAAACTCAGCAACGAACGTTTTGTTAATGGCGCACCTGCTGCTGTGATTGAAAGAGAACGCAAAAAACTAGCAGATGGAAAAGCTAAAATTCAGCTTTTGGAAGAAAGTTTAGCGAAGTTAAATTAGGTTTTTATCAACCATACCTAAATGTATATCACAGGGCAATCTCAAAATTTGGGATTGCCCTGTTTTTTTATGTAAAATAGTTTAGCACAAATTAAAACAACTTACATACTCTAATACAAACACTTACAAAACAATTACTTTCTTATTTTTACTACATTGTTTTCTCTATTTTGATTACCATCTTGATTAATAGTATATCAATTAGAACAGCAAATGAGCTTTGAACAGACCTACAGAGAAAATAATAAAGAATCAATAAATACAAAACAGCAAGAGGTAGTAGATCAAACAATAGAACAAGAGTTCAGCGACCAAAGTCCTGAAGCTATACAGATGAGGCAATTACAAGATCATATTGATAATAGTCTTCATACCTTGCAACTAAAACAGTGGATAACAGCTATAACTGTCCATGAACTCGCTGCATTATTTGGTGATTCCCCTCAAAAGGAGCCTAAAACAGATCAAATAACTAAAAATGATTCTATCCTATTTCCTGTAGACGATGATGGGCAATCTGAGGCGTATTTTAATCGAATATATCAATCTGCGAATCCAACAACCAGAGCTAAATTAGATTTACTCAAAGCTAGTTCGATCAACTATGAAATTAATACCAATGTTTGGGTAGGCGATATGTTAGATCCAAACGCTGAAGCTCACTCTGTTTATGATTTTAGTATTAGTGCCTTTGTTATTAGCATCAAAAGGGGGTTATCTGAATCTGAAATCATTCAATCTTTAGGAGATGAATTAGAACATGCCTATCAGTTTGAAATTGGTAGAATTGGCTATGAAAAATTACAAGATGGTAGCAGTCAAGTCTTCTCTTATGACATGCAAGATGAGATAGATTCTAAAAAAGCTGCTATACTAGCTTTAGCAAGGGTTAATGCAACAGAAAACAAAAAAATGCAAAGAAGTGCTATGCATCAGAGTTTTATAACCGCATTAAAAGAAGGAAACAGTGGTATTCAAGCATACTTTGAAAAATATATTGGATATACCTTTGATGGTTTCAACATCCCTCAAAAACAAATGCTTGCTCTAGATCAAGAACAAGATCTAAAAACTAGATTTGAAAAAGGAAAAAGTAATGGTTATATTTTTAGACAAAAAGAAGCATCAGATAATTATGCAACTACAAAAATTGAGAGCGATTAGCTATTTATTCATATTACTCTTAATCGTTTGGAGAACCATAGATTTACAAGGGCAACATATTATAAAAACAAAAAAAAAGAAGTCAAAGCGAATCATTTTAGGTTTTGATAAACATGGAAAATGTACCAGCGATACCTCATTTTTATTCAAATTTACGAAACAAGAACTAAGACATACCAATAAAGGTGAACTCTATCATTTATGGAAGAATGAGATGGCTTTAGGAACTATTTACTATTTGCAGAAACGTACCCTTGATTCCTCTTGCAATTTTCAATTAAGCAAGCCTCATTGGTGCAATCAATTCTTTTTTAACAAAGCACTTAAACAAGGAAAATATATAAGACTAAGGAAAAAAGGCATCGTCCTTTTATTTAAGGATGGAAGTAGGTTAAAAATTAGCTACCAACAGCTAGACCAACAACTTTTGCAAGATATATTAGAACAAAAACGTCTTGGTATAAAAGCAGAAAAAATAAAAGACACCTGTTTCATTAAAGGTGTTTGTAAAGACAAACAGACCATTTGTGACACTTTATATTTAGATAATTTTAGCGATTACAAAGTCCAAGAACTGTATAATCATGAACTATATTATCTATGGAAGGATAAGCGATCTCCTTCTGAGACATATTACTTGCAGAAGTGTATCCTTGATTCTAACTGTCAATTTCAATATGGCAAAATCCATTATTGCCAACAAATGTTTTTTGATAAAAAACTCAAAAAAGGAAACTATATGATTTTTAGAAATAGAGGTATTCTAATTTTATTTGAAGATGGAAGCAGACATAGCATTTCGTTTCAGCAACTAGATCAAACACTCCTACAAGATATACTAACAATAGAATCTATTGATTAATAAACTAAACCAAGCAACAATGCAGGTCAAATAACAACGTCCTACCTAACTATTTATTTATCTAAAGTATTCGGAAGGTTTTTTACCAAAACGAGTACTATAGTTTTTAGAGAAATGACGAGTAGACATAAAGCCAATGGAATAAGAAACTTCTTTGACGGTACTACACGCTCCATCTTCCAACAAGCGCCTTGCTTCTTGCAGACGAATTTCATTAATAAATTTGAGTGGTGTTAAGCCCGTATAAGATTGCATAAATCGATACAACTGTCGTTTACTAACCGCTAATGCCTTCGCCAAGTCATCAACAGCAAACTCTGTTTCATCAATATTCTCTAGCACCACTTCACGAGCACGCTCAATTTTTTCTCGGTGCAAGATAGATTCTTTAGCAGCCCTAGTTGACGTTGAAGCAGTAACATCATCCGTTGCATGATTACTTATGCTTTCGGAAGCCTCCGCCTCCTCTTTATTTTTCCAAGTCTTACGTGTTTTAGAATTTTCAATTAAATTTTTGACATGGATGGTCAATTCATCAACAGAAAAAGGCTTGGTTAAGTATTCATCTACCCCAATGGTTAATGCCTTTAGTTTACTAGCTTCACTAGATTTAGCCGTCAAGACAATAACAGGCAAGTCCCCTCCCCAGCTCTTAGCTTTTATGTGTTTTAACAGTTCGTAACCATCCATTTCTGGCATCATCAAATCTGTTATCACTAAGTCAAAGCGAGCTGGATCTTTTTCTAATATTTTAAGCCCAACGGCTCCATTTTCGGCTAATTCAACCGCATAACTAGTTCCCAATACCAACTTAACAAAAGCAGCCATATCTCTGTTATCTTCCACAATTAGTATGGTCGGTTTTCCAGTATCAACAGCAGCACTGACGATTTCTTTTTGCCCCTCAACCAGCTGTTCTTCTTGCGCTCCAACAAGCGGTTTTGTTAACATTTCTTCCTCTTGAATAGCAACGACAGCATCAATGTTGTCTACTTGAATTCTAGGCATAGAGAACGTAAAAGCAGTTCCTTCTGAAAGTATGCTGGTTACCCCAATTTTAAACCCTTGCAACACGGCCAATTCTTGCGCCAATGCCAAACCAACACCAGAACCTGAAGCATTTGATTTTTTAGCACCTTTTGTTTGATAAAAACGTTCAAAAACATGTGGTAAATCCTCTTCTCTTATGCCAATTCCCGTATCTCTAACCTCTATATTTATGTTATCTCCTGCATCAACAACAGATAAAATGATTTGGCCACCATCTAAGGTATATTTAAAAGCATTGGACAATAAATTGTTGATGATTTTTTCCATCTTGGAAGTATCAAACTCTAAGATCAAATTTTGGTCAACATTATAAACCAATTTATAGTCAATATTTCGATAAGTAGTTTGTACTTTGAAGGTATCATAAATGCCATGAATGAAGGAATACAAGTGATTTACTTGTGGCCAAACCTCTAGTTTATTAGAATTTAGTTTTGCCAGATCCATAATATCATCCACATACTGCAAGACCTTTTCGCTATTTCTCAATACCATATTCAAAGAATTTCGCGTGTCTTTTTCGACCCATGCCCCAGAAGGTTGTTTTAATATAGCAGATACAGGCCCCACAATTAAGGATAAAGGAGTACGAAATTCATGAGAAATATTTGTAAACAAACGATTTTTGGCAAATACTGCTTGTTCAGCAGTTTCTTTAGCCTTTTTGAGTTCTTCCTCATACTTTTTTTGCCTTCTTTTTAGGCGAATATTTTTGATGATAGAACCATAAGTTGATAAGAAAGGAGCAAGCATTTGCACTAAATCATCTTGATATCCTACCTCATTGGCTACCCCTACCATTCCTACAATTGCATTATCATATACAATAGGAAACCCTAGAAAAGCGGTCAATTTGGACTGGTTATTAGGAACTTGATCTGAAAGAATGTAGGTTTTTTCTTTTAAAATGGTATTTAATAAGGGTTGAAACTTAGATTCTCCTCCTTCTTTCCAATTGTCATCTTCCAATAGATTACTATTCTTAAGCATTCCACCGCTGTCCATTGCTGCAAATGTCTCTAGCGAGAAGGTACCATCATCAGAAGACACAACTTCTCCAATAAAACCATATTGACTTTCTGTAATTGAGAGCAATTGTTTTAGCAAGGTATCAAACGAATTTTCGAGTTTTTGTTCTAATAAAAAACTAGATTGCAACTCTTTGAGCGTTGCCAATAAATCTCTATGTTTTTCGATGCTTTGTTTTGCCAAAGCCAATTCTTTCGTTTTTCGGCTAGATATTTTTCGTTCTTCTTCATAAACCCTTCTCATCGATCGTGTTGCCAAGACAATCAGTGTAACTAAACCTATAAGCACACTACATTTATCTATTACCTGAACAATATTGTCAGAGGGATAAGCAACCACCCAAGAAGGGTTCATTTGCTCCAATAAGATTGTAAAAAAGGTACTTAGTATAATTGTAATCCCTATTTGCCAATATTGCTCCCTAACATCTAAAGCTATATAAATAACTAAGAGCGTTAAGTTAAAAGAAATTACAGGTCCTCCAACGCCACCTGTGCCAAACCACAATAGGACAAAACTAATTTGAGTTAGAAAAATTCCTGGCCAAAAAAAAACGGTCAGATCTTCTTTGTCCTTAGCAGCAAAATAAAGCCCCACAATCGTACACCCCATCAAAATATCGGCAATAACAGGCAACCAAGAAGTAGCAATGAATAGATTCGTAATTAGCCGAATCAGAACAATACAAAAACTGTAAAAACAAATAGAACGAAATAACTTTTTATTCGCCTGATGATAAAGAGTGTCTGTAGTAGTTTGTATCATAATTAACGCGCTTAGTGAGTACGGGTTATTAAAATGGGGATACTAATCAAATAAACAAGCCTCCAATATAATTGGTTTTTGTGACATTTTCAAACCCCTTTTTGTACTAAAAAAAAGAAATAACTTAATAGAAGATAGTCATTTAAGTTTAGTTATAGAAAAACTCCTTGATATAAAATCTTAGACTAAATAAAATGTACTAAAAAAAAGTCTATTAGAGTTTTCTAATAGACTTTTAAAAAGTATGCCAAAATAAGATTTTGTGAAAAAAATGTTAAAATTAAAATGCTAAGATTTCCAGCCCTGTCTTACTTTGTGGTTCTTAATTAAGTTTTTAATACTAGCCATCAATTCATCTACAGAAAATGGCTTTGTCAGATATTCGTCTACCCCTATTCTCAGTGCGTTAAGGCGGCTATCTCTTTGATTCTGAGCCGTCAAAACAATTACTGGCAGATTATAGCCCCAAGAAGAAGATTTTATATGCTCCAATAACTCCATCCCATCCATTTCTGGCATCATCAAATCTGTTATCACTAAGCTAATATCAGAAGCATTCTGTTTTAAAACACTCAAGCCCTCCCTTCCATTCTCTGCTAAAATAATTTCATACTCCTTATTGAGGATATTATTGAGGAACAAACGCATATCATAATTATCTTCCACTACTAATATAGCGTTTTTGCTCTTGTCTAAAATAGAGACTTTAGTCTGTTTAGAAGACAACGAACTTGTTGTTATAGCAGGTTCTTGTTGTTTATCAAAATGATTGGTTATATCCTGTTGTGGGAGTATAAAAGAAAAACAAGACCCTTTGGACAGATCACTAACCACCTTGACTTCTAAACCTTGTATATCGGCTAGCTCCTTAACCAAAGCCAAGCCAACACCCGTCCCTGAAAAAATGGTTTCATTTTCTTTTTTTACTTGATAAAAACGATTGAAGATATAAGGCAAATGTTCTGAAGGAATGCCTATTCCTGAATCACAAACTTGTATTTCAATGCCTTGGTCTACACCTTTTACCAGCAGTTTTACCATTCCGTTATCTTTAGTATATTTAAAAGCATTGGATAGTAAATTGCTCAAAATCTTTTCTATTTTTTGAGCATCCAAATTCAACAAGATTCCTTTATTGACCTCATATTCCAAGGTATAACTAATATTTCTATGTGCAATCTCTGTTTTGAATAAGGTATAGATATTTTCAATAAATGGAAATAATTCCACTTTTTGTTTAGTCACGACCAATTTGTTGGAGTTTAGTTTTGCCAAGTCCATAATGTCTTTTATGTACTCCAACATTTTATTGCCATTCTTCTGCATTATACTCAAATAACTGTGAAGTTCCTCTCTTGTCAATTCGCCTTTGGATCGTTTCAACATCATATCAATCGGTCCCATTATTAGAGACAAAGGCGTACGGAGTTCATGCGATATATTGGTTAAAAACTGAGATTTGAGTCGATTGGAATACTCTGCCAATTCCTTGGCCTCTTTCAGTTCATTTTCATATTCTTCTTGCCTTCTTTTAAGTCGAATATTTTGAATAATAGAACCATACGTAGACAAAAATGGAGATAAAATATGCACTAAGGCTTCATTATATCCTCCCTCTCTATTGGCAATTCCAATAACACCAATAGTTTTGTAATTATAAGTAACAGGAATTCCCAAGAAATTATTTAGATTAAATTGCTCCAGAGAAACCCCACGTCGTTCCAACATTGATGGCTGATTGGCAATAACGTAATTATCATACTCTATTATGTAATCAAATAGTAATTCTAGGTTGGCGTTTTTTGTAGCTTGATTAACTTGATTTTGGTACAATACTGTTGTTTCTTGGTTGTGTATTAAATCTAAAAATGCATGCGTCTTTAAATAAGGTTGCCCTTTCTCTTCCATTACCTCCCCCACAAAACCAAACTTACTATTTGTGATTTTGAGCAATTGAGCCAACAAGTTGTTAAAAGCATCTTTTAAATCCTCCTCCAAGAAAAAATCAGACTGTAAATCTTTTAGCATGGCCAAAAGATCTCTTCTTTGTTCAGCTTCTTTTCTAGCAAGATCCAACTGATTGGCCTTTTCTTCTGATTTCTTCCACTCTTCTTCCAATCGTTGATTAACAAAGTCAAGTACCATTGTTGTTACCCCAATAATGCAAATGGTAATCATGGTATAATCAATCCAACGCCCAGTTGATTCAAAATTATCCCACCACACAGGATTTAATTGAATCAGTAAGACCAACACAACAGCCAACAAAACACTTCCTAATGCTATTTTAGGATAAGAGTTTTGCCTAGAATAAAGTGCATAAAACAGCACAATTAGCAAATAGATGGGAGCAATAATACTTTCCATAGAGTTGTAACTCAGCCACAAAACAAGCACCATTATTTGAGTAGTAATGATAAAGGGCCAAGTTAAAGCTGGATATAACTTCCTATAACTAGAAAAATAATAAAAACAAAATAAGACTACCATCAAACAGCCATCCACCAAAATCGAAGTTAAACTGTTTCCCGAAAAGGAATGTGTGATCAATCTTACTCCTACTGCAAGACCAGTTGCTAGGTAATTTAAATGAAATAATTGTTCTATGGAGTTTGTTATCTTTGTTTTTTTCTGTGTGGTATCTTTTTTATTTTGACTCATAAAGTTAATTGATATATTATCTTTTATCAAGATACATTGATTTTAGGGAAAAAACTTTCATAGATTATTAAACTTTCATTATAGTCATAATTTGGCAAGAATCTCCCCCCCTTTGGCAAAAATGAGACCTAAGCAATTCAAAAAAAACTTCATATGCACAAAAGTGCCATCTTTATTAATAATAAAAATTGGCAAGAATGAACTATACTATTAAATATAATTATAAGAACTTAGACATACTCCACAAATATTGACACCCAACCACATACCAAGCAAATCCCTTTACTTGATTTCTTTAATCATTTCATATTACTAAAAAAAGAGTGATGAATAAAAAACAAGTAACAAAACCATTTTTTTTTAGAGATTGCAGTCTAAGACAACTCTAAACAATACACCATTGATATAAGAACATTTTCCATTATGAAATACATCTTATTCCTATTTTTAGTAATGCCTTTTTTTGTTTGTTCGCAGGTCTCCAAATCCATTAATCAAACCTTCAGCATTAATAATGCCGAATCTGTAATCATCAACTTAAATTCTTCTAATATCAGTATAAAATACATTGAAGGAACCCGAATATTAGTAGAAACTCAAGTCAAAATGCACCTTAATAACGCTCGCTTATCAGATTTTTTAATACAACAAGGGCGTTATGATTTAACAAAAGAAATCAATCCCAATACCCGTTGTTTGACACTGAAACACCAAAAAGAAAGAGATCTTATTATTATAAAAGGAGAAATGCTAAACGAGGAGATTTCTTATACAATTTATATTCCAAATAAAATTGCTGTTGTAAATTTAGCAAAAAAATAGTTTTATATCCATATAATCAAAGAAGCCATCAGAATTACTTCTGACAGCTTCAATGCTTTTATAGTGCCTTTTTAAACTCGGATCCTTTTCCTTGTTGTTCTCTTTTTCTTTTCAGAGAACTCTTTTACATCGTTGTCTTCTCTAAAGCGACCGTTTCTTTTACAACGATTTCATAGCCCTTAGGTATACTCACCTTAACGTTAAAAACCTCTATCAATTCTACCCCTTTTACAGTAACACGATTCTCAATATTAGGCATTGTGATGGTTAACGTATTGGTTGATTTATCCAATTGAGTAGACAAACTATAACGACCAACAATTACTAATTGTTTCGCTATGTTTTCGTTCATGTTCTCAATTTCCAAATTTGTTGTTACTCGAACAAAATCATTGTCCCACTCTGTTACCTCTACCTCTCCTGGCAACATAACAACTGCTGTAGTTGATCCTTCTAATGCAACAGACTTTACTAAGGTCTTTTCTACTTGCGCATTTGTTGTACTAATAAAGCCTAAAGCCAAGATTAGAAATGCTATTAAATTTTTCATTATTTTATATTCTATTATTTTTTATATGTCTTTCTCTATTGATGCCACAAAGGTAAGTTGGTTTTTTCAATAAAGCAAGCTTTGAAACAAAATAAAATTTTGAAAAACAAAGAATTAAAAACACAAAACAAAATAAAAAATTACAATATTAATTTTAACAAAAATTAAAAACACAAAATGAAGTAAAAACGACACAATATTTTTTTGTTTTTTTTAAGATCAAAATTAAAAAAATTGCCTAAAAAAAAAAGAACACTATAAAGTTTAACTGACTGTTGTCAAACCATATAGTGCTCCTGTATAACGTTAAAAAAGAAAGAAAGAATTTAAAGTTCACCTAATTTAGCCTTAGCATAACTCATATTAGAATTTGAACCTTCTTTAACTAGAATATTATACCCTTTAGGGACATTTACCTCAAAACTATACCGCTCTATCAAATCAACCCCTTTTATGGTAACAAAATTAGTAGTGTTGGGCATTGTAAGCACCATCATTTTTCCATATTTATCTTTTTTTGCTTCTAAATTATATCTACCAATTATCATTAGACGCTTAACAATGCTTTCTCCCATGTTCTCAACATCCAGTGTAGTTGTTACACGAAGGTATTTTTCCTCCCATTCAGTTACAGTTACATTGCCAGGCAACATAATATAAGCAGTATGCGTTTCTTCTAAATCAACGCTTTTTGATAATGTTTTTGTCAGTTGCGCATTAGTAAGCACAACCAAACTAAAAACAAAAATTAATGATGTAAATATTTTTTTCATAATTTTTATATTTTGATGTACTAATCTAAAATCCCAAAGCAACACAACTTTAAACTTCAGCCTTCATTATCAATAAGATACAGTTAATATTTAAAACGAGAAATAATGCTATTTGTTCCGTTTTTTAATCTTTTTATCAAAATCGCATAAAAATCCCCCCTATAACATCCAAATAGGCGTTCTGTGGCAATAGATTCCCTTGGAAAGGAATAACGATTTTCCAATCCATGAATACTAATCCATTCGATAATAACGTGTATTAAGCTTCTAAAATAATATTTTTAAGTGCTTTTACCCAAGCAGGATGAGCATTTAAGCTTCTTACTAATTGTACGCACTCTCCGCCCATTTTTTCAAATTCTTCTTGATACTCCACGCCGATCTCAATCACCGTTTCTAAACAGTCTGCTACAAAAGCAGGACAGAAGCAAATGAGTTTTTTATCTCCTAACTCAGCTCGTTTTTCTAAAATATCTGAGGTGTAGGGCTCCACCCAAGGATCTTTTCCCAGTCTAGATTGAAAGCAAGTTGTGTATTTCTCCTTTTCAATTCCTAATGCTGCTGCCAATGCTTTTGTGGTTGCATAACATTGGGCACTATAGCAAAACTGGTTTTCATCTGTGAGTTGCGCACAACAATTTTCTTTTTTCTGGCAATGGTTATTTGACCTATCGGCCTTTTCTAATTGCCTAACAGGCAATCCGTGGTAAGAAAACAAAACATGATCGTACGAATTGAGGTCATGTTCCTTTGCGCATTCAACAAAAGCATTGATAAAATCAGGATGATCTTGAAATGAATTGATAAACTTCAAAGGAGGAATGGCTTGTTCTTTAGATAGGACTCGCATGACTTCTTCATAAATAGATCCTGTACATGCTGATGAATATTGGGGAAATAAAGGAACAATAACTAGCTCCCGAATATTTTGTTGCAATAGGTTCTGAATGGCAACTTGTATAGAAGGGCTCTGATAACGCATGGCTAGCTCAACCAGATACTCATCGCCCATTTCAACTTGCAATAAATCTTTTAATTGATAGCCATAAACCTTAAGGGGCGAACCTTCTTCTGTCCAGAGCTCTTGATAGAGTTCAGAGGCTGGCTTAGAACGAAATGGAGCAATGATCCCACGCACCAACAAATTACGCTGAACAGCAGGAACATCAATCACTCTAGGGTCCAATAGAAATTCTTTAAGATAACGGTAAACAGCACCTCTGCTTGGTTCATCTGGTGTTCCTAGATTGACTAATAAAATCCCCTTCTTTCCCATTTTAATATGTTTCTTGTTGTTTAATTTTTTAAATTATCCGTAAAAAGCTTGGTGCTTTAATAACACAAAGAACGTTAAATTTTAACAAAGAAAGCCCAAATATGTTTGTAGATTATTTAACATAAATGCCCCTAAGGCAAAGAACGAGTTTTTTTTGCTAAGAATCCCCCCCTTCCCCTACTATGCTTTTTCTATTTGTCGATCCCAATGCACAATAAAATAATATGGCTGCAATACGTAATGCCGATACAGCAACTAACAACAATATTTCGATCAACAAATGAAAATACATAAGCCAACATCAAAATAAAGACTGCCAACCAACCTTGTTTTTCCATTCCCAAGTCTTTTTACGCTAAAAATGAATTGCTCTTATCGTCCCAACAAAAAAGTCGCACTCCATTTTGATGAGGTGCGACTTCTTATCTTTTTTTAGGCAAATTTATTTAATGCCCAATTTTTTAGCAATTTTCTTTGGTAAAGCACTTTTGTGTACCATCATATTCATCGTTTTATAACGGAAGTAAGCCTCTGAAGCATAAAAATAACCATCGCAATGATTACCTGTTCCCCAAGAGTTCTTAATCACAAAATATTTTGTACCATTTTGGTCTTTTACAATCCCTGTTGCATGCATTCCGTGGTCATCAGTCGTTTGATAATTATCATAAGCTGCTTGACGCATTTCTTGAGTAATTTTTTTCTCAGGAACAGGTTGATTAAAGGCATCGCTAATTTTTTCTGCTCCAGCATCACTAAAATGCTTGTTGTCTCTTCCTCTTTTGCGAATCGTAGACTCATCTTCAGGTACGATAGCCAATCCATCTCTAAATGAAAAACCTTTTTCAGAAACGTCGGCCGCCCAAGCCCAAGTATAACCTTTCATCAAAGCAGACTCTGCCACTTCCATCAATTCGTCAATTGGCAAGTTATATACTTGACCAAACGCCCAGTTATCTGGCACTGCCAATACAAATTGCTCATAAAATGGGTGATGCGTAAAAGAGCCCAACACTACATAATCATCCATGTCTAGCCCCAATTCTTTTGCATAGCTTTTGCCATTGTATTTTTTGCCATCTACTTCAAACTCTTCTGGCTTTTTACCCAAATATGCATCCAATACACCATCTACAGCATCAGTCCATACAGGGGTTAACACTCTATTTTGAGGGCTTTTTACCACAACATCTACCATTGCTTTTAACATAGCATCCATTTCAGAATGGTTGTGTATTTTGCTTCCATAATTTAGCCCTTCATAAGCTTCCAATGGAACAATACCATACTTCTTAATTACATGAGGAATATCATGAAATGCACCACCAGCACTAAAGTTAAAACTACCATGCATACGTACATAGTTAATAGCTTTGTCGTGATAAGCATTACGAGCAATCCACATTTCAGAAAGCTCATGTTTACCTTTGCCCATGCGCAACAACTCTGATTCTAAAAAAGACAGAGCTGAAAAAGTCCAGCAAGTTCCTGTTCTCCCTTGAGACTGTACGGGAGTAGCCTCCATATCTTTGAGTATAGTAAACTGATATTGACTTCCTTCCTTATTGGTAATCTTTTCTGTATCCTGTGCTTTTCCGCTAAAAGATGCAACAGCCATTATCAAAGTAAGTGCAATTGACTTATACATATCTGTTATATTTTATTATAGTAAACCGTTTTGACAGCACAAAAGTACAAAAAAATGAAGAAAAGTTATTTGGTGAAAACTTTTTTCGACAAAATAGTTTGATCTATCTATGAATAACTCAATGCCTTAATAGTATGTTCTTCACCTTTATTCCCTTTTTATATTTGCATCAGTCTTTTTGTAATATGACAGAATGAAAAACAAACCGTTATCGCTAATTAATACATAAAATCGAATCAATGCCCTAACTCCTACGGTATTTATTCGCCAACGAATTAAGGCTTGATTTTCTTCCCCTTAGCAGTCTTCTATTAAAGCATAATAATTTATTAATATAGCTAAAACATATTTATAAACACCAAATGATTATTTTACCAAATATTATTGTAATTTAGCAAGCTAAATCCAAATTAGATACTAACTATTAAGTTAATTAATTTACTGAGCTTGAAGCACTAACAATCAAAACTAAAAAATAAATAGCGATTGTTGTCGCTTAAATAAATTCAATATGTTTTTATTCTTATGGTGTATACTTACTTGCACTCTCTCCCCTCTCTTTTTAGCTCTTTAATAAATTAATTGCTACTCGTACAAACTAAAAACCATGACGAATTCACTCTCCATAAATGATCCCCTCTATTTTATCACACTACTGTAATTTACACAAACAAAACTACACTACATGAAAAATTTATTTTCCGTTTTATTGTTGTTCTGTTGTACTCAAGCAATGTGGGCAACTAGTTTCTCTGTTACCAACCTAAATGATGCTGGTGCAGGATCGCTTCGCCAAGCTATCATTGATGCCAATGCAGATGGTTCAGCTACAGCTGGTAGTCCTCATATCATTGATATTTCATTGACGGGAATCATCAATACGAACTCGGCAATGCCTAGTATCGTCAATCACATTACGATAACAGGTCATGCTTCTGGTAATACTATTTTTAGGGCGGCAGCCAATCCTAATTATCGACTATTTCATATCAACGGAGCGGTAACGGTCGTTTTTAATAATTTAATCTTACAAGGTGGAGATCCTGGAGGGAGCAACCCTGGCGGAGGCATCCTAAATGCAGGAGGCATCTTTACGCTAAACAATTGTGTTATTGACGGGAACAAAACAGGTGCTGCTGCAGGTGGGCATGGTGGTGGCATTAGTCAATCCTCAGGAAGCTTATCTATTAATAATTCTACCCTAAAAAATAATGATGGTGGTACTTTTGGTAGAGGTGGAGCCATCAATATCGACATGGGAACCGCCACGCTTAGCAATTGTACGGTACACGACAATTTGTGCGGTTTTAATGGTGGTGGAATCTTTGCCGCTAACAGTTCTATATTGACACTTATCAATTGTACGGTTGTTGACAATAGTACAACCTATAACAATGCTGGATTTGCGGCTGGTGGTGTTTATTACCATTTTGGAGTACTTCATATGACCAATACCATCCTCGCTAACAACAGTTCCACTGCAATTCCTAATGCAGATTTAAATTCCTTGGCAGCAACCTATACAGGCACCAACAATCAAAATATTGTAGAATCTTGCAATGGTTTTAATGCAGGTTTTTGTGGATCGGCAGCCTTCTTCTCTACCTCTACAGACCCTAATTTGGCAGCAGTCAGTCAATGTGGCTTGCAAGACATCTACCGCCCTAACACAGGCTCGATTGCCATTAACAACGGAACAACCACTGGGGCTCCAACTACTGATATTTGCGGAAATGCTTGGGTTGCCAATCCTGACATTGGTAGTGTAGAATCTGTGAATCCTGCTTCTGCCTTAGATTTTGATGGAAACAATGATTTTGTAGCCATTGCTAGTCCATTTACAGGCTTTAGTAATGAAATTACCGTAGAAGCTTGGATTAATGTACAAAACGTTACAACAGGGGCTGGTTTGGGACAAGCAACGGCTAATATAGACAATATCACTACCAACGTATGGTCGCTTGAATTAAATGGAGACAATACCATATCCTTTCACATTAATGATGCAGGTACCATTAGAATAGCTAAGTCTACTTCTTTGTTTAATGGCACAGGATGGCATCATGTAGTAGGGGTTGCAGGACCAACAGAAACGGCTATTTATGTGGATGGCACCAAAGAAGCAACGACTACTGGAATTTCAAGTAATATTCAAAACAATGCTAGTGCTAGTTTGCATTTAGGCAAAGATGTCCGTTATGCGAGTGGTCGCTTTTTGGATGGTCAAATGGATGAAGTACGCATTTGGACCGAAGCCCTTTGTGCTAATAAAATCATCGCTCGCAAAGATTGTCAACTAGTTGGCAATGAAAGCAATTTGGTGCATTATTATAATTTTAATCAAGGATCTGCTGCGGGTACCAATACAACAGAAACTAGTCTACTAGATCGCCAAACCAACCAAAGCGCCCAAAACGGTGCGTTAACCAATTTTGCGCTAACAACAGCGACCTCCAATTGGATTAGTGGTGCTTCAAATGGTATAACAGGAAGCTGTTCTTCTGCTTTTCCTGAAATCGACCTGCAAGGAAATGGGCTTTCGATTATTAATAATGACAATACCCCTAGCTTATCAGACCATACGGATTGTGGTACCATAGATCCTGCATCGGGTGCGGTGGTTCGAACATTTACGATTGACAATACTGCGGGTATGAATTCGTTAACGGTTAGCAGTATTTTTAATACCAATACCACTGATTTTACCGTAGGAGGAATCAGTTTTCCTGCTGTAATTCCCCAAGGTACCGCTACTACCTTTACCGTAACATTTGACCCAACCTCTTTGGGGCTCAAAACGGCAACACTTGTCATTGTTAATGATGATTGTGATGAAAACAACTATCTATTTGCGCTACAAGGCATGGGAGCAGTCCTAGAAAAAATTGCTATTACAGAGTGGTTGACCAGCCCATCAGGTAGCAATAGCCAAGAACAATGGGTAGAAATTTATAATTATGGTAGTAGTTCTATTGATCTTCAAAATTGGAGAATAAAAGACGAAGATACAGACGATGATCTTATCACAGCCTCCTCTTATTCTATCCCTGCTGGTGGCTATGTAATCCTTGCTAATGATAAAGCAAATTTTGAAGCACTTTGGTTTAATGGTTGTGCCCAAACAGAAGTTATTGAAGTAAGCGGTTTGACCTTAGATGTAGTAGATGAAATTCACCTAGAAAATAGCCTAGGAGTTACCATCTGGTCTATTGCTTATAATAACGATGAAACCTCAGGTCGAGCTACCCATTATACGGAAAGTCCTTCCTTTGCAACAACAACTTGGGGAAATAAAACTACTCCAGGAATTGTTAGAGCAGGAAATGATGTTACAGCCAGTTTAGGTTATGAAAAAAATAACAGCACAGTAGATCCTAATGCAACAACGGCAACCAATGGAGATGTTGGAAGTCCTTTAAATAGCTCCTTTGCGCTCCCTGAGTTAACTCGTGGTGACGCATTAACCTTTGATGATACGGATGATTATATCAACATTCCTGATCATAATCTATTTGATGTATCAGCAGTAACCATTGAAGGTTGGGTATATTGGACCAATTCAGGTAATACAGTTGACTTTCTGACAGCCAAAGGAAACGAAGAGTTAGAAATCCATACTGGAGGCGGAGCTGGCAACAATTCATTGCGCTTTATCCCAACTAACTCGGTTTATATTGATGCTCCTGCTGAGAGTTTTCAGCCCAACCAATGGAATCACATCGCTTGTGTTTACAATCCCAGTACTTCATTTGGAGAAATTTATGTCAATGGAATACCAACAGGAGCAACCAATACAGGCAGTAACCCATTAAACACTCCTATTACAACTAGTGCTACTGATTTTAGAATTGGTGCAAGATCTGACAATACTTTTTTTGTAGGAGGGCAAATGGATGAGATTCGAGTTTGGAATATTGCGAGAACAGAAGAAGAAATTCGAGAGCATATGCATCTAACCTTAGTTGGTTGTGAAACAAATTTGATTGCTTATTATCAAATGAATGATGGAACAAGCTCTAGTACGGTAAGTGATAAATCGGGAAAGGGAAATACAGGCACATTGACCAATATGAATCCCTCAACAGATTGGGTGCCCAGTACTGTAAATATAGGTCATGATGTTTCAGATGCGTCAAACAGTCAAACAATTGCCAACATCACTACGGGTTCTGTTCCTTTCACCAATGCCAATATGACTATGTTTTTTCATAATCATAGCAATAGTGAAGATTTTACGGTAGTTTACCAAGCTTTTGCCCCCAATACAACCAGTGGAATTGATGCGGTTACCATTTATCAAAATACCATGTGGACGATTAATAAATCCACCAGCACTAAAACTTTTCGAGCAGACTATGAATTCACCTATCCTGCTGGTACATTTACAGCTTTGGAAGCGTCCAAATATGCCTTATACTGGCGTCCAATGAATGCCACAGGCAATTGGTCTAAATTAGGCACGGCACAACATGTTACTACTAATACCATTAAATTCAGAAACATTAGTTTAACAGGGCAATTTATGGTTGCAATGGAATCCGAATCAACAATCTCTGATCTACGAGGAAACATGTATGTCTTTGATGGTGTTGACGATTATATTGATGCCACTACGGCCACAGGACTGCCACAGGGAAATGCATCTCGTACCATAGAAGCATGGGTAAAAACAGGGCTTCCAACAACTGCTAATTATAACAATATACTGAGCTGGGGACGTAGAGCTGCTAATTTGAGAAATAGTATTGGAATCCGAAACGGAAATCTTTCCTTTGTAGGGGAAAGCAATGACTTAGATGGCTCTGTCTTGATTAACGATGATGAATGGCATCATATTGCTTGCGTTTTTGATGGGACAACGTTATCACTCTATGTAGATGGTGTCTTGGATATTGCTGCTGCAAAAACATTAAATACAACAGATCAAAATCTAGTACTCGGCACCATCGCCTTGCCTGCCAGTGGTGAATTTTGGGCAGGAAACCTAGAAGAAGTCCGTATATGGAATACAGCACGAAGCTTAGCTGAACTTAGGGAAAACATGCACTTAACCCTTAAAGGCAATGAAACAGGTTTGGTTTCTTATTATCAATTTAACACTGATGATCCTGTAGGTACTGCTAATGGGGTAAAAGATGCCATTGGTAACAATCATGGTACAACAGTAAATATGGCTCCTGTTGCTTATATCCCATCAGAAGTAGCTGTTGCGGGAGGAGTATCAGACCGTATAAATATTGGTAGTGGGGGCATTTATAATTTTCCCAACACCAATGTAACAATTGAATTTGGCAGTACAACTCCTAATGGTGAAGTTGTTATTTCTCGAATAGAAACCGAAAAACCGCATGGCTGGAATAGCTTAACGGGTGATGTTGACAATGAATATTTCATTATTAACAACTATGGCAGCAATCAGACCTTTACAGCTTTAGTTGACATGACCTTTAATCGCATGAACTATATTTCGCCTACTGATATAGGGATGGCTCAAGCCGTTTCTCCTTTGCACATCTACAAACGCAAATCAAATGATTTTGGTGCTACTTGGGGAAGTACCTTAGGTGGCGCAGATGCTGCTAGTGCGGGCTCCAATGGTTCTATCAGTTACAATACTAGCAATGGAATTACTAGCTTTTCTCAAATTGTTATACTAAATGTAGGTGCCAATTCTGACCTTCCTGTAGAATTTGTTCGTTTTGATGCACAGCGCATCAACCAAGAACAGGTTGAACTCAATTGGATAACAGGATCCGAAACCAACAACCAAGGTTTTCAAATAGAACGTATGTTGGAGCATGAAACTAGCTTTGCGCCAGTAGGCTGGATTGATGGGCAAGGCAATACGCCTAACACGACCTATTATCAATTTATTGACGACAACAATTATCAAGGAGCAAGTTATTATCGCCTCAAACAAATAGACTTTGACGGTTCTATAGAATATTCAGAAATTCGAGTTATCAAAGGTGCTCAACAAGGTAAGATGTTGGTTGAGACCTATCCAAACCCTGTTAATGCTAATTTATCCATTCGTTTTAAAGTAATCCCCAAAGGAGTCAAAACAGCGAATGTACGCATATTAGATGCTCGTGGTCAATTGGTGTATCAACTTCAGCATAAGATCCACTCCTATCAAGAACTCCATTTAAACAGCCTTAAAGATTGGCCTCCTGCCATTTATATGCTGTCTATTGAATTGGACAATGGGGAGCAGATGACACAAAAGTTCATCAAAGAATAAGCAAAGCTGTTTAAACTTTACTAAAAAAGCCTACAGAGTACATACTGTAGGCTTTTTTTTTGAACAGGGTCTCAGTCAAAACCACTAGAACGTCAATAGCGTTCTGACATCTTCCTCGGAATCAATCCTTCCTGCTGGTTTCATTTGGAATACAAACTCATTGTTTGGTCTTTCCTCATCTTCAACATTTGCCACTAATAATTCATTCTCTGCGGTTAAGGCCCAGATTTTATTTTCTGCGGTGGCATCGTATTTTAAGCTTGTTTCATTATCCTGAGTGGTCGTTGAAGCAAAATAATACAATTGTTGGTCATTGTTCGTAATAAACAATTGATTGATATCTATATCATTACCATTTTCATCTACAAAACTGGCTTTTATTTCCAATGTTTCCTTTAATATAACTTCTTTCCCACAATTCCATAAGCCAAAGCGATGGATGCTAAACCGATTAACAACCTCATTCCACATTCTCTCGTTATTTGCGATTGTTTGAGGATTGGCAACCTGCTCAGCTTCAGCAATAACATCTTGTTCCCACTGCTCCAACTTTAAATGATAGTCATCCATTTCAGCCTCATAACGTTTTTGAGCCTCTTGGGTAGCCACTACAACGGGATAAACCTCAAATTTTCGAACAATATTCCCCTCAAAGCCTTCGTACACCAATTCCATTTGATATTTATTGTTCCCCAAACCAACCATTTTCATTGAGTTCCATACGGTATCAAAAGTAGCATTGGTAAGTGCTGATTTTTTCACCATTAAAGTGACATCTTGATTATAAGCTGCTAGCTCAGGAAAATCTTCAATATTAATATCTAAATCAAAACTTTGCATATCATTAGGTTGTCCTGGGCGAATCGGTTTGCGAGGCTTGCTGCTAGCTAAAGTCACTTTTGCTTGCGCCAAAGCTTCTTCTTTTGTTGGCAAATCAGGCTCAGGTGTTGATTGAGGAATACTCACTTGCGTAATTACCTCTACATCATCTTTTCCAGTATAATCCCAAAGATCGTCTTGCTTACTATAAACATAAACCTTTAAATCTGTTGTTGAAATTTCTTGCGCTAATTTGCCTTTTAGTTCAACATCCAAGGTTTTATCCATGCTTAAATAAACTGGTTTTCCATCTTTAAACCCTTTGATTTCCATCATTCCAGCAGATTGTAAATTTTGGTGTTTATCCTGTTCTTTGGGTACTCCAGCCAAAAACATATCAACATGGTCGTTGAATTCTCGATATTGTATGTCTACTTTTCCCTTGACAGGCAGCCCTTTTTCGTCTACAAAAGCCGAAGCAGGCACAATAATTTTGGAACCAGAATGATAGTTTAAGGTTTCTCCTTCCTCTGCCGAATTGACCACTAAATGGCTAAATGGCTTTGAGAAATCCGAAAACGGAGCTTGCAGTGCCAACTGTTCATTGATTTGTGACGTAGGAATAGTAGCATCCAACGACATCATTGACTGACGAATCATAAAAACCAATAAAATAGATGCCGCAACCGCCATAACAGCTCCTGTGCCATATTTAATCATCAAAGGAGATATTTTACTTCCCTTTGTTGTTTGAGTTGTTGTTTCACTGGCGGGAACAATAGCCATTTCCTCATTAGGAGGCACTTTGGCTTGAAACTGTGCAAATAAAGCGTCAAAATCTTGATGCTTTTCAATTTGCTCAGAACTGAGTTCTGGAGGATTAACTTTAATATTGTAGTTATCTTTCATTTCTTTTTACTTTAAAAACGATTAGAATTAGAGCAACAATTAACTAGGCTAGATTAATCTGATCGTTTTTGTTTCACAAATCGTTTTCTCATTTTCTGCAACAATCTGTAAATCTTCACTTTTGCATTATTTTCTGTAATGTCTAATATATCGGCGACCTCTTTAAAAGGTCTTTTTTCAAAAAATCGAAGTTCTAACAACTCCACTTCCTCAGGTTTTAAATCCTGAATAACATCTTTTAGTATTGTAATATTAATATCTAGCTCCTCTTTATCTTCATACTCATCTTCTAAATCCTGCATTGTTCGTTCTTCTAGAGCGACTACCCTATTTTTATTATGTTTCCGAAAATGCTGTGCGATTTCATTACTAGCAATTCTAAATAACCAAGCAGAAAAAGGAACCCCTTTAAAAACATACTTGTCTATTTTTTGCATTGCTTTTAGAAATACTTGCGATGTCAAATCTGCCGCTAATACTTCATCAACGGTTCGTTTATAAATAAAACGAAAAATTGGTTCGTAATAACGGTTGTACAAAACCCTAAATTTTGCAGGGTTCTTTTGTGCTGCCTGCACTTCAAGCCATTCTTCTTCCATAGCTTGTTGTGTGACGGTATACTTGGATGCTGACATATAGTGTATTAGTTAATCATTTGGGATAGAGAAAAAGTCTATGGCTTATTTTATTCTAATTTAATAATCTTTGCTTATCACTCCATTTAAAATCATACTAAATTGATTATAAGCATAATATGCACTTAAAATCTAAAATATCAAAAAAACTTATAATAAATATAGCATAAGATACTTTTTTATGTTTTTCAATTCCTAAATTAAAAACATAAATGGAGCATTATTTGCCCTAAGGTAACAATTATTTGATGCTTAAGAATATAGTCTTTTAATGATTTTTGTTTTTTGATACAAAACAAAAGACCATTCCTAATAAAAGATCGCTTATTATTCCTCAAAATAAGTATACTCAAAAACGGTTTGGATTCCATCCTCTTCTATAATATGCGTTTCCAATAGTCCCTCTTCAGTATATGCAAAATACTCTAGTTTATAAATTTCTGGTTTTGGAGGACTTACGGGCAAATTCACCTTAACCTCTTGCACTTTAGTTTTTTTCTTTTTTTTCTTTTTCTTTGTTGAAAACTCTTTTTCTTCAGGAGGTTCAGCACGTTCTGTTTCTCGCATTACCCAATGCAACTTTTTAGCTAATCGACCGCCTTCATACTTATAGTCAATTGTAAATAAAATCTTACCCGAAGAATTTCTAACCTTGGTAATTACAGCATTCCCCTCCTCATCTAAAAACGTCTTTTTATCGTTTATTAAAGCATATAAATTTTGATAAACCTGATAAGATTCGGCATTGGGAGTATATTCCGTTATCGCCAAGCGTTTTTCTTTATCTTTTAGCCCTACTAAGCTATCCATTTGGGGCGAATTGCCTACAGCTGTCGTTTTTTGTCGAATGACACGAGTCAAACTATCAAACTCAAATTCATCCAACAGACGCACGCTCTTATTAGGATGCCCATACATCTTGACACGTTGAAAAGGAATCCCATTGTGCTGATAAAAATAAGCATAGGTAAAATCCAATTTAGAGTTTTGCAAAGAATCATAAACTAGTTTTTCTATAGCCGATAATAAATCCTGTTTATAAAAAAACTCCATCGTCCATTGTTTATCTCCAATGGGTACATAAGTAGAAATCATCGTCATTTTTCCATCGGGAAATACATAACGTTGATATTGATGAGATGCTTCAATAGGAATACTCCAAATAGAGCCCGACTCATCCCCTGTGTCCATTTTATAGATTCCTTTCCATACCGTACATTTATTATTTCCAAATTCAGTAACCTTAGCCAAATCAAAAGGTAAAGGTGGATAGATTTCAGGATACATTCCAAGTTGAGCATGAACTAGATTAACCGTCCAAATCATCCCATTAATCAATAGCATTTTAATAATCATTGGTATAGTCTTCTTCATAAATTCTATCTTTTACAATTACTACTTGTGTATACATTTTATACGCTATGGGTTTTCCAGCCTTACTGATAGCAGGATTCCACCTAGCTTTTTTTAATTTTCGAAGCACATAAGCTTTTAGCTTCCAATCATTCGTCTCCAAGACATTAATCTTAGTCGTCCAACCTTCTAAACTAACCGTATATTCTAAGACGACAAACTTCCAATTTTTCAAATCCATGTCTTTGCGATAAACTTGGATGTCCATTAATCCAAATTCACCTCCTGCCAGTGTTGGCAATCGTAATGGTTGTTCTTGGCTACTCAATGATTGTTGCCGATCTATGGTTGTAGGAACCTTCTTAATTGGCTGTGCTTTTTCATGAAGTTTTGTTTCTTCTTGAGGCGGTCTATCTTTCTTTTTTTTGCGGATAATAAATGTTTTTTTGGCAGGGCAAATGGTTGTAGAGATGCTATCTTGGGCAATTAGCATAAAAGGAAGGAAGCAATTAAAAATTAGAACTGCAAATAGTTTCATATCGATAGCGTTTTATTCATCTGATCTAGCCTGTCTACAAGATAATAAGGTTCTTGGAGAAGAAAAAAGCTCATTACAATATACCTCACTAATTATACCATAATTAAGCCTTTAGATAGAATAAAAACGCAACTTATATGAACAATCTTATGAAACGATTTTTTTTTTTAACTATATTGGGTTTTTAATACACTCAAATGACAAAGAACTTTTTCTAATTCATTCTCATAATGTAAGTCCTAGAAAAAGATACAGTTTTTAATATTTTTTTTATAAACAACAATAAATAAGTCCGAAGTTCCGTTGTCGAATTTCGATAAACCGTTCAATAGATGTCTAAAAATAAAAAAAGCTTAGCATTACACTGGCAAATTCTAATTGGAATGGCAGCAGGTGTTCTTATTGGTTTTATCCTAAAAAGCGTTGATGGAAGCGAATTATGGGTAAAAAATTGGATTTATCCTATTGGCAAAATATTCGTCAACCTCCTAAAGTTGATTGCTGTTCCGCTGATCATCGCCTCTTTAACCAAAGGGATTGCAGACCTACAAGACATCTCTAAATTATCAAAAATTGGAGGAAGAACAATTGCTACCTATCTAGTCACTACTGTATTGGCAGTCACTTTAGGTTTATTGGTTGTCAATATTGTGCAGCCTGGCACGGGTTTATCCCAAGCGACAATGGATGCAATTAGTTCCAAAAATATGGATAGTAGCGCAAGCAAAATTGCTGCTGGAGCAGCGCAATCCAAAGCAGGTCCTTTACAATTTGTTATTGATATGGTTCCCGACAATATTTTTGCAGCAGCAAGTAGCAACGGAAACATGCTTCAAGTAATTGTGTTTGTAATTTTCTTTGGCGTCTGTTTGTTATTAATTCCTAAGGAAAAAGCCAAACCTATGCACGACTTTTTTGACAGTCTGAACGAGGTAATTCTCAAAATGGTGGATGTCATTATGCTCATCTCTCCTTATGCTGTATTTGCCTTGTTGTGTAATTTGACTGTTAGCACAGATTCTGAAATTTTTGGCGTTCTATTTTTGTATGCGCTGTGTGTAGTCCTTGGTTTGGCACTAATGGTTGGCGTTTATATGCTCGCCATCAAATTCTATACTGGTCGCTCTCCTTTAAGTTTTCTAAAAGCCATTAGCCCAGCTCAATTGCTAGCCTTTTCAACAAGTTCTAGTGCTGCAACACTTCCTGTTACTATGGAGCGAGTAGAAGAGCATGTTGGTGTCGAAAAAGAAGTGACGAGTTTTGTTTGTCCGATAGGGGCAACCATCAATATGGATGGCACAAGTTTGTATCAAGCCGTTGCTGCTGTATTTATTTGTCAAGTAATTGGCTTTGATTTGAGTTTAGCAGATCAATTGACAATTGTTATTACTGCTACGATGGCTTCTATTGGATCAGCAGCGGTACCAGGTGCAGGAATGGTCATGTTGGTTATTGTTTTGGATACGCTAGGAATCCCTTCTGATAAATTAGCCTTTGGTATTGCGCTTATTTTTGCAGTGGACAGACCTTTAGATATGTGTCGAACCGTAATCAATGTAACAGGAGATGCTACTGTGGCGACCTTAGTTGGTAAATCTGTAGGAAAGTTGCATGCCCCAAAAATAAAGAATTGGGACGACCATTATCAGAAAGAAGGTTAAAAAAATTGCCGCAACTTAATTGAAGTGCGTGGAAAATTCTATAAACTAACAATTTGAAAATAAAAGTTTAATAAGACTATATTTTCAAATTGTTAGTTTTTTTTTCAGCTCTACGAATCTCCCTTTTCTTCTCGTTCTTTAAGTTTCTTATCTTCTACATTTTCGTTCAAAAAACCATTGAGTTTTTCAACAGAATAAGAAGAAACAATTTCTCCAAACTCATTAATTTTAATGTCAAATCCCTTCAACTCATCATGTGTTTTAGGATCTTTTTTATTTTTTTCAGCCATTACCTAATCTATTTTTATCCATTAATATAGAATTACTACTCATTATCAACAAAACTGCGAAGCACTCACAAAGTAATTCCATTTTTAAACAACTTCATAATATGATAAAGAACAGTCCAATAGGTTGATGAGTTCCCTATTTGATAGTTTTCTAAAAAAAACACCTACAGGAGCAAAAAAAAGACATCTCAATTGCTTGAGATGCCCTTTATTATTAGAAAGCTTCTTCAACTTTATCTTAATTTAGACGCTTCTCTAAGCGAATTTGTGTACGCTCAGCTTCTCCTCTATCCATGCCAATTTTGTCAGCAAAGGCATAAATCTCATCTCTAGACATTTCGCCATTAGCTCTGATATAAGACTCAATGGTATAATCTTGAGCATAGCGCAACAATTCTTCTTGCTTGGTTTCTGAGAACTCAAACATTTGAGAATATTCATCTAATTTTAATTGTTCTTCATCTGCAAATTCATTATCTGTTAAGGCAACCGCAGCAACAATCATAAATACATTTTCTCTAGACTCTGGGCTTACCTCTTCGCATTCCACAACAGAAATAGAAGGTGCACGCATTAATTCACCCAAAGACCCAGTTTCTTCATTTAAGAAGTCATCAAAAAAGGCTTTTTCCTCTGCTTCTATCTTGCCATCAGCACGTGCCATTTCGACCAACATACGAGCCAAGATTTTTTTATCGTAAGATTTCTTAAAAGGATTGCGTTTGATAAGTTTTTCAAATTCAGAAAACTCGGTTGCCAAACGCCATTTGCCCGATTCGAAAGCCAATTCTATTGCTATTTTTTCAAAAGCAGCAATTACAGCCTTTTCTTTATCTTTTTTAGAATGCTTAAAACCATCTGTTCCTTGGCGCATCACTTCATTTCCAGCCATAGACACAGCAGTACCTGCAAAACCACCACCAACAGCTTTTCGCAACACTCTAAGCACAGTTGAGCGCAAACGCCCCAGTGCTGTATTGGTAACCATTCTAGTTACCCGTGCCTTTCCATCGTTGTTGGCCATTTTGATATACCCTGCCGATTCAAAAACTTGATTATCTATCTGAAATTTGCACAGTACCTTACTTCCTTCTACTTTTTCTTCTAAAATGTAAGGTCTTATTGATTCGTATGTAATTTCCATTATATAAACTCTTATTTTAAGATAATTCTAATTAGGTTCTTTTTCTAATTTATACTCATTTTAGGGTTGAAAGGTTCCATCTAAATTTAATTTTACCAAACCAATCATCTTATTGGTTGTTGCCAGCCCAAAGGTTCCTGTAAAAACATAACCTGCCAATTTGGTTTGAGAAGTCCCACTTACTGATTCTGATATAGGAAGAACCGTTCCCCCAATATCCTGTGTAACTAAGAATCCTGCTGCGTCTTCATGCCCAAAACTAAATGGCCAGCCCCCAGTCACAACATCTAGATTGGCATCAAACTTAGCAATGCAAATCGTAGATTCTAACTGTGTCTTCTTGTAGGTTGACGAAACAATAAAACCTTCATTATCGGGCAAAAAGGCAATAGACTCTGCAATATAAGGAGTTGTTTCTGAAGCACTATTTTCATTCGATAAATTATAATAACGACAACTAAAATCTACCCCATTAGGTGTTATAGCGTTCAAGGATTCATCCAATTGTAACAAAACTAAGTAGCCTTTATTAGTATTGCTTCCTCCTTTTACTCCAGCAGCAATGGTTATTTTTCCATTCTCAGCATCATAAGTAGAGTGTCCTCCTTCAAAGTTATAATTTTCATCTCCAAAATACTCAGGGTTGGTAGGAACTCCATTATCCTTTCTCATCTTAACAGCAACTAATCTAGAGTAAAATCTACTTGGCGAACTATTGGCTTCTCGTTCTTCTATTGTTCCACAAACAAGGTAAGCATTTGGAAGCATTTGAACAGAAGTACCATAATCCTCCCCATTAAAACCATAAGCAGTTGTACCAGTAGCCCACACTTCTGAGAAATCAGCCTCCAATAAAATAGTCAGAATATCTGTTTTATCATAAGCGCCATGATCTATATCTGCAGGCTTATTCGTTGAAAGATTGGTTGTATAGCCTGTTAACACATATTTATAGCTCCCTCCAGTACTATCTAGCTTCATATCTGATACCTTATCCGTATGAGTTGAGCCAATGCCTGTTCTTAGTTCTGTACCTTCAGAAGAAGTAGGTGCCCCTGTAGCAGGATCTAAGCTATACATAGCAATCCTTGTTTGCCCCCTTACCCCTAATAAACTAGAGCCGTCAGGGTAGGCTACATAGGTTCTATTGGCAACAACAATATAAGCAGAAGCATCTGGTAATTCAATAATTCGAATTCCTTCTTCGTCATATCTCATATAACTCGTTCCTACCTCTCCATCTATTTTTCCAAAAGAAGAACTCCACATTTCATTCCCCAAGGAATCCGTTTTAACCACAAAAACATCAGATTCAGCAGCATCAATGTAAGAATTGGTAGCCCCTACCAGAAGGTAGCCCCCATCTTGCGTTTGGATGACATCAGAAGCAGCTTGGTCTGCAATATGCCCATAGTATTTTACAAAAGCAGTACTTTGATTAGCAGGAGCAATTTGATCCTTTTGGCAACTTGTTCCCAAATAGGCCACAAGTCCTAACAAAATAAACAACTTATATTTTTTTGATAAAAACCACATAGTTTATTCGTATTTTACGTCAACTTTTACTCGTTTATTTTTAATATCTTCAATTTCCTTCTTTTTAGACTCTATCATTTTAGTCCCTTTAGTGCGCCCCTTCTGAATATCTTCAATCAAGCTTGGTTTTTCACGTTCCATCTCTTTAATGGTGCTGTTCAATTCACGCTTTAAGTCTTCATCGGTTTCTTTTTTGATATAGTTACGCTCTTTTTCCAACCATTTATTGTATTTATTGCTAATGATAAATGGATTGTGTTCTCGCTTTTTGCGTGGCACATAAAATGCTTTAATAAAGCCAACTGTTAACGCAAAGTTATCCGTTCTAAAATCATTATCTACATGACCATATTGATACAATAAAATGGGGTTAGCATAACGATTGTTAATATCAACATTATTCAAAAACATTCGATTATATCTAAAATCCACATAAAGAAAGTTACGCCCTAGTCTAAATTTCATTCCTGCTCCAGCCACAAAAGATACATTAACAGTATTTCTCATAGAAGCCAAAGACCCATTTTTAGTAATTGTTATTGTCCTAGCAGCCGCTTCACTACCTCCCTTACCACTAGTTTCAGACTCTGCATTTCGTTCTATTCCAGCCAATTCTGCGTGCAACAAAAAATTAGCGGCTACACCAGCATAAACATAAGGCATAAGCCCCTTAAATTTAGTGATATTATAACGCAACATCAATGGGATATCTAGCCACAATTGATTTTCTTTAAAATTTAAGGTAGAATACAATAAAGGGCTCCCCCCTCTATCTTTTAAATCATTATTATTAATTTGTCCTGTTGGGTTCACTGTATTGGCAGAAAGATAAAGCGAGTCACCAAAGGCATAAGTGCGGTAACTAAAGGTTAAATCTAAGGTCAAGTCAAAGTTATACAACAAAGGCAAATCAAAGCCAATAGTAGCATTTCCACCAAAAACAATTTTATTCAAATAACCCTCATGATCCGCTGCTCCAGAAGTATTGTCTACCCCGTAATTTTGCAATTGTTCGATCAAAGAGAAATTTAATCCTCCTCCAAAATACATAGAGAAGATAGGCTGTCTAGTATAGGTTCTAGATAAATAAATCAAATCATAAGATTGATAAGAATCGCCTATTGTATCAGGTTGGTACAATGGATCAACACGCAACAAGCTTTTAAAAGACTTATCTGCTGCGCCAATTTTATCTCTGTATAAATAGCTTTCCGTAATCAACTCCAAAGCCTCTAAGCGCTTTTCTCTAGACATTGATTTAGGGTCTTGAGCACATTCTTCTATGGTCTCTATTTTTTCTAATGCTCCCTCTTCATACCATTTTTTAGCTTCATCTAATTGACAATTATCAGACGATGTACCTCTCCTGCTTTTTTGGGCAGATACGCTGTTTGCAATGAATACAGTTAACATACAACAGCATATAACATAGCGAATGATGGGAGCCCCCAATCTTATCTTCATTATTTTGGCATTTTATAAATTAATAGTTGTGTATTGGAAGGAATAACTTGCTGGACAAATGATTCCAAGAATAGCCCCTTAAAGTGCCTAATTCTCTATCCACAAATTAATGTATTGTAATATATACAACTAATCTAATTAATTGTACAACTAAGTCAATAATTTTATAAAGGAGAGAATGATAAATAGTTTTTTTAACAGTAGCAAGGATAAAATAGTATGTTTTTTTTTTCAAAAAATAGAGTCAAGGAGTTAAAAAATTCCTTGACTCTATTTTTAATCATCAATTCATAAACTATTGCTCCTTCATTTGTGGAACCATTTCACCACAAGTAGAGAATGGAATTCGACGTCCTTTGTCCGCTGTTTTAATATAAAGCGTTTTGCCAGAAGGATCATCTGTTCCAATGTATCTTTTCCAACTCTTATCACTTAGGTTTTGACGAACAATGTCACAGATTTGATCTGCATATAACGTCATGTCAACTTCCCATAGTTTCAGTTGTCCGTTTGCTGTTCCAGTAATTACTTTAGTTCCGTCATTACTAAAGGCAACAGAAGTAACCCAGTCATCGTGGTTGGTCAATTTGATCGGATGGTATTTAGCACTTAAATAAGGAAATTCTTTTTCATTTCCATATCCTCGGTACTCTTCATTACGTATAGTCCAAAGCGTTGCGGTTTTATCCAAGCTACCAACAATTAACATTGTTCCATCCTTGCTAAATTCTAAGTCTGAAATTTTGGAGCCATGATGTAGAAAGCGCTCTGGTAAATAACTAGGATCATTTTGAACTCTATTCAAGTCCCAAATCATCATCGTACCATCTTGGTATCCAACTGCCACAAAACGACCTTGAGAGTTAAAGGCGACCGCTGTTGCATGTTTGTTATTTTGTTCATCATTTAACAAAAACTCACGGCTTTGGTTTTGAAGATTCCAAATCCATACTTCAGAAGATTTTCCAATACCTGCAACATATTTACCATTACTAGAAACATCCAAAGAAGTTAATCGATAAGGCGTTTTTCCAATAATAGGAGAAGAAGTTCCCCCTGTACTTGTATAATTAATAGCCGTTCCACCTGAGCCATCATCTCCAGCCGTAACAATACCATCTCCACTAGGAAGATAACTTAGTGCCCAGATTCGCTTTCCTTTGTGTGCATCCAATTCGTTCGTAATTTGTCCCGTTTTAGCATCACAGATAAGAACTCTATCAGCGTCGCCAGCTCTAGCTAAGCTTTTGCCATCAGGGCTAATGCCTAAGGTTCTAGAAACTGAAACATTGCTAGATAAAATTTCAGGTTTATTCGCCTTGTCCTTACGAGCAGATCTGCTACCATAAATATCAAACTTCCATTTCAATAACAAACCATCAGATCCAACCGTATAAATATGACCATCACCAGCCGCAACTTGAATATTACGAATTCGCCCAACTCTGCTACGCCCTTCAGGTGCTTGGTCTAAAGCATTAAAATTAGGGTTATTTTTATTCACCTCTTCTAATCGGTTAAGAGCTTGGTACACCCCTTCGTAAATAAGTGCATCTTGAGGATCTCCGCTATTGGCAGAGTTCATATCATAAGCTTCCTTAGCCAATAGACCTTGGATGTCTTCATTTTCTTCTTTGGTAGAACGAACAGCAATCGTTTGTGCCATAGAAAGCCCTTTTAGGATAACGGCAATTTCTTCTTGTTCTTCTGCTTTAATTTTAGCTTCCTCTGCAATAGCAGTTTGGGCAATTGCCTCTTCTTTACTACGCAAAGCATCCTCTTCAGCAATTCGTGCATTTCTAGCTTCTATTTTAGCATTTCGCTCTGCATCCTTAGCTTGTCTAGCTCTAGCTTCAGCAATACGAGCAGCTTCCATTGCCGTTAAGTTGGCCGCCTCTGCTCTATTCTTTTCTTGCATGGCTTTTTTAGCACTCAAATCAGCATAAAATTTTTGACGGCTAGCTTCTTCCTTGCTCAACTCTGCCAAATAAGTTTGGCGTAAAGATTCTTTTTCATTTTTGCTAGCTAAACGTTGACTTCTATGCGCCTCCGCAGCAGAGTACAAAGCCCAAAATGTTAAACCCAAACAGAACAAGATGGTAAAAAGACCGATAAAGCCTAAGCGTCTGCGTCTATTATCCTTTCGGTCAACATTTTCTTTATCCCTTTTGTCAGCAGCTAAAGCATTTTCCTCACTAACGACCAAAAACTCTATTGCTTTATCATAACTTATAGCAGCATTCTCGTATCGTTTAGACCAGCCCTTATTGGGAGGAAGACGCCAAGAAAAATCTTCATCGTATTTTTCTGGATTGAACCACTTAAGCCCCATAATGAGTTCTGGATTTTTCCACAAACTCCCTTTACCCTCATGGTACAATCCTGCCGCCGCACAAAGACGACCATACATTTCTGCAGCTTCTGTTTCTTCATTTGCCCAGCCCTTTAAACGAGTCCAACGCTTAATCAAGCTATCGTGCGCAATACTAACAACACTATCTTCGTCAATTTCGGCTACAGGAGGAGCATTTAAAAATCTACGCCCTGATTGACTAAAGGTGTAAATTACTAAACGAACTTCACGCATAGAACGCTCTGTAATTGCCATCATTTCTTTGACCGTCACTGAGCGACCAGAAGCACTGCCATCAGAAGTCTTTTCTACCATAGCTCTAAAGATGCGTTCGCAGATAATGCGTTTTTCCTCTGTATCCAAATCAGAGTAAGCCTCTTCAGCATGCCTAGCCATTGCTCCCTTAACCGTTCCAACGCCCTTATAATGCGACATAGCAATCGGGACATCAGTATCTTGCTCCTTATCCAGCCAATAATTCCACATCCTCAACATGGTATGTTGAAGCGTTGCCAATTCATCTGTATTTTTACCTAAGTCATTAATAATAGCTTTGACTACAGGTTCTTCTATTTCCGCCTTAATTCCTGTAATTCTAACCGATCGCTCGTGTTGAATAGGATTAAGAATAATTCTTTTAAGATCTTCGGGTTTAACACGAGGGATTAAAAATTGACCATCATTGATCGCTTCTGCCAAGCCTCTAAATTCTGCACAATCGCCAATATGATTGGAGCGCATGGTCAATACAATATAAATAGGAGCCTCTTTTTGGCGACTTGCATTAAGGAGTAAATTAACAAACGTAGCGGCATCTTCCTCGTTGCGTTTATTCTTTTTACTAAAATTAAAGATTTCCTCAAATTGGTCAACAACAATCATCAAGTTCTCTCCCCTGCCTACTGCCGATTTTTTAAATGCTTCTACAATTCCCAAGCTTCCGTTGCGAAGCATTCCCTCTATTTTGGCTGGATAACTAGGATCCATCATTTCATCTCCATGCAACACATTACGCTGTGCCAGTTGGCGGCTTAAGTTTTCTAATGGATTATTGCCTGGGGTACAAGTTGCAATTCTCCAAATTGCGCCTGCTTGTCCATTAAAACCTTCTTTTAAGCGGGGTAACAACATTGCTTTAATAAAAGAAGATTTTCCATTCCCACTACTACCTACAACCGCTAAGAATCGGTTAGATCGAAGTTTGCGCAGTAATTCATCTAACTGACGTTCACGACCAAAAAAGAATGATTTGTCTGATGATTCAAACGAGCGGAGCCCAGTATAGGGGGCCTGTATATTGAGGGTTTCTACTCCTTGCATAGTTGTCTGAGATTAATTGAAAGCCTTGGGATTATAAAATACATCTATAAAGAGATAACATTGTAAGATAAATAATTATTTAACAATAAAGAACTACTTTTCTTACATTTTCAAAAAAACTGCCTGTCTTTGCTAATTTTTTAGACATAAAAACACTTTTTATCCCTTTTAGCAGAACTGGGTTAAGTCTTAGCTCAATAAAATTACATAAATAATTTTAAATAACATATATTTTAGACTAAATAACAGCTTTGATGAACGCTTTCAAAAATACAAATAAATAATATTAACATGCTGTTACTCGAATTAAGTTTGGGTTAAACATCCACCCTAGTAATTTTAGCCCCCAAAGCATTTAAGCGCTCGTCTATGCGTTCATATCCACGATCAATTTGATTAATTTGTAATATTTTACTTGTTCCTTTAGCGGACATTGCTGCTATCAATAAGGAAACCCCTGCACGAATATCGGGAGAGGTCATGGTAATTCCTCTCAATGGGTATTGTCTGCCCAACCCAATTATATTAGCTCTATGAGGATCGCATAGAATAACCTGTGCGCCCATATCAATGAGTTTATCAACAAAAAACAGACGGCTTTCAAACATTTTTTGATGAATCAAAACACTTCCTCTTGCTTGGGTAGCAATCACCAATAAAATACTCATCAAATCAGGAGGAAAGCCAGGCCAAGGAGCATCGTAAACCGTCATTATAGAACCGTCAATAAACGTTTGAATTTCATATAGATCTTGCGCAGGTACATGAATATCGTCATCAATTACCTCAAATTGAATTCCCATACGACGATAAACGGGCAAAATATTTCCTAAAGCATCCGCTCGAACATTTTTGATGGTAATCGCAGATTGTGTCATAGCTGCCAGTCCCAAAAAGCTACCGATCTCTATCATATCAGGCAACAGTCGATGCGCTGTCCCAAACATTTGTGTCACTCCTTCTATCACCAATTTATTAGAGCCAACTCCAGTAATTCTCGCCCCCATTCCATTCAACATTTTGCAAAGTTGTTGTAAATAAGGTTCGCAAGCTGCATTGTAAATGGTTGTAACGCCTTTTGCCATAGCCGCTGCCATAAGTGTATTAGCAGTTCCCGTTACAGATATTTCATCCATCAGAATATATCCTCCCATGAGCTTTTTTGCCTCAATAAAATACATATTCTTTTCTATATCGTAATTAAATACTGCTCCTAGCTTTTCTAAACCTAGCAAATGCGTATCCAAACGACGACGACCAATTTTATCTCCACCTGGTTTTGGCAAAACAGCATGCCCATAACGTGCCAACAAAGGGCCTAACAGCATTACAGAGCCTCTAATTTTGCTTGCCTTTTTGATATATTCCGAACTATGTAAATAGTCTAAATCGACCTCTTTGGCTTCAAATGTATAGCTATTACTATCAATTTTTGTAACAATAACTCCCAGCCCTTTTAAGAGCTCAATTAACATCACTACATCCTTAATATTAGGCAAATTTGTTAGGGTAACTCGCTCTTGGGTTAACAAGGTTGCACAAATAACCTGTAATGCTTCATTTTTAGCTCCTTGAGGGGTTATTTCTCCACTTAATTTATGACCCCCCTCTACAATAAACGCTTGATTCTTAGTTGACATAGTATTTTTTAAATTTCTTATTTTTGTGATAATAAACTGTTGTCCCTCTTCTAGAGGTTCTACAGAAGTAGGCCAGTAAACATTCCTCCTAAAAGTAGTCTTATGCTAAAATCCAAGTAATGATTTTGTGTACTTGCCTAAAGTTAAAAGATTGATTCTTATATTGATGCTTTTAATTTCCATTTTGGTTCTTAATAGGGGCAACAATTTATAAATTATATTGTAGTATTCTCATCTTATACCTATAATATTTTGACTCCCTTTTATTTTTTGTTTTTTCCGATTATGTCAAAAAAAACAAATATAGCTCAACCAGCTAATGATCAAGAAATTAAACTACCCATACCCCAAAATAGTACTAAAACTTATTTCATCATTAACAATAGTCATTCTAAAGAACATTCAATCCAATCCCTTAAAATGAGTACCAATCCCCTTGTACCCCTATTTTTGTAAACTTCATGGATTAGATCGATAATTTTTGGCTTTTAATTTTTTACACTCTATGAAAATAAAACCTTGGAAATGGATAAAATGGTGTTTCTATTTATTCATTTTATTGTTTATTGGTTCCAATTTTATCATTTATAATCATGCCTATTATTTTACCCATTTTGTCGATAAAGATCTCCCCAAACTTACTAGTGAGGAAATTGATAAAAAAACGTTTTGGGAAAAAATAAAGATAGGTGTTTATGGGGTTGAAATAGCAAAGCCTCGTAATAAAATTCAACCAGATAGTAGTTTCAAAACAATAAGTCTTGGCAAAAGTCCACGATTAGATGCTTGGTGGATTCCTACTTCCCTTCCTCCCAAAGGAGTGGTTATCCTCTTTCATGGTTATAGTGCTAATAAATCTTCTCAGTTGGAACAAGCACGAGTACTCCGAAAATTAGGATACCATACCTTTTTGGTTGATTTTAGGGGGCATGGAGATTCTGAAGGGTTCCAAACATCTATTGGTTATCACGAGGCGCTCGATGTTCAACGTGCTTATCAATACATTAGAACTTATCATGATTTACCAATTAGTCTTCTAGGGACATCAATGGGTGCTGTGAGCATACTCAAAGCAATGCAGGATTATCAACTCGATGTAGAAAAGCTAATTTTAGAATGTCCTTTTGGCTCACTTAAGGATGCCGTTTATAGCCGATTTGAGAATCTAAACATCCCTCAGGTACTTTTACCTGAATTATTATTGTTTTGGGGAGGCATTCAAAATAATATGAATAGTTGGGAACACAATGCCGTTAATTATGCCCGATCTATCAAGGTTCCAACGCTAATTATCTATGGAGAACAAGACCCCAAAGTTCGAAAACATGAAATAGATGCTGTGTTTAACGCCTTAAGCAACCAACGAAGATTAAGCATTTTTAAAAATGCGGGGCACGATCATATTATGCAAGATGCTCCTCAAGCTTGGACAAAAGCTGTTTGGTCCTTTTTAGAACTTTGAGTCCCTAACAAAGAAGATCTACCAATTATAAAAATTGGTAGATCTTCAACAATATATTTATATATATTACCTTAACGGTTGTAGTATTTCAGCATAAATGCAGGGTCTATTTTCATAATATCCCAGTCATCTGGTTCTCCAACATCGTATAAACCATCTTTTTCGGAGCCAATGTAATAAACAGGAACATTTGTTGTTTCATCGATTCCAGCCTGTGCCAATAATTCCGTTGCAAGACGTACAGAATCCTTACGATATTCTGCTAACAAATAATCTTTTCTACGATCTAACTCGGCATACGATTCATTGTAAATTTTAATTCCAATAACCTTGCCCTCTCTATAATAATAGGTTTCTGTTATTTTATTAGCTTCTGTATCATCAAAATAATCAACGGCTCCATTTAATACGCCATCTTCATACGCAATCAAATCCGTTTTACGTTGCCCATTTTGATGAAATTGAACCTCAAAGTTAATATTTCCATCCTTGCTAGATGAATAGAAGAATTTATGTTTGGGCTTTCCATTGGGCCAATAATAAATCGTAGAATCTACACGAACTCCATTTTCAAAATGAGCAATCAATAAGGTATCGCCATCTGCATCGTACTTATACCGTATTCCATGCATGCGACTATTCCGATAAGGAGCATCTTCCATTTTGTAGATAATTCTTCCTGTTAACTTATCCGTCCAATAGGTAGTAACAAGATATGTACTATCGGTATCATTAACTTTGACCTCACATACTTGGGGCAATAAAGAATTAATGGTAACAGTAGTATCTGGATAAACAATGTCTACTGTTGTATCAAATGGATTGGGTATTTGACAAGAACTAGCCACCCATATCAAAGCGATAAAAAAAACAAAATACTTCATAAAAAAAAGCTTTAGCAATACATTTGAGAGGAAGTCTATTAAGGATAATCTATAAGAATACCTATTTGAGGCTAAAATCAGCTGTTACTCTTTCTTTACAGATCTACTGCTTAAAAGTAACACCTATAAATGTAATGTTTTAAATTGATTTTATAAAAATCTTTTCTTCTTTCCCTCTAAAATATTTTGGATAAAATCATAGCAGTTATTCATTAACGTAATATTTTACTGTATTCTATTAATTTTATTGGCGTAATTTTATCGATATAAAGAATCGCATCAAAAGTAGTCCCAACACCAACTATTCCTGTTGTCTTCCCTCATTCTTGCGCCCCTTTTCCATACAAAAAAAGTCTTTTTCCCAATGGGAAAAAGACTTCTATAGATTAAATAGCCCATTGCTGGGATATGTTTTTATTCTCCTAAATCTGTTGCTAAATAACTTACTTTACGAAAATCAATTTTACGCAACTCTGTCTTTACATCTGTAACAATACCCATTTTAACACTTTTGTCAATACGCATAGCACAGGTCATTTTACTTCTCAATTTAGCAGGAACTACTTTTTGCTTTTCATTCGCAATAAAAAGAGGAATAGCAGAAGCATCTGCAAACTGGTCATTTAGTTGAATACGAGGCGCATTACCTAACGATGCATATTGTTTTGTTGGAGAACCAATATAAATATGCGTAACCAGTGATTTTTTTTCTAATTTTTGTAATTCGGTAGCACTAGGTACCTGAATTTTCACCATAATTTCGCTATCTCTCATTTTGGTTACTACCATAAAGAAAAACAACAACATAAAAACGATATCTGGCAAAGAAGCAGTGGTTATACCTGGAGCATCCTTTTTACCTTTTTTCTTAAACTTAGACATAACTTAATATTATAATCAATAAGGTTAATTTTCAAATTAAATTCTACACTACTGCCTCATAGCAACCGTTGATGGTTCTGTTTCAGAAATAACCAAAGGGTAATCCCTCCGAATTTCTCCTTGTAATTGAGCCATCAAGTCATCATAATGTTGACCAAATTTACGAACGGCTGCATCATCCCAGATTTTATGATAAGCTGCTTTGATCTCATTATAAACCAATAGATACTTATTATAAGAAGTACCCGTATGATTTTGCAAAGAGACAATTGCCTTTCTGGGCGATTCTGCTTCTTTCAGAACCAATTGCTCCGTTCTTGATTTCAAATTACTCAACTCTTCTTTATTGCCTTCCACCATCAATTCATTATCAGCATTGATTAAAATCGATAGTACATTTTGATCTTCCCAAATTATAGGATTATTATTTTCTGACCAAACGGGCAATACAACATTAAGTCCAGTATCCGTTTGAATCGTTGTTGTTACCAAGAAAAAGATCAACAATAAGAAAGCAACATCAGCCATTGAGCCAGCCCCTAAGGACGGTAATTTTCGTTTTTTCATAAGAACTTCTTTTATCAATGAATTATGAATTCTAAAGATTGCTAGATAGAAGTTCGTTCAACAAGCATTAAAGATGAGTAATGCCCTAATGCTTGTCGAATGATCAAACAAATTATTCTAAAAGTTTATCTAAGACGACAAACTAGTTGGTTCAGCTTCAGAAATAACCAATGGTATTTCTTTACGTACAGATTTGCGTTCTTTATTGTCCAAATCGCCATAGCTTCGACCATATTTTCGTTGAGCAGACTCTTCCCAAAGTTCATTATAAGCTGCTTTAAGTTGGTTATACACCCCAACATAAGCCTCATAAGAAGTACCGTTGTCATTTAACAAACTCACAACAGCTTTGGTAGGAGAATCCGAAGAGTTTGGATCTTTACCATGGTTCATGATAAAAGTCTTCAACTGTTCTTTGATATCACCCAATTCCGATAAATCAAGCGGACGACCACGAACTAATAATTGGTTGTTCCCATTAATTTGAACGGCAAACACATTACGTTTATTTTTTTCCTGTGGTGGTGGCGGTTCTTCTACATAAGGAGGTAGCAAGACATTAAGCCCCGAATCCGTCTGTATCGTTGTTGTCACCAAGAAGAAGATCAATAACAAGAAGGCAATATCTGCCATCGAACCTGCATTGATTTCTGGAATATCTCTTCTAGCCATTTTTTTTAGCTTAAGATTGTTTTACTAAATCGCGAACTGCTGCAAATGTCATAGCAACCATTGCTAACAACATCATAATATAACCAAACTTAATTAGTCCATCTGCCATTTGTAATCCAGAAGATTGAGTAACCCCTTCTTCAAATATTACAGGTACAGAAACAGTTCTGTCTCCTATCATTTTGCTTTCTACTGGTAATAACAAGGGATCACTTTTAGCCAATTCAGCAGTCAAAGCACCATCTCCCATTGAGTAAGTGATAAAAAACAAAACGACAATTACGCCAAATCCAATCAATCCTTTAACAGAATCCTTAGGATTTTTGGCAACATAAATTAGTGAAAATACTGCTACCAAAAGGCAAGCAACAATAATTAGGGCATAAGTGGTATACAAACCAAAATCGAAACTGCCCATTTCATACAGCTCTTCTCTTCCAGGGTTAATCTCTGGATATCCTGCCAATATAATGACATAGGTTAGAATAGCAAGTACAGTACCTGTACCAAAGCCCACTGCTACCCCATACTTTTTGAGAAACTGATATGCTCCAGTCATAATAGTTCTAGATTTATTAGTTAATCAAAAATAATTATTCTCCTACTTTGTTAGTAGGTAATTGTCTGTTGTCAATCAAAATATCAACAAGACTGATTGTTGCATCTTCCATAGAATTTACCAAGCTATCTACTTTTGCAGTAATATAGTTGTAGAAAATTTGAAGAATAATCGCAGTAATCAAACCAAATACCGTTGTCAAAAGTGCTACCTTAATACCACCTGCAACCATAGAAGGCTGAATATCTCCTGCTTTCTCAATAGCAGAGAAGGCATCAATCATACCCAATACCGTTCCCATAAATCCTAACATCGGAGCCAATGCGATAAACAAGGCCAACCAAACAAGCCCTTTTTCTAATAATCCCATTTGTACACTACCGTTAGATACAATAGCTTTTTCAACAGCATCAATACCATCATCAACACGCTTAAGCCCTTCGCCCAATACCTCAGCAGTAGGACCAGGAGTAGCTTTACAGATGTTTTGAGCTTCAGCAATATTTCCATTAGAAATAGCACCTTCTAACTCAGCGACTAGTTTCTTAGTGTTAACAGTTGCCAAACTAAGTGTAATGATACGCTCAATAGCAATTGCCAAACCTAAAATAAGACAAATTAATACAATTGCCATAAATTGCCAACCACCGTCAATAAAGTTCTTTTTTACAACTTGGTGTAGTGATTTCTCGATAACAGGCTCAGAAGTCACTTCTTGTTCTGGTGTTTCATTAACAACAGGTTCTGGCTCATCAGCTGGCTCATCAACTACTTGAGTAGTGTCATCTACAGCTGGCTCATCTTGAGCTAAAAGAGTATTATTGTACGTGCATACACTTAGGAAAAGTGCGAAAAATAAAACGAAAACCTTTTTCATAACGTAAAGATGGTTTGCGAAAGTTTTTAACAAAAATTAGATTAGTTTCTACTCTTAATTATATCCCTATAAAGTATTTAGAATATAACCTTTAATTTAAAGATCTTATGGAACCATTGTACCCCAAAGAACGTTATCTTTAGTATACAGGTTGGTTATTTTAATACTGGCGGAGAGAGCGGGATTCGAACCCGCGGTACCCGTCAAGGCACACACGCTTTCCAGGCGTGCCCGTTCAACCACTCTGGCACCTCTCCAAAAAACATATTCCTTCATTAAAGCTCTTTATCGAGTTTTGACATGAAGCACAAAAATTGTAAATAAATAGGACAATACAAAATTTTCTTATGCTAATATCCTATAATTTTCAAAGTTCATTGGTATTTCCAATCAAACATATTATTTTATACCTTAATATGAAATAAGATATGGTATTCAAGGTATAAAAAATACAGAAACTTTCTACTATTATTGATAGAAAAAGAAATGGTAATTTTTGTTGGTATGGAATCTGTAGAGCTGAACAAACAAAAAATGTCCCATCTATATTCTTATAGCGTTCACTTTGTTGGGGAAAGTTGAACCAATGAATATAGTAATCGCTCTATTTTAGGTTGGTTATTTAAGAAGATGCTTGCTTTTTTAATTTTGGTGTAAGGAAAAAAAGAAACGTTACTTTTATTTTTTTCCTTACATCAAAAACCCAGTCGTTTACAACTAATTATCAGCAAATTAAGACAAAATAAAATTAAATAAAAAAATCAGGCATCAATTCTTTTTCCAAATTTACTGCATATTGATCTAAGTTAGAAATGCCCTCGGCTGCCAACACCTCATCATCTATAAAGAAATTTCCAGTACACTCTTTGCTATTTCTATTTAAAATATAAGCTGCTGAGTCAGCAATAATTGCTGGCGTACGAGATTGTTCGGCAAGCTCTGCTCCACCCAACAAATTGCGTACAGCAGCAGTATCAATTGTCGTTCTTGGCCACAACGCATTCACGCCAATACCATAATCCTTAAATTCTTCTGCATGTCCCAAGACACACATACTCATTCCGTATTTTGCCATTGTATAAGCAACGTGATTCCCAAACCACTTAGGGTCCATATTTAAGGGGGGTGATAAATTGAGAATATGCGGATTATTGCCTTTTTTAAGGTGTGGTAAACATAACTTAGTAGTCATAAAGGTCCCTCTAGCATTAACCGCATGCATCAAATCGTAACGTTTCATACTAACATGCTCTGTTGGAGATAAGTTAATAGCACTTGCATTGTTAATTAAAATATCAATCCCTCCAAAGGTATCCACTGCTTTGTCAATGGCTGCTTGCAAAATTTCTTCATGGCGAATATCAACGACCAATGGCAACGCTTTGCCACCAACTTCTTCTATTTCTTTTGCTGCCGTATAAATAGTTCCAGGCAATTTAGGGTGTGGTTCTGCTGTTTTTGCTGCAATAACAACATTTGCTCCTTCTGCGGCCAATTTAAGACCAATTGCTTTTCCGATTCCTCGACTAGCCCCTGTTATAAAAACTGTTTTTCCTGTAAATCGATTCATTGTATTAAGTCCTGTTTATTCTAAACAAAAATCATTCGCTCTTTCCTTACGCTCACCTTTAAATGTATAAATAAAATGGCACTTATTTATCGATATGATTTGACAATATTAGATCGTCTTTCTAAAAAAAATAGCCTAATTCCGCTAGAACAACAGAATTAGGCTGATTAATAGCACTTTAAATTTATTGAGCTATAATTTTACCTGTGTTAATTAATTTTCCATCTCCTTCTAGTTGATAAAAATAGACCCCTGTTTGGATGTTTCCTTTTAGCAATTCAATTTTATTGTCAAAATGTACTTGCGTGGTAGTCACTAAACGTCCAGTTACATCAAATACCCTTAACTTCAAGCATTCATATTCCTCCCCTTCTACTTGAATCGTCGTAACAGAAGAAAATGGATTTGGAAATACCTTAATGGCTACTGTTTCTTCATAAATTTCACCAATTGATAAATTAATAGTGACAAAGTTTTCTCCTACGGTATGGGTAGTCGTATTGGTAAAAATAGGTGGATTAAAATCAAAATAAATCGCTGCCGTATTGTTAATAATACTTCCTATAGGGTTGTTTGTTGTTTGCTCAATTTCATAATGGAAAAATCCATGAGAAGCGGGTTCGTTGATATTACTATCTGGAAGCATTATATTATTAAAGGTAACTTCTAAGACACCCTGCCCAGACAAATTCCAAGTATAAGGATGACTACTTGCTCCCATTTGAATTGTTGCAGGATCTAAAAAAGGAGAAATCGTATCTCTAACCACAACCACAAAAGCGGTGTCATTTCCTGTATTTTGAAAACGAATTCGATAATCTAATTTGGTGTAATCATAAATATGGTTTGCCGAACCATACCCTTCTGGCTGTGCTGCTTTATCGTTTGGATCATAAGCCGCAATCCCCATTTGACAATCTTGGGCAACAAACACACCTCCATTATCATTAGAAAACTGTGTGATAAAGCCCGTATTAAACGTGCCATTTGGCAAAGGGTTACAGCCTTCTATTGCAATGGTTGCCATGCTATCTCCCAATAAAGGAGGAAAACCAGGTGCTTGTTTTACATCAATTCGGTAGGTTTTGCCTGGTAATGCTGGTTCTAAGATAAGCTCCGTCCCTCCATTTCCTAAAACAGTCGTATTTCCCGTTCTAAACATTACATTGTCTTCATAAACATAATACTGGAGTGATTGAATCATGGGTGCTCCTACATTTTCCAACAAAAACTCAACGGTATCCACCAAGCAGGTTGCATCAACCTCTATAATCGGTCCATTCCAATAATTGGGAATACAAATAGAATCTGGGTAAATATGGGCTTGAGTACAAAAAGTTTGAGAAATTGGCAAAGAAATAGCAACGCTACTGTCAATAACAACTTGCATTCTAAAACTACCACAATCATTCATAGCAACGTTACCAATATTAAAGGTATAAGTATTTCCTACTTGACTAGCGATTGGAATTGTAGTACTTAATACGTTCAGATTGGGGTCCAATTCTACCTCTACTGTCCCATTGATAGCATCTACGGTTCCATTATTACAATAAGAAATTGTGTAAGCACTTCCTCCCCCAGTTGCTCGAATAAATGGTGCGCCTATATCGACAGTCATTATTGGGCACTCAAATAATGTTTGCAAACCAAAATTTACAACATTGGTCGTATGCAGCGCATTGGTACTTACAGTCATACTAGGGGGGCAGCTCCCCCAATAAAGAGATGGCAAAACTGCTGAAACGGTATAGGTTCCAGAATCTACTAGCATCGAATAATTCCCTAAAGAATCCGTCATGGCAATAAAATTCAAATTTCCAATAGCCTGAACTTTAATGCCTTTCATCCCTTCCTCTAGCCCATTTTTACTACAGTCTAAATTTAAGTCTCTATAAATATTTCCTACAATGGTATCTAGATAAATTTTTCCAAGTGTACCGTCAATGAAAATACGAATAGAATCTACCCCATTCGATTTTGCAAGGTAAACGGCCTTAGATCCTACATGCATACCACGTTGAGCAACATTGAGTCGAAGTGGGTTTAGGTAATTTCCCTGATAATCGTATACATTTTGCCCACAGACAATATTTCCATTATCTAAAACGCCTAAACGGGGAGGAAGTCCCACATGCGAAGCGATTGGTTTCATCCAAATAGGATCTCCATCCGAATCCAGTTTTAACAAAAAATTCCCTTGTGCATTCTCTCCTACCATAACAAAACCACCATCGCCTGTTTCTGCAATTCCATAAGTAATTGCATCGCCTACGATAGGAATATAGTTTTGGTATTTAAATGTTTCGATTTGTCCAAAGCTATCGACTACACAGAACGCCATATTATAGACTGGAGTGGTTCCCCCACTTCCTAACCATCTTTCAAAGTTAACAATGGATGCTATTCTTCCATCGTTCAACAATACTTTTGAGTCTTTGAAATACCAGGATAAATAGTTTGTTGCTCTATTAAATGTATTTCCATAACTCCCACCAGTTGGATAAGTCACCGCCAAAGTATCAATAAGAGAACCGATCATCCCCCCTGATGAAGTAGTATATTGATGGACTTTATTGCTTAATACTAAGTTTGAATTGACATCTAATTCATCATAAATATAGCTTAGATGTACTTTATTATTTTTCTCATAATAGATAGAAGTACTTATATTTTTATAAACCCCTTGTAAAGAATCTACAATCTCATACTCTATATTTCCTAATGAGTCAAATTTTGTTAAAAAAAAGTCCCCTACTAATCCCATACTAGAGGAACTATACGCTCTTGTTTGGGCAATAAAACCACCATCATTCGTAGGTTCTGGATCTCCTATAAGATGTTTATTCACAAACATTTTACGCCAGACCAAATCTCCAATAGAATCTACTTTTAATAAAAATCCTCTTGCATTTGTTTCAAAGCCAGCTACAATAAAACTGCCATCAGCCACTAGATTACATCCAGAAACATTGGGGGCATCCAATGCGCCTGGGATTTCGTACGTTCTGTCAATAATTTGCCCATAGGTATTTCCATACCCCCAAATAACGAGTAATAGTATCTTAATTAATTGTATTGTTTTCATCTTTTATGGTTATTAGTTTTCAATAGGGCATATCCCTCAATTATTTTCCTCAAATGTATCACCTATAAATTGCGCCGCCAACTACATTTTCTTATATTTATCGAATTTTAACCCTCAGTTTTCCCTTAAAATGATCCATAGTAAATTTATCAGATTATATCAAACCTTAAGCGCCTCCGAACATAGGTTACTCAAACAATGGGTTCTATCCCCTATTCACAATCAACGAAAATCTGTTGTTCAATTATTTGATTTTATTTACTCTAGGTCTAATTTAACAGCGATAACTTTACAAAAAGAGCGAGCCTTTTCTTATATCTTCCCTAAGGAAACCTACGACATGTATAAAATCAATCATGTTATTTCCTATGCCTACAAAGTACTTGAAGAATTTATCGAATATTTAGAATCAGTTTCATCCAAAAAAAACCGACAAAAAAATAAGATTAGTGCTTATTCAAAGCGAAATTCAATTGCTAATGCAAAAAAAATTGTCAAAAAAAGCAAACAGGATCTCCTGCAAGACAAACATAGAGGCAGTGCCTTCTATCTTCATGCTTACGAATTGGAAGTCCACCAATTCAACTTAGAAGGCACCCATAATCGCATTCAAGAGAACAACTTGCCGAACCTATTTAGCAACCTATCTAATTTTTTTATTCTATCAACCTTGCGATATGCTTACATTGCAGCTTCTCATAGTAATGTTTATAAAGTTGCCTACGAAATTCCGATGTTGTCCAGTGTTTTGGAGCAAGCTCAGCAAGAAAATAGTGTTCCCGTTATCCAACTCTATTATTTTGCCTATATGGCTTTGACGCACTTAAAAGAAGAATGTTACTATTTGTCCTTAAAGAAGTGTTGGGAAAAGCATGGAGTTTTATTGCAGAGAAACGAACGCCAAGAAATTTTGCTAATTATAATTAACTATGCGATTAAGCAAGCCCATTCAGGAAACTTATCTTATATCAAAGAAGCCTTTCAATGGTACCAAGTTGGATTGAGGACAGAGTTATTAGTAAGCAATGGGCAGCTCAGCCAATTTGCTTATAAAAATATTGTGGCTTTAGGATTAAAATTAAAAGCATTTGATTGGATAAAAACGTTTATAAAACAATACACCAGCTACCTACCTAAAGGGATACAACTCAGCTATGAAAACTATGTCTTGGCAAAATATTTTTTTGAAAAAAACAAATACGATGCTTGCTTAAGCTTATTAACGAAAGTAGAATACGATGATTTGTTTATGAATATTGATGCAAAGATGATGTTATTAAAAATTTATTATAAAAATAAAAGCTGGGATGCATTGGAGGCACTCATACAAAGCTTTAAAGTTTTTTTGCAGCGCAAAGAAGTTATGAGTTACCACAAACACAATTATTTAAATATACTTTCTTTGGTAAAAAAGATAATTTTACGACCGTCTTTTGACCAATCAGCAAAAGAAAAGTTATATTATGAGATAGAATCAATGGAACCATTGACTGAAAAACAATGGTTATTAGATCAACTCAATGAATCTTAATCAGCAATTAACCAAAACCATTATCTTACATGAAACTAATTGACTCTTTTGGCTTTTTCCTTTTTGGTGCTATTGTTGGTGCCATTTTATACGCTCATTATTTTGGGAAACCAGCATCGACAAAAGACCCAATGCCAGACATCAATCAACACATCTTATTGGAACGGGTAAAAAAGGTTGCCAAATTAATTACGGTTGAGGGGGAATTTTCAAATATTCATCAATACAATGATTCCTATTGGTCAGATATTTCCATCTTACGCAAAAAAGCCATCATCAAAGTCAATGCACGGGTATCGGTAGGTTATGACCTAAAAAAGGCTCAATTTGAGGTAGACAATGAAAATAAAATACTAAGAGTCAAAAATTTACCTGATCCAGAAATTTTATCCATCGATCACGACCTAAAATATTATGACATTCAAGAAGGCATGTTCAATTCTTTTACAGAAGAAGAACTCACTAGTATTGGAGCCGTTGCTAAGAAAAAACTAGAAAAAACTGCTTCGGAGGGTCCTTTGATGGAACAAGCCAAGGAAGAAGGCATAGAGAGCTTAGAAATCATCAAATTATTGGTCGAACAAGCTGGCTGGCGGTTTGAAGTACAAAACAACATTGTTGAGCCAAGCCCTAACCCTCAAACAGTCAAAAAGTTGCCTGATTCTATCCATATCGCCTTGCCTGATGATACCAACCAAGATACACTGCCCAATTAATTGGGTGTTTTTTTATCAAAAAACGATTGACTGTTCGTTCTATCATTTTAGTTTTTAGGGGAAAGCGTATGTTTTTTAATTTTATCGCCGTATTTTTGTAGCTCAACCTTATACACTATAAAAAAACACACAAAACATCAAAAAAAATCAATCATGGACAAGCAACTCAAAAAGTTGGTGGATGAAGAAGGAAATTTAATTAGCCCTATCTTACCAGAAGATGTAAAAAATTATCTTATCGATATTGATGGTACGATTACAGAAGATGTTCCAAATGAAGAACCAGAACGTATGGGAACTTGTGAACCATTCCCTGATGCTTTGGAAACCTTAAACAAATGGTACGATGAAGGGCATCGTATTTGCTTTTTTACTTCTAGAACGGAAGCCCACCGTGACGTTACAGAAATGTGGCTCAAAAAACATGGCTTCAAGTATCACAGTTTATTAATGGGCAAGCCTAGAGGTGGAAATTATCACTGGATTGATAACCACATGGTAAGAGCAACCCGTTTTAAAGGCAAGTTCACAGACTTGATACTTAAAGAAAAAACAATCGAAGTATTTAAAGATTAGTAACAAAATTTGTTTTGCAATTTTTTATTTTTATCTTTGTACCCGCTTTTGAAACTAGACAATAATATAAAATAGAATAGAATAATGAAACGTACATTTCAACCTTCCAATCGTAAGCGTAAAAATAAACACGGATTTCGTGAACGCATGAGCAGCAAAAATGGTCGTAAGACATTGGCTAACCGTCGCAAAAAAGGACGTAAGCAATTGACTGTTTCTGACGAAAAGCGTGGTCTAAAATAATCGCATCAATACTTTATAAAATAAGTATTTGGTACAAAAAAAAATTTCGTCTAACTTCTAGAAGTTAGACGAATTTTTTAGGTTATACTTAACACTAAAAAAGCTATTTAGTTAGCCTCTAGCGTTTCTTTAGTCATGTGCACTAGCCATTGTTTGTCTACTTTTTTGAGTAACAAAACTTCTGTTTCCAACACGCCCAATTCGTCGCAACAAACTTGGCATTTGGCCAACTCCCCCTCTATCTCGCAAGTTGTTTTTTTGAGCAATTTCAGTCTTTCCTCCATTCCTGCTAAAGCTATAGCACGTTCTTCTTCTGGCAATAGGTCATCTAAATTCTGCAACAAACTAAGGACTTCTTGAGTGGCTACAGTCCCCACTCGTTTGGCTTGTTCGTAGTCATGCTTCCCCAAGGCTTTATAAAACGCAAGGGTTACTTTTTTGGGATTTTTGTAATTGATTTTTTGCACCGTTCCACAGCTACTAATCATTATAATGATACTTATAGCCACCATTTTCATTAAACTCCTAGTCACTTTTTTTTATATACTTAACGACTAAAAATTAAGCGTACAAGACGAGTAATTCTTAGTAGATGATTGAATTAAACGATGCGTTTCCCTTTAATATAAGCTCGTACCCAATAGTTGATCCCCATAGATGTTTCTACAATTCCTCGACTACTAGAAGCATGAATAAATCGAATAGCAGCAGGGTTACTTACATCGGTTACAATGCCTACATGGTTAATTCGACCAGGGGTTCCTGTTGCAAAAAACACCAAATCTCCAGGTTGTAAATTTGATTTATCAACAGCCTGCCCAATCATAGCCTGATCTCTAGAAACTCTAGGAAGTTGCAGCCCTATTGCTCTAAAACTAGTTTGTGTAAAACCAGAGCAATCCATCCCACTATGCGAAACGCCGCCAGTACGATAAGGCACACCATAATAAGATCGAGCTGTTTTGAGCAAGGCATCTATTTTTAGTCTTCTCGCATTAACGGCACTACCACTATTATTGCCTGATCCTCCTACAACTGCCGTGGTATCTCCCACTACAGGGTTGGTTGTTGTCCTATTGCCACTAGAACGTTTCTTTGACAACTCCTCTAAAAAGACCGCAAACTCTTTTCCGTAACGTCTAAGGTCTACAACAGCACTTGTTTTTTTTCCTTGATTATCATAAATAAATTGTATACCTCTTAATCGCATGGTATTTATTTTTTAATTAGAAAATTTTCCTTTGATACGCATTCAAAGCTAATCAACACTTCTCTCTATTTTCTTTGTCCAATACCATCCTATCCATTTTAATTTATGGAGATGATAACAAAGAACAATTGCACCAAAATTCATTGGGGGTTGTCAAAAGAAGCCTGTTTTTTTAGCCCTAATTGTTTTTAAATGTACTTGCTTTTTAATGAAAAAAAAAATTTTCTCCCTTCCTTCATTAAGAAGTTTATTATTTTTTCCTTTTAATAGACTTATTCTATGATTCTCTTTTCAAACGCTAGAGCGGAGAATACTTTAGATTATTATCTAACAATAAATATTAGAAAAAGTGTACCTTAGATTTCACTTCACACTAAAAACATTGTTGGCAGTATTAGATCTATGTTTTATTCGTAAGTGATTTATTAAAGGCTACACACGCTAAAACAACTCTAAATAAGCAATTTAAACAGCGATAAATTGGAGCTAAAAAAGAAGAGTTGTTACAATTCTAAAGCGGTATCGTAGTATATGCTACAAGTTTAATAGTTGATCATTTTCTGTTATGAATAGTTTTTGGAACCATTCATAAGTCACCACTCATAATTTATAAGTATTATGTTGTATTCCATGACGGGTTTTGGACGTGCTGAAAAAACCACACCTTCTCAACGCATAGTTGTTGAAATAAAGAGCATTAATAGTAAAAGTTTTGATTTGCGTACAAGAATATCTAGTCAGTATCAAAGCAAAGAAATTGAACTAAGAAAGTTAATCAATAGCAACTTGATACGGGGTAAAGTAGACCTTACGTTAACCGTTGAAAACACCCTAGAAAATGACCATGCCATCAACAAACAAGCCTTTGATAATTATTACGAAGATCTAATGAAAATTGCCAATAAGCACAACATCAGCAATGGCGATTTGCTCTATACCGTTACTCGCCTGCCTGGTGTAATCGTTCAAAACAACGATGCTGTTGACGAAAATGCTTGGGAAGTTATTCTAGAAGTCATTGAAGAAGCATTAGCCGCTCTTAATCATTATAGAGCAGATGAAGGCAGTGCAACCTTTGACGATATTCTGTCCCATATTAGGCAAATAGAAACCTTGTTAACCAAAGTAGATCCAGCAGAAGAAGAGCGAATTGAAAAAATTAAGACACGTCTTCTTTCTAGTTTGGAACAATTACAGGTAAAAGGTAGAGTGGATGAAAATCGCTTAGAGCAAGAGATGATTTATTATCTTGATAAATTTGATTTGAACGAAGAGAAAGTTCGCCTTCAGCAACATTGCTCCTATTTTGTAGATGAACTCGAAAAGAAAACGCCATCCAAAGGCAAAAAGCTCAATTTTATTCTACAAGAAATTGGTCGAGAAATTAATACCCTAGGATCTAAAGCTAATTCAGCAGTCATACAACGTTTGGTCATCCAAATGAAAAATGAAGCAGATAAAATCAAAGAGCAATTGTCAAATATTTTGTAAAAACAAAGCTCAGTCTACCTAACATCTTTTGAAATTAAGTTAACTTATGATCTAGAACTATGATCAATCACTCAGAGGTTCTCTAAATTCGTCCAACCAACTTAATACATTCGATTAGGAAATGAAAAAAAACTTTGCCCCTTGGCGCCATCGCTTGCATGAAATCATATTTGAAGCCGATACCAAGCTCGGAAAACTATTTGATGTTACCCTACTAATTTTAATCATCATTAGTATTGTGTTGGTTATGCTACAAAGTGTTGCTGACATCAATCAAATATATGGATCTTGGTTTGAGATCGCAGAATGGATCATTACGGTTTATTTTACGATCGAATACATTTTGCGATTAAGCTGTGTTTATCGCCCTAGTAAATATGCGTTCAGTTTTTTTGGCATTATTGACCTGCTCTCTATCCTTCCTAGTTATTTGGAGCTGATCTTTGGTATGACCAGTTATTTTGCAGCAGTGCGTGCGATGCGACTCATTCGTGTGTTTAGAATTTTTAAGCTAGCCAAGTTTTTGGACGAAAGCAATAGCCTAATGGCAGCCCTGCGAGCAAGTCAAGCCAAAATTACAGTCTTCTTGACCTTTATTCTAATGATGGTTGTTGTGATTGGTTCTGTCATGTATTTTGTAGAAGGTGGGCAAGACTCTGGTTTTACAAGCATTCCCCGTAGTATTTATTGGGCAATTGTTACTCTTACAACTGTAGGTTATGGCGATATTGCTCCCACTACATCTGTGGGGCAGCTTCTCGCAGCAATTGTTATGATTATGGGGTATGGTGTATTGGCCGTGCCTACTGGTATTGTTTCTGCCGAACTCGTTAATACAGATTCTAATAGCAACCACACCCCTTCTACTCAGGTTTGCAAGGAGTGTTTAAGTGAGGGACATGATGCTGATGCTCTATTTTGTAAATACTGTGGTGAAAATCTATAATCAGTTGATTCCTTCACAAAAAAAATAATACTAGGCTTTGTTTTTATCCCCACTTGCAAAAGCAAAGATTATTTTGTCCTATACATTGTAAATTAATTTAAATGAAAAACAATTTGCCATTCATAATTTAAATTCATAATTATTTACTACTTTTCTAATCCATTTCAAAATGATAAAAAAAAAGACTAACTTTAAAGGTCATCACCTTATCATTGAGACACCTTTTGGACAAAAACACCTATGCAAGATCAATTCAATCTCAATACGCAAATTGCAAAAACATTAGAAAGAGAACAGTTAAAAGAAGTTTGGCTGGAATTTATGCAACAACTTTCTGGCGATGTTTGGACAGATTATAATGCACACGACCCTGGTATAACCATCATGGAACAACTCTGTGATACCATGTCAAAAATCAATAAACGTGCAACCACCCCTATCCAGAACTTACTCAATTCTCAATCCCGCAAAAAACGGGAAGAAATTAATAACGCATTTTATGATGCCGTAGAAATTCTCCCTAGTAATCCCGTCACACAAGACGATTATAGAATTTTGATTATTGATAGAATTCAATACGTCAAAAATGCTTGGGTAGATCCCGTTCGGGACAACATGCAAGGAATTCGAGGACTCTATCGAATTTTGTTACAAATTGATGAAACGGCACGTACAGAAGATGGCATAAGACGGATTAAAAAAGAGGTTTTTGCCTTGTTTAACCAGCACAGAAACTTATGTGAAGACATTGAGTCGATCCAAGTGTTGGAGGTTGATAAAATCGAAATATTTGCAGACATTGACATTCATTCTGAAGCCATTGCAGAAGAAGTTTTGGCAGAAATTCTTTTTCATTTAGAAGAACATCTCAACCCTTCTATCCAATTCCATACCTTAGAGGACTTATTGGAAAAAGGCTACAGTGTCGATGAAGCTTTTGATGGACCTCCTCCTGTTCATGGTCTGATTTTGAAATCAGACTTAAGAAGCATGACACAAGAAGTCTATGTTTCTAAACTAATAGAAATTGTACAAGGGGTTGAAGGAGTTCGTAGAATTACCTATTTTCGAGTAGACAAAAATGGCATTCCTGTAGATAGTGACATCATTCCTATCCGCCAAAACACCTACCCAGTTCTGGACATGGATACCATTGATGAGCGTTTTGCTGATAATGCAGATTATCCTTTGCAGTTTTTTAGAGGGGCATTAAACTATGAACTAGATTTAAACACTGCTAATCAGTTATTATATTCTTTGTATGCCCGATACAAAAAGGGGTATCAAATGAAGATGCTCTATCACGAAAAAGATTTTCCTTCAACAATTAGCTTAAAGGAAGTAGAGCGTTATGACTCTTTACAAAACTCCCTTCCTGTAACATATGGTGTAAATGAGTTAGGCTTGCCTGATTATGCTCAAGCCACTAGGGAGCGAATTGCGATGGTCAAGCAATTACGAGGTTATTTATTGTTTTTTGAACAAACACTAAGCAATTATTTATCCCAGTTGGCCAATGTTCGAAAGCTGTTTTCCATTGACAAAGACATCAACAAAACCTATTATAGTAATACCCCTGATACCATACCTGGTATTTATGATTTAATCTCTAATCCTACAGTAGAACATGTCAGCAGTCAAAACAAGGACTTTTCGCTAGCAGAGGCTAGAGCAAAGGCTTTGGAATTGTTCAATGAAAAAGTAGCGCAAGTAACCAAAAAGTTTGATCCTTATGTAGATAGACGCAATCGGTTCTTAGATCATTTGTTGGGGCGTTTTGGGGAGCAATTTAGTACTGACTTTTTACTTAAGGTATCCAATTATGTTGGGGTTGGACATGATGATGATGAATCCAATCCAGAAATTGAATTAATCAATGCCAAGATTGAGTTTCTTCAGAATTATATTAATATCAGTAAGAACAGAGGCAAAGGCTTTGATTATTTGGGCGAAACACTTGACGATTGGAATGTTTCGGGACTAGAAAAACGAGCAAGTCTTTTATTAAATATAAAATCTTCTGGCAATAAGTCTGTCTTAGATGCTTTTAATGGCAAAGACGATGATAACGATGCTTTTGATGCCTTGGAAACAGTCTTAGATTTTGTACCAAAAGATACCAAAGAGGGCTTTATCCGATTGGACTCCCTGTATGAGATTCACAATACGTTTGGCATTGATGAGGAAGAACTTGATGACGACCTAAAAGATGAATTGGATCGTTTGCGCACTTCGCTAAAAGAAGACGAAGAGACACAGGATTCTGAAGAGGAGAAAGATGCCAACCAAGATCCTGTAGATAAGGATCAAAAAGAAGATAGTGAAGATACTATAGACTATACCAAACGCTTTGTCTTCCGTGCGGATTCTCGCAACGAGTTGATTAAAAATTTAATGGCACATGGTATCTTAAGTCACAATTATATTGTTCTTCCAACCAAAGATAAACAATCCTTTAGCATTTATTATAAAGGCAAGCGCAAACTAGGAGTATTCAAAATTCGAGAAGTTTCTACTCGATTAGCTGCTCGTAAGGAGATTGAAAAACTCATTAAATATCTGCATAAACTCAATAAGTATTCTGAGGGTATGCATGTTGTAGAGCATATCTTACTCCGCCCCCAAGCGCAAGACCAACATGGGTTTGTCTTAACAGATGACCAAGACGTTATTATTTTAGAGAGTTATGAGTTTGGAGACATTGAACAACAACGTGCTTATAGCGATGAGCTTATTAGTGTAGGAATCTATCCCGAAAACTATAGCCTTCGTCAAGATGATCAAAACAATTATGTCATTGCGTTGGCAGATAACTACGATGTATTCATAGCGAAACACCCTGTTGTTTTTAAGAGTAAAACGGATGCTCAAGATAAGATTTTAGATATTATTGATTATATCCGAAGTTTTAAGAAAAGTGATGTTCCGATCTATGATAACATCAAATTTACCACCAAACAACGCAAAGGGAATACAACGCATTCTGAAAAAGATTTTTATTCCTTAACGCTTAGTGTTGTTTTACCGACTTGGCCTAGTAGGTTCCAAAATTCTGATTTTAGAGATTTACTACGCAATATCATTGTACTCAATGCGCCTGTTTATGTTCACATTGATTTTCTTTGGCTCGATAGTGAAGCCATGCACTCTTTTGAAGAGGTATACTTTGATTGGTTGCAAGAACGAATTGCCCATCATCCTCGTCAACCTGAATTGGATGAAAAAGCACAACGAGTAATGGATTTATTAATGCACAACCATTAGACCAGCGTATAAAATTCACAATACGTACCAAACTCACTATAAACTATTTAGCAACTTTCATTGAACCATAAGGTTACTTTATAGGTTTTTGTTGCGTTATCATCTTTTGCATTTTTTATGTATAGGTAAAAGATCTAATTAATATTTAGTGTTAAATACAATAGTATTAGGCGATTTTTTTTAAATTAACATCTAGGATGCCTGATATTCATCCAATAGACGTTAATTTATTTTATCATTACTTTGTTAAAAAGTCACATTACATTAATTATCAGTGACATAAACCTCAATAATTTAAGGTACTAAAAAACTGATAGCCTAGTTTTGTTAGCGCATTCAATAATCAACTGCGCAGCACTCGTGGAATAATGTAGTGCAAGATTATTTTTTATAACACCTGTATTAAAATAACTATGTTAAGCGAAAAAACACTCGAAGCATTAAATAAGCAAATTGCACTAGAAGGAAATGCTTCTGCATCTTATCTTGCGATGGCATCTTGGTGCGAGCGAGAAGGACTAAATGGCTGTGCTACTTTCTTTTACGATCAATCTGCTGAGGAGAGAATGCACATGATGAAAATTATTCATTATATCAATGAGATGGATGGTCATGCCATCATTTCTGCACAAGACCAGCCCAAAGGCGAGTATGATTCTGTTCAAGAATTATTTAAGGCGGTCTATGCACAAGAAAAAGCAGTTACTAGCGCTATCTATAAATTGTTGTCAATTAGTGATGAAGAGAACGACCACTCTACAACCCTCTTTTTGCAGTGGTATGTAGCAGAACAACGTGAAGAAGAAGCGCAAATCCGTACCATTCTTGACAAAATCAAACTAATTGGTACAGGAGGGCAAAGCTTGTATTTTATCGACCAAGAAGTTGATAAAATCAACCAACAACGTGGACAAGAAGAGGCTGCGGCTGGCGAAGAAGGGCTTATTTAGGCTAAGAAGAACCAACTAAAAACAACTGGCTTGTAGAACAAAATTACATCCATACTATTTTGTTCTACAAGCCTATAGTCAAACGATTTGTTTTAGGTTTTTGGTTTTAAAATTCTACTTTTTCTTATTTTTTTATTAATTTGTGGGCTTTTTTGACACATTTTGTGTCTGAGGTACGTATACCTAACCGTATTCTACCATAAAATCTGCTTAGAAACTACAAATACTCAATAATTTAACAACTCGTATTAATCATGTCAGAATTAAAACTAAAAGGTAAGATCATTGCGATCATGGACAAGCAGCAAGTAACAGATACTTTTGCTAAACGTGAATTCGTCATTGAAACAGATGAACAATATCCACAAATGGTAAAATTTGAACTAACTCAAGCCAAGTGTGATGATATTGATAGCCATAAAATAGGTGAAGAAATCAATGTTCACTTTAATGTACGTGGTCGTAAATGGACAAATAAGCAAGGTGAAGATGTTTATTTTGTATCGCTAAATGCTTGGCGTTTAGAAAAAGAGGCAGCTGCTCCAGTTAGTTCTGATGCTCCTTTTCCTTCGGCTGATGCAGAACCACCAGCTGATTCTTTTGCTGATGATTTACCTTTTTAATCTACATTTAAATAAAAATGTTCCTAATATAAGCCCTTCGGGGCTTTTTTAGTTTTTTCCTTTTATAAAATCATAGCTTATGTCATTTCATCTTCCTTTGCTGGTTCTTTTATTGTTGCTTACTTCTGCTTGTACCAACAACAATAATACTTCCTCTCCTATCGCTAACGAGCCAATAGATAACCGTCCAACAGCAACTACTACTCCTGCCCAAAAGACACCTCCCAAAGCTACCTACGCTAAACTAAATGCCTCTACTTATGCGGGCAAAGTTTCAGCCTATCAAGAGAAAACATTTTTAGAATTCATCAGTATCAAACAAGCAGCTTATAATAAAGCCGAAGCAGGGCAAGGTAACCGCATAGATACGCTCTATAAAGTATCTTATCTTCCATTCAAAGATCAAGAATTATATCTTTATCAAACCGTGTTAGATCACGCTAGAGGCGGCTCTAAACAATGGTGTTTGACCATTATAAAAAATGGAGAATATCTAATTGATGAACATATCATTACCACCGCAAGCTTTGATAAAATGGAATTTCATAAAATGGAAATCGGAGATACTGCCTTAGAATTTACGGCAATTGATAGCGATGAGGTCGAAAAAACATTCTCGATTCCTTATGATGGAAAAGCAATTCAATAAAGAGTTGCCGATATACGATTACTCAATCAACGAGAATAATGTCAAAAAAGAGGGCAATTTATGATTGTATTTTGCTTGTTGACAAAGAACCAATCTGTTCCTTCTTTTTTGACTTTAAAAAAGCCATTTTCGGGGCTAATAGCTTGATAAACCATTGGAAGTATTAGCGTCCCCTTTGAATTTAAAACGCCTAGTTCTCGATCTTTTCCCTCTACTAAAATCTCTCCAGAAGGCATTGGGCTAACATTTACATAGGAATGAGTAGATAAGGTAGCCATTTTGAATGCCAACCATTTCCATTGTCTAGCCTGTTGTACCAATACTCCCTCCCAATCTTGTCCCCTCTTGGCTCCATGAACAGCGTCAAAACTATCATTTAAAAATTGCTGTTGTTCTAAATCAAAAATTCTTACTTCTTTTTCTCTTTTTATAGCAACCCAATTGTTTCCAAGATACTCTATATCAACCGTATTCAACGGCAAAATTAATTTTCCTTCTTGATTTATAATTCCCTTTTTAGCACCAAGCCTAACCAACAAATGGCGATTATCGGCTAATGGTTTAACAGCATCAAATAATTGATCTGTAATTTTTGTTCCCTTCAGATCCATCAATTGCCACTTAGCAGCAGCATCCTGAACGGCAATGATCCCTGCATTCAAAATTTGTACCCCCTGATAATCAAAGGCTACCACCACCTCATTATTTGCTGTTATAACCGCCCATTTACCTTCTTTCCTCACACCACAAACCGAAAAGTCAGCTTTTGGAATTTTTATCGCATCATATATTGCATCATTTATAGTTTGACCTTCAGCCCCAAACAACTGGTAAAGCCCATTTTTATAAGCCCAAAAGCCTCCCATTGTCCAATAATTAAGCTGCTCATATTGATTGGTAAGAATAGGCTGTCCGTCTAAATCTACGACTCCATAACCATTGGCATTTTGGGTAATCATAGCGGTAGTACCTGCTGGTTCTATGTGGTAATAATTCATCAACAAAATCCCCTTACCAGCAGTATTAATTGCTCCATATTCTCCTATGTCTCCAACTTTCAACGTTCGATCATTTAACTTTTCAACCTCAGGGTAATTTAACGGAATAAGTTTTTGATTTTGGTATAAATAATAGCTAAATTTTGTCTTATCCTTGGCGGTAATTAAGTAATCATTTCCAATAGGAATGGTCTCAATTTTAGTATAGTTAAAGGGCAAAATTTCCTCGGAGTCCTTATTAACAACACCAAAACGACAATCTTTATTCAAGGCTATTGTTAAGGGGGATTCATTTTGTCCCAATACTCCTAGCGAAGAAAGGCAAAACAAATGCAAAATTATTAGGCGATGATAAATGCGACTATTTTTATTCAAAAAGACATTCAATCTAATGATAGGCAACATATTTTTTATTTTAGGCTATCGCAAAACCACTGTATTCATCTGTTTTGCTAAATCTTTCTTAATGTCTAGTAACTTTTGGTTGACCTTTAGACAAATCAGCATATCCGTATCGTTTTTAGCCACTTGAGCTTCCTTTAACGACAATTGATTTTTTCGAATTAGCCGCTCTATTTTTTTAAACTTAAACCTTAAAATACTACTCTTAGCATCTGCAACATGGTTAATTTCTGGCAACTCTTGTGTATTCAAAAAGACATTAAGTCGCTCCCAACCTTCTGAGAAACCATGTTCCTGCATACTAGCGACAAGATCAACCGCTAACTTTGCAACTGCAGGATCTTGATGATTGGTAAAATAGCTTGTTGAGACGGTTTCATTGGCTTGTAACTTGGTTAAGTATTCGTGTACAACCTTAGTGCAAGTTGCATGATCAAACTCCTCAATCATATCCAACATATCCAACAAAATAAATTCTGCAACAGAAGTATTTTCATCCAATTTTCGATCGCCAAAATTAATCAGAATACGAACGATATCCAGCTCTTGAAATTCTTCATTTGCTTTTTTTCTAGGTGCAAGTTCACCCGTTGCATTGGTTTTAGGTTGGGATTGGGGATAATCTGGTACCGCCTCCATTCCTTCTTCTGGAGGCATATCTGCATAAGGATCAAAAAACTCCGAAGAAGAAGCTCTTTTTTTCTGAGCCACCTGTTTTCGTTGCTCTTGTTGGTAGTCTTTTTTTGCTTTAGATTGGATTCTTTTATTGATTTCTGTATGCAACAATTGTTCGCTCATTTCCATTAACTGAGCGCACTCTTTGACATAAACAGAACGTTTGAGGGCATCTGGTATTTTAGCAATAGAACCAACAATATCCTTTATCACCTCTGACTTTTTGATTGGATCATGCTCTGCATCCTTTAACAATAAGTTGCTTTTAAACAAAATAAAGTCATTTGCCTCTCGATCGATAAACTCCTTAAATGCTGTTGTCCCCACCTTTTTAAGATAAGAATCAGGGTCTTCTCCCTCAGGCAATAACACTACCTTGACATTCATATCTTGTTCAATCACAATATCCAAGCCTCTCAAAGCTGCCTTAATCCCCGCCTTATCCCCATCGTATAGAATCGTCATATTAGGCGCATAACGCTTGACTAAACGTACTTGATCAGCAGTTAGAGAAGTTCCAGAAGAAGCGACAATATTCTCAATACCAGCTTGATGCAAAGAAATAACGTCGGTATAGCCCTCTACCATATAACACTCATTCATCTTTACAATGGCCTTACGGGCAAAATAAATTCCATAGAGCGTTTTTCGCTTGTTATAAATATCAGATTCTGGTGTATTTAGATATTTAGGGGCTTTCTTATTGCTAGTCAAAATTCGCCCTCCAAAGCCAATTACTTTTCCAGAGACATTGTGTATGGGAAATTGGACTCGATTCCTAAAAAAGTCTCGTTTATTTTTTGTTAAACCTGCTTTTTCAAGTACCGCTTCTTCATAACCTTTGTGGAGACCTTGTTGCAACAAATCATTAGCTCCTCCATTGGCAAAGCCCAAACCAAATTTTTTGATGGTTTCTTCTCTAAACCCACGTTGTTTAAAATAACTCAGTCCAACACTTTTTCCATAATCTGTATTAAATAGTTGATTTTGGAAATGCTCTTTTGCAAATTGATTCACAACATATAAACTATCCGAAAGTTGAAGCTGCGCTGTCTGCTCTGCGGTCAACTCATCTTCTTCGATTGGAATGTTATATTTTTTGGCCAGACTCCGCAAAGCCTCAGGATAGGACAATTGCTCCAAATCCATAATAAAGTTAACAGCATTGCCCCCCTCCCCACAACCAAAACACTTATAAATGTTTTTTGCAGGAGAAACCGTAAAAGAAGGCGTTTTCTCATTATGAAAAGGACAGAGACCAATATAATTAACTCCTCGACGTGTTAATTTGACAAAATCGCCAACTACATCTTCAACTTTAACAGTTTCAAATATAGTTTGGATTGTTTTTTGTGTTATCATATACTAAGATTTGCAGATCTTATTCAAAGATACAAAAAATGCTTTAGAATAGTGAAAAGCAACCTTTTTTGCCAAATTTAGCTTGATTAGCAGCTCAGAAGGCACTTTGGCATAAAAATTGAAAATAATTAAACAAAAAATATAAAGGTTTTAATTGGGTGTTCTTATAGTGTGGGTCTCGCTTCTTTTTTAAGGGGCGGGACTTTTTTTTATGCACTAAGCTATCCTTTGCCTTACTGCCTCTAAATGGTTTGCCCCTCTCTAAAAAGCCCACGCAATAACTCCTCTCCTTATCACAACAGCCGTTCTTTATCAAAGAACATTTTATAGTAAAACAATCAGCAGACGGTAATAAATGCTAAAACATTCCAACCAAAGCAGCATATTACTTGTCTATATCGATATAAGGGTATACGGAAAAGATAATTAATAAATACCATTTAAAGCCTAATACCACATTTACACGCTTACCATCCTCTTAAGCATCAATCTATGATCTAAATTTTACACGGCTATTATTCTTTTATAATTTCTTATAGTAGGTGAATCAAACAAAACTTTGTAGTTTTGTTATTCTCATTTGCAGTTGAATATAAGCCTTACAAATGTTTATATTTGATGCATTACTTTGTGTAAATTTATTATTGGGTTTTCCTAAATCTCCCCCTTGGTAATCAAGCGAATACTCACAAAGTATGTTATCATAATTGTTCATTGATTCTTACATAAAAAATAAATACAGATACAATTGCCAATTGTAAGGTATGGTGTTTACCATCAACGCTCAATGAACGAATGCTTTTTATTTAATTATACTTTATAACTAAACAGCTAATTGATGCTACGATTATTCTTAATGGCTACGGTCATATTTTCCGTAATTTCTTCTCTACATGCCCAAAAATACAGTAATGAATTTTTATCTATTGGTGTTGGAGCTCGTGCTCAAGCAATGGCAGGGGCACAATTAGCCCACGTTAACGATGCGACAGCTGGCTTTTGGAACCCCGCTGGATTAGTTGGAATCGAATCCGATCTTCAATTAGCCGCCATGCACAATGAATGGTTTGCAAGTATTGGACGCTATGACTATGTTGGTTTTGCTGCTCCTATTATGGACAAAGCACATCACCTCGGCTTTACATTCATTCGTTTTGGGGTAGACAATATTCCTAATACGCTTTCGCTTTACGAAAAAGATGGCACCATTAATTATAACAATGTAACGACCTTTAATGCAGCAGATTATGCCTTTATGTTACATTATGCCAAACGTTTTGACTCTATTGGTTTATCTTTTGGGGTAACGCCCAAAGTTGTCCATCGAAAAATTGGTCCTTTTGCCACTTCTTGGGGCTTTGGAATTGATCTTGGGGCACAGTACAAGCGTGGAGATTGGCACTTTGGTTTGATGTTAAAAGATATTTCAACCACGTTTAATGCTTGGTCATTTGATTTTACAGATGAAGAAAAACAAGTGCTTGATATTACAGGCAATGATATTCCCGTCAAATCAATGGAAATTACCCGCCCAACAATTGGTTTAGGTGTTGCTTACAGCAAAGATTTTAAAGTCGGCAAACCCAAAGAAGGCAAAAAACAAAAATACATTGGCTTAACGGCAGAGTTAGATTTTAATATGACAACTGATGGTCAAAGAAATGTATTGATTAGTGCCGACCCAATTAGTTTTGATCCTGCTCTAGGACTTGAATTGCATTATAACAACTTAGTCTTTTTAAGAGGAGGTATTAATAACATTCAGCAATTCAAAGATATTTCTGACAATAAAAAATGGGCTGTCCAGCCTAATTTTGGCTTAGGGTTCAGAATCTATAAATTTTATGTTGATTATGCGCTAGGGCTAAATGCAGGTGGTGCTATTTTAGACAATACACAAGGTGCTATTTTATCGCATATTGTCTCTGTCAAAATAGACATTAGTTTTAAATACATTAAGAACGCATTAAAAGATGAAGAATAGTCCTTTAAAACAAAACCTCTAATTTTTGGGTTCTCAAAGTACTAGTACAACAACGCTAGTACCTTGAGAACCTATTTTTTATTGAGGTTCTCCTAACTATCAATTACCCTACCCTAACATTGATTGTAAAGATGGTTCCCTATCTCCCCTAATCCATTTTTATTTAAATAGCTATTATTATGAAATTAGAATTTGACAACTTAAACCGCCTCTATAACCATTACAAATACTGGCAAATAGGCCTCATTATTTGTTCGCTATCCTTTTGGGGCTCCCTTTCAACTTCTTTATTCGCTCAGGGTCACAATGGACTCTTTGGCAATGAGTGGATTGACTATAGCCCTGGCAAAAAATACTATAAGATCAAGGTTACACAAGATGGCATGTATCGAGTCAGTGCCGCTGTATTACAACAAGCAGGAGCCAATCTAAGCAGTCTTAATGTTGCAGGGATACAAGTTTTTCATCAAGGAAAAGAGATACCAATCCAAGTAGAAAGCTCTGGTGGTGTCCTAAGCTATGTTCAGTTTTATGGAGAAAAAAATAGAGGAGATTTTGATGTCAATTGTTACAATGAAGCAAGTCACCATTTTAATGAAGCTTATAGTCTTTATACCGACACCTCAGCTTATTTTTTAACTTGGGACAATACTCCTTCTACAGAGCATTACACCACTGTTGGAGCTAATTTGTCTAACCTTCCTGCCAAAGAACAATACTTCATGCACACAAATCGAGTAGTATATTCTAGTAGTTGGAACGAAGGACTTACTTGGCAAGTCTCAACAGAACGCCTTAGTAAATCAACTTTTGAATATGGAGAAGGGTTTGGTTCTTCGCTTGCAATTTCAAGAAGCACCACCGTTCCATCGGAACATCCTTACAATAGCGGTCCCAATGCAACAGGCTCTATCAAGGCCTTTACAGCTGGCGATCATGCCCACGTTTTAAATATCAAATCAGGAGGTACAGTCTATGCAACCCATTCATTTAATGCGTGGAAAGTGGATAAATTTTCAGCTAGCTTACCAGCTTCTATCATCCAAACAGGAGGCACAGATCTCACCGCCCAAGGTACTGCGAATGGATCTGACAAATATTTTATTGCCTATGCAGAGCTTACCTATCCTAGGTTATTTAATTTTGATGGAAACTATATTTTTCCGTTCTCTATTGCAGCCCACAATAATAGAAAGTATATAGAGCTCAATAATATTGACAATACGAATGCAGGGCAAAATAAATTTTACTTGTATGATTTGACCAATAAAACACGCATCCAATGTTTTTATGATGCTGCTAATACACGATTATTAACGGATTTAACGCCCTCTTCTCAGGATAGAGAGTTGGTACTTATTAATGAAGGAAATAGCAATAGCTATACCAATGTTTTAGCAGTAGAAACCATTACTTTTAGAAATTTTTCTTCTTCTATTTTTACCCCAATTAATTATGTGATCGTTACCCATCCTAGTCTAAAAAGTAACTCATTAGGAGCCGATCCTATTTTTGACTACCGTGCTTATCGACAATCTGTAGCAGGAGGAAGTTATCAAACCCTAGAAGTTTCTATTAACGAATTGTACGATCAGTTTGCTTACGGAATCTCAACTCACCCCTTAGCGATTCGCCATTTTGCACATTACATTAAACAAAACTGGATTGATCCAGAGTATTTGTACCTAATCGGAAAAGGGAGAATCTATGCAGACATTCGTACCAATAAAGCCAATTTACTGCTGCCAACATTTGGTTACCCTCCTTCCGATCATGTTTTAGTTGCATCAATTCAAAGTGATGAACCAGCCATTGCTGTTGGGCGGCTATCGGCAAGTACAGGCGATCAAGTAAGTGCCTATCTGCAAAAAATAAAAGATGTAGAAGCAGAACGAGCAGCCCCTCAAACCATCGCAGATAGAGGATGGACAAAAAATTTGCTTCACCTAGGGGGAGGAAAAAATAGTAACGAGCAAAATATAATTCGCTATCACCTCAATACGATGAAAAATACGATAGAAGCTCCTCTTTATGGGGGCTATGTACAGTCGTTTTTTAAATCATCTACCAACCCTATACAAGCAGCCCAATCTTCGTACCTTGACTCCTTGATCAATTCGGGCGTGTCTATGATTACATTCTTTGGGCATTCATCCGCTAATAGTTTTGATTTTAACCTAGACCACCCTCAAAACTATAGCAACTATAAAAAATACCCCCTTATTATGGCACTAGGTTGCTATGGGGGAACCATGTTTGCTCAAACGCCCCTAATTAGTGAGGACTTTATCTTTGAACCTCAGGCTGGGGCAGGTGTATTCTTAGCCTCTTCTAGTGCTGCTGCTTTAGAAGCATTAAATCAATTTGCACAGCATTTTTACACAGGAATTGGTAATACGCATTACAATGAAGGAGCTGCAAAATCTGCAAAATCTGCCATTCGTGCATTAGAAAATGCCAGTAACTATACCACAACCAATCAAATGGCTTGTCATTATATGACCTATCACGGAGATCCTGCCTATCAGGTGTCCACTGCAACACATCCCGACTATTATATTGACAATAGTTTGGTTAGTCATTCTCCCGATATTGTAACCGTCCAAATGAATACCTTCAATTTGGAGCTAGATGTTTATAATATTGGAAAAGCCATTGATACGGTATTCAACATTCGAGTAGAAAGAATTTTTCCGAATGGAACTAGTGCTTTTGTTACCTCTCAACAAGTTTCAGCGCCCCTTTTTAGATCTAATATTACGATTCCCGTTCCTGTTGGAAATAGTGAAGCATTAGGAATCAATAAATTTAACATTTATATCGATGCTGACAATGACATTGATGAGCAACCGAACCCTGCGGCAGAAAACAACAACGAAGTAATTCAATATTGTGTTGCCATATTATCAGATGCTATTGTTCCCGTTTATCCCTATGAATTTGCAATTGTCCCCAACGCTCCAATTACACTTAAGGCATCAACAGGAAATGCATTTGCTTTGCCCCAAACTTATGCCATTCAAATTGATACAACAGCTTATTTTAATAGCCCTCTTTTAGAACAAACAACAATTTCTCAGGTAGGTGGTTTAGTAGAATGGACCCCTAGTATGAGTTATTTGGACAGTGTTGTTTATTATTGGCGAGTAAGCATTGATTCTACGAATCCAAGTGTTGGTTATACTTGGTCCAATAGCTCCTTTATTTACATCAATGGAAGTTATCCAGGATGGAATCAATCCCATTTTTTCCAATATCTAAAAGACGATCATACCAATATCTATATAGAAGAACCTGATCGACAATTTAAGTTTATTAATTCTATCCAAGAGGTTTCTGCCACAACCGCTCAAACCCCTTCTGTTATGCATCCCGAAAATGTTGCGCTTTATTTTAATGGGTCTAAATTAGACAAATGTAGATGCCCCAACAAAAATGGTATTTATGTTTCTGTTATAGAACCTGGAACGTTAAATTTTTGGAAAATACCTGGCTTTAGCAATCAATATGGAGCGATAAATTGCGATGCAGCAGGGCGAATTTCTCCTACCTTTTTGTTTGAGACCAATACCGCAGCAGGTCGTGATTCTCTGGAGAATTTTATTAGTAATGTAATTCCCAATGATTATTACGTATTGGTTTATACGCTCAATAATCCACTGCCTATTGCATGGAATAGTTCATTAATTAATGCCTTTAAAGATGAGGGGGCTTGGTATATTGACGATTGGGTGGCTAATTCTACCCCTACTAGTTCTCCTCCTTGGGGAACGTTCTTTAAGAAAGGAGACAGCTCTTATGTTCACAAAAGTTCTATGTTGGGAGCTCATGTAAATGATGTGCTTACCATTTCAGGACTTTTACAAGAAAATTGGTTTCAAGGAGCGCAAACGTCTACTATTATTGGTCCTGCCAACTATTGGGGGTCAATGCATTGGCAACACAGTAATTTAACCAATGATCGAGTTAGTGTAGAGGTCTTTGGTTTGGATGCCAATCAGAATGTACGAACTAGATTGATTGGCCCTACCACCAACCTAGTGGAATCGCTGACGAGTATAGATCCCAACCAATATCCTTATTTAGAATTGGTTTGGAATACCTTAGATTCTATTAATCGAACTTCTGCCCAATTGGATTATTGGAGGGTAATCGCCGATATGGTTCCAGAGGCAGCACTTAGACCAGAATTGTTTGTGACCTTAGATAGTAGTTGCATACAACAAGGTCGGGAAATCAAATTGAGTATTGCTATGGAAAACATTAGCCCACTTGATATGGATAGTATGTTGGTGAAATTTGAAATTATAGGAAGTGGTCTGGTAAAATATGCACGTCTAGATTCGTTACGTACAGGAGATACGCTACATGCTGATGTTAGTTTTCCGACCCTCAGCTTGCAAGGCAGCAATCATCAATTATTGGTTGAAATTAATCCCAATGGCGATCAACCAGAGCAATATCATTTTAACAACATAGGCTTAGCAGCCTTTAAACTTCAGCAAGATGTTATCAATCCTGTTTTAGATGTTACCTTTGATGGGATTCATATTATGAACAAAGATATTGTTTCGGGTACGCCTGAAATTGTTATTACTTTGGCAGATGAAAACCCCTATTTAGGATTAGAAAACTTAGAGGATTTTAGTATTATTCTAAGACATCCTAGCCTTCCAAATGGAGAGATGTTTTTATCTCCAAGTACCACGGATATGCAATTTTATCCTGCTGATCCTAGCAAGTTAAATATAGAAAATAAAGCAAGAATCGTTATTCACCCTGATTTGCAAGCAGATGGAATTTATACCTTATTTGTAAGTGCGGCTGACCGTTCTGGCAACAACTCTGGAAACTTGAGTTATAGTGTAGATTTTGAGGTAATTAATAAGCCCTCTATTTCTAATATGCTCAATTACCCCAACCCTTTCTCGACCTCTACACAATTTGTATTTACCTTAACGGGAAGAGAATTACCCGATTATATGAAAATTCAAATTTTAACGGTTACGGGCAAAGTAGTGCGAGAAATTATGCAGGAAGAATTGGGTACTTTACGAATTGGAATCAACCGTACAGAGTATGCTTGGGATGGAAAAGATGAATATGGTGACCAGCTTGCCAACGGGGTTTATCTTTATCGAGTAATTACCAAACGAGATGGTGCCGATTATGATATTTATAGCAATCGAACCGATTATATGTTTAGACAAGGATTTGGCAAAATGTATCTTATGCGCTAATTAGTTAGTGCGCTTTGCTTATGAGCTCGCAGGGCTCGGTTCACTATGTTCATTCACTAAGCTGCTCGTTTACTGCGTTCATGCTCATTGTTCCCTACAGTCATGAGCGCTGGACTTAGTTACTCACTAGGATCATGAGCTAGTTCTTTGTTTATTAACAACAATAAGACTTAACGTTTAGAGAGCTGCAAGATTTGCAGCTCTTTTTTATTATTCCAATAATACGTTAAAAATACTATCTTTGTCGTAATAATAAAATCAAAAGCACATACCAATGGAATATAAAAATCTTTTAACAACGTATAAGGATGGTATTTTAGTTGTTACCATCAATCGCCCTAAGGCACTAAATGCCCTTAATAAGCAAACATTAAGCGACTTACGTCAATTGTTTGAGAAAGACGCCTTAAACCTTGAAGGCTTGCGAGGAGTCGTTTTGACTGGTGCAGGTGAAAAGGCATTTGTAGCTGGAGCTGATATTACAGAATTTAATGGTTTAGATGCTCAGGGCGGCTTAGACATGGCTCAAAATGGTCATGACATTTTCTTTAGTATAGAACGCTTTCATGTCCCTGTTATTGCTGCTGTTGGTGGCTATGCTTTGGGAGGTGGATGCGAATTGGCAATGGCTTGTCATATTCGTGTAGCCAGTGACAAAGCATTGTTTGGGCAACCTGAGGTTAACTTGGGTTTAATCCCTGGCTATGGAGGAACACAACGATTGATCCAATATATAGGCAAAGGCAGAGCATTAGAACTCTTGATGACAGCAGATATGATTGATGCACAAAAAGCCTTGGATTGGGGACTCGCTAATCATGTGGTACCTCATGGCGAAGAAATTGAAAAAGCCATCGAAATTTTGAAAAAAATTGCCAAAAAGGCACCTCTTGCCATCAGCAAAACAATTGCGACCGTTAATGCTTATTTTGACAAGGAGCATGATGGTTTTAAGCAGGAAGTATTGCAATTTGCACAAACTGTCAAAACAGAAGATTTTAAAGAGGGAGCTGCGGCTTTCTTAGAAAAACGCAAAGCTGTTTTTCAAGGAAAATAATTCTTTTCCTTACCAAAAAGCCGCTTTTTTCTGATGAAAAAAGCGGCTTTTTTTATTGCACATCCCAACCTTAAGGCACCAAATCTGCTTCTGCGGCTTGTAACACATAACGTTCATCTCCTTGGTAATGTACAAACGCTACTAGATGGCAATTATCAGGATTCCAATCCGTTGGTAAGGTATACGTTAACACTTCCTGATGTGGTGTGAGTGTTTCGCCCTTTTCTTGAATTTTAGTTCCCCAAGTATCAGTAATAACATCTCTTAATACATGATTGTGCTCATAATTATAGTCCCATCCTGATAGCCCTTCTTGCGGAGCAATAATGTGACTCTCTGTAATTAAAACCGTCAAACCAACTCTTTCCTTCATTCTAACCGCATTGGTTGGTGCAACATCTACTGTTACGGTAACTTTACGATTATTGTCATCATAAGTTGGATTCAATTGAATCGTAGCATCTGGTGGCAAACAGAGTTCTGCTGCAATCGAACCTGCCCAATTGGTAAAGCCTTCAAGTGCATAAACTCCAGATTCTTCAAAATATTTTCGATTCACCATTGCGCTAGGGAGATTAGAAGCCTTCATATCTTTCTCTATTATTTCCCCATCTGCTGTTCGAAAATCATATCCATTCTGAGGTGCCGAATAAACTGGCCAGTGAGAATGAATTGCAACAGGCACTATTTTATTGGGATAGGTTTGTTGCAATTCTTTTATTTTCCGATGCCCTGAAGGGCAATTTACGCATTTCATTCCTGTAAACTCCTCCACCAAAACAACTCGATCGGTTTGGCAAGGAACAATGGTTGGCGGTTTTTCTGGGCAACAGCTTATGGCTAAAAAACAAGCTATAATGGTTGCAAATACATAATTAAGTCTATGCATCATTTTTTATTTTAGGTGAGCTTCTACAGCTTGAATAACTTCTTTATTACCATCCCCTTTATAGTGTACAAAAGCAACAACATAACAATTATCAGCATCCCATCCCGCAGGAATTTCATAATCTGTAATTACCTTTTGTTGCGCACTCAGCACATTTCCTTTTGTAATCAAAACATCTCCCGTATAACTATCCGTTATTACATCCCTAAGCACATGTTTATGTACATAAGCAGGATCCGCTCCATTTGGCGTTACTTGATAACCAACAATATTATTTTCTGTTATCATAACAGATACCGCCAAATCCTCATCAATTGCATCTGTAAAAAAGCTACTAGGAGTCATATCTACAGTAACCGATGCTTTTCTAGTTGCATCATCATAAGTAGTTGTCACTGATAAATCAGCAATGGGTCGATTGCAAATTTCAGCACCAATATAACCTGCCCATTCTGCCAAATCAGTAATTACATCACTTTCTCCTTCAAAAACTTTTCGATTGATACTTGCAGAAGGATAGCCTGAAACAGGTCCCAAATACGAAGACTCTAAGCTTTCTCCATCTGGGCATTTTAAATCAAAACCATTGTACTCCTTAGCAAAGAAACCAGCATGGATACCAACTACAATAATCTTACCTGGGTTTTGACCAGAAAGAACCTCTAATTTTTCGGTTCCAATGGGACAGTTGACACACTTAATCCCCGTAAATTCTTCTACAAGAACAACTCTATTGGTTTGACAAGGAGTAATTTCAGGAGGAATCTCCTCACATCCTAAAGCGATAAAACTACCAATCGCTAACGTCAATACTGCTTTGATTTTATTCATAATGTTTATGTTTTATAGTAGTACACTAATGTTCATGATGATGATGGTCTTCTTGCTCGCTAACAATAGTACATGCTGTAGCAGAACATGTTTCATCTTTTTTTTCTATTTCTAAAGTAACATGCTTAATATTTTCATGTTCCAAAAGGTGTTTTATTTTAGACTTTAATACTGCGGCATCCTCAAACGTACAAGCTTGTTGAATAACTAAATGTGCTGTCATTGCATTTTCTGCTGTACTAAGTGCCCAAACATGAATATGGTGCATAGAAACAATTCCATCCATTTCTAATATTTTTTGGCGAATTGATGCTAAGTTAATTTCCTTAGGCACCCCGTCTAGAATTAAACGAATACTATCTTTAAACAGGCTCCAAGTAGATAACATAATCATAGCAACAATGACCCAACTCATCACTGTATCCACCCAATACCAGTCCGTCCACCAAATAACAAGCCCACTAATTACCACTCCTATAGAAACCAATGTATCGGCTAACATATGCAAATAAGCCCCTTTGATATTCAAGTCTTTGTCTTTGTCTTTTACAAAAAGCCAAGCGGTAAAACCATTGATCACAATGCCAAAACTAGCAATCATAGCGGTGACTGAGCCATTTATAACAACGGGATTGAGCCAACGATCTATACTTTCCCACAAAATCACTCCTACAGCAGTCAATAATAAAAGAGCATTGATCAACGCTGCCAAAATAGTTGTTTTTCGGTAACCGTAAGTATAATTAAGATTTGGGGCGATTGCCAGTAATTTAAAGGCAACCAATGCCAAAACTAAAGCAATTACATCACTGAAATTATGCCCAGCATCTGACAACAAAGCAAGCGAATCATATCTCAATCCAGCAATTACTTCTAATAGAACAAAGATTATATTGAGTATAATACCAAAAATTAATGCCTTATTTACATCTGCAATTCGAAGTTCATGATGTTGGTGGTCATGGTTATGTCCCATACTAAGTAATAATGTTGGTTAAAGTAAAAATACAAATTAATATTCCAAATATGATCATTTATTCATATGGCATTTGAGCTATTTTTAGGGCTTTTGTTCGATTCTTTATTCTACTCCCTAAGATTCAAGAAGTGGATTTATAGCCTGCTCTAGCGGTTCAACAACGGGCTGATCCATTTTCTGTATGGCAAAAAACGCATAAAACATTAAGAATAGAACAATTAACAAAGTAGCATTTCCAAGCCCTCCTATACAAGATCTCAATATACCACTTTCTCTAAAACGAATGCTTTGTATCCCATTCCAAAAACCAATACATGCCCCTATTAATACGGCAATCAAAGGGATTCCAACCATTAACAGCTTCCCCCCCATCCATATCTCTAAATAATTTACCAATAGAGCCATTAGCAATGCAATGCACAATATGCCTAAATTATAAGCTAAAAATCGAATGGATCTATCACTATAATCAAGCTTAACCTTAAGTTCTTCTTGATCTAAAATATTATGGTGTTCCATTCTTAATGCTATTGTTCATTTGAAACAGGCAACTCTCCGAATGAAAAAGCAACTTCTTGGCGCTCCTTTTCTATTTTTTGAAACTGAAGCATTTTAACAGAAACCACTAAAATCCAAGAAGTTAATGTCAAAAAAATCATCCATTCTAAAAAAGGCAGCCACCAAATTTCTGGACGGTCAAAAAGAGGACCAGCTTCTCTCTTAACAGCCATTAATTCTTTGGGCATACTCATAAATAAAACAAATACAAAGGGTATTAAAAAGCCATGGATAGCAGTATGTCGGGGGAAAGGGTGGTTGTTTTCTTTCCAAATGCTCCAAGAAAATAAAGTGGTAGACAATGCCATCAATGAAAAAAAGCTAACGGCCAAGACCAAATGAGGAATTCTATGATCTTCGGGAACTAGACCAACCCCTACGCATAGGACAGAAGAACACACTCCCATTACAACCGCAATTTTATTGGTCTTTGAAGCAGAATAAGTCGCCAAGCCCAACGTAAAAATGGCAAAACCTAGAGAGGAAATAATAATTCCATTGTTATAAATAAAATGATTGATCGAAAACCGAGTGCTGCCCAATTCAGAGATAAAGTGATTAAAAATGGAGTAGGCTTCTCCCTGTTGTCCCTGGTAAGGAATGGCAGCAATAAGTATGACACTATACAAGATAAGACAGGTTGTTATGCCTGCATAAGGGGCTATTTTTTTCATAATTTAGGTTGTTATTTTCTTTTATCAATAGGAGACTATTCTTTTTTAGAATGAGAATTTTCACTCCAAGGAAGAACCTAATAATATAACAAAAAAAACGCCATTTTGCAACTTTCTATAGCCCAATATTGCAACCCAAAACTAAATTACCCCAGCATATAATCCAATACTTTTTTCCAAGTTTCAAAAGGAGCAGTACCAAACAACAATTGCTCTCCTTCAAATTCGGGATATAGGTGATCATCAATCAAAAAGTCACCTTTTAACAACCCTTTTCGCTTACAAATAATTAGATTTTTGGTTCTTTCCAAACCAAGGTGCTGCTCTACCCATACCCTTTTTTCGGTGTAACAAAGTGGATTTCTATAAGAAGGAGCAGTAAGAATATAGACTTCAAAATGTTGCTCCAGTTTTTGATAAGCAGTTAAGGCGTCTGGCAAGGGTTTTAGGCTGGTAAAAAAACCGTATTGAGATTGAGGATAAAGTAGCGTTCCATTGCTCTGTTCTTTCATTTCATTTGATTTGGATTGAAAATCACAAAGCGTATTGTCCATGTCTATGTAGATGCGTTTCTTCATATAGTTATTTTTAGCAGACTATTGCTGCATACAATAATAGGTCTAGCATAAAGAGCAATATACCTTTATCCTTTTCTCCCCCAATGCTATTTAAAATTTAAGTTTCTAAAAATAGGCTTTTGATTAGAATTATCTGTATTATTAATTAAAATTTAAGATCAATGCAACTGTTACTTCCTTTATCCCTTATACTTTTATTTATTTTTCTTCCACTTTATTTGCGAAAAATTGCTAATTCTATTCAACTAAGCAACCTATTGAGTGATGTTGTTGTTTGTTTTGGTGTAGGTGTTCTTATCGGAAATACGCAATCGTGGTGGATGCCCAATACGTTGCATCAAGAACTTGCTTTTTCTATCGCCGAAACCAGTACCGCAGCCTCTGTATTGGTGGCAATCCCAATGTTACTGATGACAAGCAATATCAGCGCTTCTATCCGTTATGCTCCCAAATTTTTAATTTCATTTGGTTTATGTATTCTAGCCGTATTAATAGCAACACTATTTACGATCTATTGTTTTCCTAACTTAGAGTATTTAAGCGAAACAGCAGGTTGTTTGGTTGGCGTTTATACAGGAGGCACCCCCAATATGGTTGCCATTAGTTATGCTATTAAGGCTCCTAATGAGCTATTTGTTATCCTAAATACAACCGATCTATTCTGTTCAGGGCTTTATTTTATTTTTCTAACCTCCATTGCCAAGCCCTTTTATAGCCTATTTCTATCCCCTTCCCGTTTGTCACAGACTAACAATTACAGTCCATTGAACAAGGAACCCATCTTATCAGATTCATTGCAAGACGAAACTAAATCATCGACAAAATTGTTAACCAATGAAACGATTTTGCCAATATTCAAATCACTTATTTTTTCATTTATTTGCATTGGCGTTTCGGTAGGATTAGGGCTTCTATTTGCTACTCCTAATGGTGGCATTAATGAAATGCTACTAATGATTGTTTTATCTACGAGTAGTATTTTATTGTCTTTTCATCCTAAGATACAAGGCCTTAAAGGAGTTTATGAATTTGCCCAATACCTTTTGCTAATTTTTGCCTTAGCAGTAGGATTCATGGCAGATTTCACTAAGTTAGCAGATGTCGGCATCACTTATTTATCGTTTAATGCCATCTTAGTCATTAGCCTATTAATCCTACACCTCATATTGGGGATTTGGTTTAAAATAGACACCGATACCTTCATCATAACATCCACCGCCTGTGTTTTTGGTCCTCCATTTATTGGGCAAGTATGCAGTGCCATCAAAAATAAAGAAATGTTGGCTCCTGGCATGGCATTGGGGGTATTAGGCTTGATTATTGGAACCTATCTAGGCATTTTAGTTACGAATATCATTGGGTATTATTTTTGATGATTCGTAAAAGTACGATACTACTTTGTTAGCAATAAAAATCCTTATGCCAATTAGCGCTTTTGAGGTAAATTAAAAAATAAAATAGTTATGGACTTTTTTAGTGGAATAATAGGACTAATAGTTGGAACCATTCTTTCGTTGGTTGGTGGCATTTGGCTAACAAGAAGAGAAGTTGCTCGCCATCACGCTATTGCTTCGCAAGAGGAGGAATCGACCAATCAACTAGATCAGACCGTGCCATTAGAAAAAAAATTACGGGATGCTATTTATGATTGTGAGCGCAATCTTTTGGCTTGTAAAAAGCAAATTGATGAGATTTGCAAAAATCAGTTAGACCTATTACAAGATGTTGGCAAAAAGTCTCATGTTGCCGTTAGCAATAAGCCACTTTTTTTTGAATATTACAACCCCAATACGCAGGAACGGCATTTCTATTATCAAAAAGACTTAGCCAAAGATATTGCTCAAGAAGTATTAGAAAATACAAAAAATATTGCCCAGAAATACAATAATCACATTCAATTAGTCCTTACTCAACAAGAACTTTTTGAAAAATTAATTGAGTCGCATCAAGAAAATCTCAATCGAATATTAGGGGTAAAAACACAGAGCAATCAAGTAAAAAAAATAACACAGCATCACCATAAATTATCTCAACTCAATGAAGACAATCAGCTAGAAACTAAAGCAATCTACAATGAAATGCTCATTCAAGATATTAGTGAAGAACTAGCCCATCAGGAAGAATGTCTCCGTCAATATATCGCTCTAAATAAGCAATATGACCACCCTTCTGATCAGCAAACAGAAGAAAAGCTCCGAATCCAAATCAAAATGATTATCAATCAATTAGAAGAAGAAGACCCCTCTAATTCTCAGTAAGTGGACAATAAAAATTTTCAATTCAATAATATTATTTTTTTAATATTATTACTTATCATTGTACGTTTTTTATTTCCAGTTTCCCCATCTACAGTCCTTATCAATTATTTTATTAATTCAATTATTTAACATGTATCTTAGAATACTAATTCTATTCCTATCCCTAATTACAAGCAGTAAACTCTTTGCAGCAGAAGGGCTTACAATCCGAGAAGCAATCAATAAAACCGTTCGTCAACAAGCTTTAACCCAAAGAATTGCCAAAGTATATTTAGCACTTAATAATAATCTTTATGAGCCTAAATTTTACCAAGAACGAGACGCTGCGATTGAATTGTTTCAAAGCCAATTAGATGAGTTGAAGATGTATACCCCAACGGACAAAATTAAAGCAGCCCTAAAGCATGTTCGTGTGCTGTGGAAAGATTATAAGGCAGTGGCAGATTGGTCCATCAACGAGGAAGGTGCTATCAAATTACTCAAACTATGTGATGAGATGTTGTTTGCCTCCCATCAGCTCTTTTTATCTTATGAAGAATATGCAAGAGAAATACACAAAGAATATTTTAGTACAGATGAGATGTTGACGATTATAGAATTGATGAAATCAACAGGTCTACAGCGAATGTTAACACAACGTGTCATACTCTTTCACTTGGCCGTTAAGCAGGATATTGATGCTGTTTCGTCTCAACACAAATTAGATCATGCCATTGAGAACTATCAAAAGACACTAAGCTCTTTAGAAAACGCAGAAATCAATTCTCATCCTATAAAAAAGCAGTTGGTTGAAATGAAAAAAGACTGGTCTGAGTTGTTTGGATTTTTGGGTAATTTCAAAAATAATGCTGAACAAATTGATCAAATGATGCACTTAGCAGATGGCTTGTCTCAAAACGCAGATCAAATTTCTACGTTGTACGAAGATCTAGGGGTCAAACTTTCAATCAGCAAATCAATTAATGTATCTGCCTATCAAAATATGCTCACACAACGCATCGCTAAGTCTTATGTTGCAATGACCTATGGCTATTCTATTGCCAAGCACAAGCGTGAATTATTGGCTTGTATTGATTTGTTTGAAGAACAAATGAAATCTATGACTCGCTCGTCTAATGCGACAGAGGATTTAAAAGCTGCCGTGGGTGTTGTAAAAACCATGTGGAAGAACTACAGAAACTTAGTAACCACTTGGAATAAAATGGATGAGCTAACGGTGATGAAAGTATTGGAAAAAGGGCATGTTATGATGGCTGCTTGTGATCAAGTTGCACAAGAAATTGAACGCTATGCGCAAACTATTCCAGATTATAAAGCTTTTTTTGTCAACGAAGATGGCGAACTCATTAACAAAAAAGAAAACATCGCTCATCAAATGCGTTTAGCTGGAATGCAACGAGCTTATGCTCAGAGAATTGCTATTTATTTTATTATGAACTCCTTATCGATTGACATGCACTTATCGAAACAGCGCATGCAAAACACAATTACAGACTACAAAGCTAATTTTAAAATGATGAGCAGCTCGTCAATTAATACGCCAGAAATCAATACAGAGCTAAAGGTAAGCCAAAGAAAATGGGATAAAATTGAACAGTATTGCCATTCGACCCAAAAAGAAGACATTACAAATGTACTAGAACTTTGTTCTACTCTATTTACTCAATTGGATCGCCTTAATACCTTGTACGAAAAACATATGGATACGTTGTTCATGGAAAAAGAATAATAGCCACAAAGTCATGTTAGTTGGAAATTTGAAATCCAAAGAATACCAGTCTTTTTCAAATTTCCAACTAGTTTTTACCTTCCTATTCTTTATTTACGTTGGAAATGTGACGGCTGATAAAATTATAGGCATTTAGACTCATAATTTTTCCCGTAATTTCAGTTGGTGTCAAATCAAACATTAATTCTCGAATGTCTTCTTCGGAAAACAAGTCATTAATAGCCTCAGGGCGTTCCAAGAATCGTTGAATATCAACGGCCAACTGTGGCAAGTCTTCAGACGTTTGATAAGCATCTAAGGGCTCAGCCATCTCGTCAAAATCAGAACCAATTGCAACGTGATCCCAAGCCGAAGCATCGTTAATTGTTCTAATTACCGTTAATATATTTGCCATTAGCAATTTGATGCAAGCTTTTCTTTTTTGTACGGTATTGGGCAATGTTTCATTGATTTGAGTCAATGCAGTTTGTCCTCCCAATACTGTTTTATCCAATGTAATCCCAATCAAGCCTTTAGAAAGGAAAATTTTGCCAATATCCTCAGAAGACAAATTCTGTTGCCAATGATTTAGATAATAGTTGTTGTTCTTCGAATCTTCATCTCGTTTTTTGTACAAGGCATTCCGCTTAGACAAACCACTAATTCCACAGTGGCTACAAATAACAGGAATACCATCGCCCAAAATTTCGGAACGCTCAATTGTCTTATAATATCGAGTTCTAAAATCCAAACTCATATGCTTAATATCAATTAAAATTCGACGACCTTTGTCTTTAGAAATCAACCGTTCTATAACATCAACCCCTAACGAGGTTTCTTTAGCATTAAGCCCTTCGGGCTTTGCATAGATGCCTTGCTGCGCTTTATTTAGGGAGTTAGCATTTCCTCCAAAACCGTTTTTATAACTTTTGCAGAGCGAAATCCAAAGAATAGGAATATCCAAATAAATATCTGAACCATCAATCAAAGGACGAGATCCCTTAAGACGATCTACATTTTCTAAAATTAAGGCTTTGTATTCCTCTAATCCTGTAATTCCGTCATTAATATAAATAGAATGCCCCAAGGAGTGTCCCCCTTCTACGGTCAACACCATTCCAACCCTATTGTTGTCTTTTTCTATTTCTTCCAGCTCTTTTTGATTGCGAATGAGAGAAAAATTATACTCAAAGCCATTAATCATATAAGGCTTATTCTCAAAACGTTCAATAAAATTGATGTTCTCTACTAAATCTTTGAAGTAGTCGATCTCCTTACGTCTCAAAAATAATTGATTGGCATTGACACCAGAAACGCAAGAGATGGTCTTCTTTTTATTTTTATCGGTCAAAGCGCTATTGGTGCCTATAAACTGCTGCTCTATTGGAGATAAGTTTAAACAAGCAATCCTCGTATTCCCTTTTACCAAAGCTTCTAGATGAGATTGCGACTGTTTAGGCACTATTTCGCCAATGTTTTGCATAACTGTTTTAGAGCGCTCTTCTTCCGTACCACATTCATGATACATGGGTTCCCACAACCCGTATTTTAGCCCAATAGAACGAGAGTTAAATGGTTTTTTGCTGGTATTAACATGGAGATCAATAAAGGTTTTATTTTCTCCTTGTCCCCACACAGATGGTAGGACAGAGATAAAACAAAACATACCGAATACAATAATGATAGAGTTCTTCATCCTCAAAGGATATTTAACAATTGTGTTATTTAAAATAATAATTCACTGATGTTCATTTGACAGCTATTCCGTTTCATTACCCAACCTAGTATAGCCACCAATGAATAAGAAAATGCCAGCATGATCATACTGATAAAACCATGCTTAAGTAACTAAGTACGACTAATGATTGTATTAAGCCTCTCTTTTTGCGCCTAATAGCGTTGCTACGCTCATCTGCTACAAACATAAGCTTATGCAGTATGCTTTGCCCCTTATTCATTACCAAAAATATTGGTGAATTTAAGGACACAACCAATTCTACTTCGTTACTTATTTTTAGTTATTATATTCAATCACAAATCTAATTTCATTCCAATAATAACTGATACGATCTTTGTAAGGTATTATTTAACAGGTATTTTTAATCGAGCTCCTACATCCAATATAGTGCCTTGCAGTTTATTGATTACTTGAATCACCTCTACTGACACTCCGTATTGTCTATGAATACGATATAAAGTTTCTCCCTTTTGTACCACATGATAAATAAAAGTCTCTTGCTTAGGAGTCTCCTTTTTATCTTCCTTTTTGACCACTACAGTAGAATTATAATCTTTGGTACTTCCAATCCTATCCGTAGGATAAATGGGTTCCTTTTTTATCACAGGACGTTCTACCTTATCAACTGTTCCCGTTGTTGTCTTTGGGTTAGGATCAGTGGTAGGTGTAGTGGTTGAAGGATTAAACAAAGCATTGGGATTGGTCTTGGGGCTTGAATTTTGCCCTGTATTAGTGGGGGTATTTCTCGGTCTACGAATAACAGTATTTGTTGTTTTATTGGTTCCTGTTGTTGTCGTAGTTGTATTATTAACAACCACATTCAAGAATGCTTTATCCTTAGATTTGGCGGTATTAATACGAGCGGTATCTGAATAAATAGCCTTGTCATAGGTAGGCGTATTTACCTCTACACTTTGTGGCTTAGGGCGTTCCACTTTAGGAATAACAACTCTAGTAGGAACAACTTGTTTTTTTACTTTTTTTACGGTTTCATCATCAACATATGGAGAAGGTAATGTATCAATATGAGATTTTGCACGCAATTTAGGCTTAGACAAGGCCATCTCTTTTAGCATAATTAACTCTCCATTCATAGGCTCCTCCCCTACCTCCAACAAATTCTGAGTTAGCAAGTTGGACAACTTCATTCCAAATTCTTGAGCGATCTCATACATTGTTATGTCTTTCTCTACTTTATAAAAGGTTTCTTCCCCTTTATAGGCATTTCTTTTGGGCTGGATATAGACGGGTTGATAATCCATTAAATTATCACCATCTACCAAATCATTAAATTTTAGAAATCGCTTATATGGAATTCCGAAACGCTTGGCAACAGCCAATGCAGATTCGCCTTTTCTAGAAATAGCATAAGTAGCTCCATTGGTTCTAAAGAAGCCAGGTTTATAAGATTTGAAGAAAAAAGAACGAGGTTTAGCTCTATATTTTCCTGATTTAACATAAGTGTTTGGATTTTTCAACCTAGTGGTATCATAGGTTAACAAGCCCGTTGCCTTATCATATTGCGCCAATTTATATTTTTCAATGGTATGAATCAATTTATCAGGATATTTGGGATCAGTAGCATACCCTGCTTTTTTAAGTCCTTTTGCCCACCTTTTATAATCACTCCTTTTGTATTCAAACAAAAAAGCATAGTGCCTTCTATTAAGCAAAAAATCAGTATGGTCAACATAAGAATCATCTGCTGAAGTATAAACTCTAAAGCAAGATTTTTGAGCCTCGTCATCCCATTTGTACATTGACTTGCCTTCCCAATCTTTGGTGCATTTGATGCCAAAGTGGTTATTCGCCTTTTTTGCCAAATTGCTATTTCCAAAAGCAGACTCGTGAATTCCTTGAGCCAAAGTAATACTAGCAGGAATACCACTACGTTCCATTTCTTGGATAGCAATATTCTTGAAAGTATTGATATACTCATCGACCGTCAGGTCTCCCTTATCTCCTTTCTGAGCAAGAGTTAGAGTGGGCAAAGCAGCTATTAAAGCTATAATAAAATGTGTGTATACTTGCATGGAATCGATAGGTTTTATCGAATAATAACTTACGTTATGACTTTAATTAACAGGTTGTGCGGTTGCTATTTTTTAGCCTTGCACATTTTTGTGGGGCTATTGGCTTGTGTTTATTGGGGTTATTTTATAACTAACGTTTAAAATAAATTGAAAATTGTAATACAATGTATTTTACTCTTGTAATTTGTTTTTCTATCAAAAGAATAAATAAATTAATGGATACAATATGTATGCCCTTTCATCTTCCTCTGTAGAACTGGTTCCTTTTAGGAGGCTTTTTTATTTATTATAAAAAGAAAATATTCACAAATGATAGATACAAAACAATATAGATCTAACAATCAACCCAATATATTTTGTGGATAAAAAATTGCCAAAGTGAGTTATTTAAAATACCAATACCTCGCCTAATGCCAATACCCTAATTCAGATAAAAATATAAAAAAAAGATGCAAAAGCATAGTTTTGCATCTTTTTCTTATTCCTTCGTATATAGGCTAATGATTTTTGTGTTACTTTCCTCCCGTACCACCTCCGCCAAACTTAGCACCAAAGTTAGACTTAGAAACTGTGGTTTTTAGCTCAGGTTGTTTATCATTATTCTTGTTCAAGAAAATAAATTCACCAGATTTTGGTTCCTCTCCTTTCTTTAGGTGATTTCGTTGATAAAGCTTAGAAGCTTTGATGCCATAACGCTGAGAAATAGTATGAATCGTTTCTCCAATAGCTACTTGATGCGGCTCTGTTTGTCCTTTTACATAATTTGCTTTAGGCTCTATAAAAACATAATAGCCTTCTGGCAAATTCGAATCATCTTCCAAATCATTGTATCTCAATAAATCCTTAAAAGAAAGATTGTACTCTGTTGCAATTTCAAATAGGTTTCTATCTTTTGTTGCAACAGTTGCTTTTCGACCGCTTTGATAAAAAACACCTTCATTATCCATTTGACGTACAGGGAAGATATCAACTTGATCTTTAGGAGTTCCATCAGGATTAAAGTAACTGCTTAACGGATCTGACTTGATCATATCCTGCTGTATATTTTCAACACGTTCTAATCTACTTTGCAAATTAGCAATCATATCGTATTGTACAGCTAAGTTATTATCTAGGATTGAAATCTTTTCATTCAATTGCTCCTTTAGTTTATCTTGTTCAGATTTTAGTGTTGTAACTTCTTGCTGTTTAGCTGCTAGGCAGTCTTTTAATTCTTGTTTGTATAACTCAGTTTGAGTCAAAATAGACTCCAAAGTTTTAATTCTACTTTTTAACGATTCTAAATCTTCTTTATACTCCAGTTCTTCAGTAGAATTATTAAATGCTAAAATAGTATTGGTATACTTATCGTACTTATTAAGATCATAAGTTTCGATTGTTGCTACTAGTTTTCTAGCATAAGCAGGATCGGTAGCATAGCCACCTTTCACCAAGCCCTTTGCCCAAATTTCATAATTGGTAGTGTTGGCCAAAAATAAATCGGAGTAATTAGAACGTGATGCTAAAAAGTCTGAATGATCAGCATAAGATTCTTCAACGGTGGCATAAGAACGGAAACAAGATTTTCGAGCGATAACAGAGCCATTTGTATTTTCTTTACTTCTATGAGTATATGTCTCTCCAGTCCAGCCTTTATGGCATTTTATGCCAAAATGGTTGTTTGCGTTCTGGGCTAGTTCACTAGTCCCATAACCAGACTCCAACATACCTTGCGCTAAAGTGATACTGGCGGGAATAGCAGTACGTTCCATTTCTGAAACAGCCAAGTCGTGATAATCCTTTATATATTTTTCTGCGAGGGGGGCGTAATCCATGTCTAACAGCTTTGTTGTTGGGGTAGGGGGACCTGCAACAACACTGTTAGATAGCAATATAGGTATTGCTAATAAAAAAAGTGGTCTTAATTTCATTCTGAATAATATTTTGCTAAGTTCGCTTACAAAACTAAGGAAGTTTTCTGTAACTGAGAAAAATACACCCTTATATTTTTCTATCAATCTAATAACTTTTTCATCTGCCATAATTCCTCTTTTACAAATTTCATTTTATTAAATTCATAAAAAGCCAAACACATACCAATAACATAAATAACTAAAAAACAATTTATTAGCAAAAAAGGAAATTTCCCAAAAAAGGAAACTTTCTTTTTTAGGGAATATAACTAAAAAATTAAAGTCTTTATTTTAGGGTTACTTTTTGTCATCGGATACCAGTGTATAAAAGCCTATAGGCAAATTTTAAATTGAACAATAATTCCTCAATAATGATCATAAATAAGTCTAAAAAGTGTTAAGTTTTGTATTGTCTCTAATCTCCATGCAAAAAGGCAATTTTTATAGGAATAGAGCGCAAACACTCTTAAGAAAGGTAATTATATTTTCTTCTATTATAATATCTATATCATCAGATCCTTTCTCAATTACTTTAACTCCTTTACCTATTGAGGTAGGCAAAATAATACCAAACTATCCCTTTAAAGAAAAAATGACACTAAAAATGGAGATAAAACTATTCAGAATAGAATATTGATATTATACAAGTTTTAATTAAAATAATTGGAAGAAGTAGGTAAACACAATACAATCAACCAAATGAGTAAATTTCATGCTTATTTCTTTTTCTAAAACACAAAATATTTTTAAATCATAGATTTAAACCATAAAGATAATTTTTTTTATGAAAAAAACAAAAAATATTTTTTTTACACGTATACAAAAAGTTAATCTTCATTTCTCTAAAAGAGCTATACCTATGATTACTCCTTATTTTAAGAGCACAAAAAATAGTACTCTATTAATCTGATTTTTTCTCAATTAACATGAGACCATCTCGAAGCGGAAGTAAAACATTGTCTACTCGATCATCTTCTGTTACCTTTTTGTTAAAAACGGCTAAAGCACTTGCACGCTTTTCACGACTACCTTCTACCACTTTTCCATGCCACAAAACATTATCGGCAATAATAACTCCCCCTATCTTAAGTTTTGGCAAAACCATATCATAATATTGGGAATAGTTTATTTTGTCTGCATCCAAAAATATTAAATCCCACTGTTTATCTATTGTAGGAATTATTTCTAATGCATTGCCTTGATGCTGTATAATACGGTCATCTACCCCTGCTTGATGAATATATTCCGTTGCAATCGCTTCTAATTCTTTATTAATGTCAATGGTATGTAAGACACCATTTTGTTGCAAACCTTGCGCTAAACAAATAGCCGAATACCCAGTATAGGTTCCTATTTCTAAAATAGCTTTAGGTTGTTTCATTTTGCTAAAAAAAGCCAAAAACTGCCCTTGCAAATATCCCGACAACATCTGTGGCCGCATAACCTCTAGATGCGTTTTTCTTTCTAATCTATCTAATACGCTTGAATCATACACTTTAGTGTGCTGTTTGGCATATTCCTCTATTTTATTTGGTGTAAGTTTCATTGATGTCGTTCGTTGATTATTTTTGGTTCTTTTACAATCCACAGGTTCACAAAGGAAGCTGCATAAAATCTCCACACAGGAACTATTGTTATCATTTAGTCATTGGATGCAAGCTTAAAATCGTATATTACTTGTTATCAACAACAAAGAATAAGACTAAAAACTTATATAGTTTAACAAAAGTCATTATATAAAATATAACACACAATTGTCCTATGGAAATTCTTTGAACTGTCAAAAAACAATATTTTTTTTGGTTTATCTCTTAGGTTAAATAGAGATAGTAGTTTAGTTAATTGCTTTTTTTTAAGGCACAAAATTACAATAAATCTTCCTTAATAAAAGTTTATTAAAAACATTGTTGTGCAATTTCTTATTCTTTAACAAAAGAAAAGGAGCCAATGGCATGAAGTAATCCTGTAAATGCTTAATAAAAAACCTAAGCTATATTATTTTTGCTCTAAGTTTTTGGTTATTTACAATACAATTGCCCTAGAAAATGATCCCAGCAGACCTTTTTGCCATTCCCACAGAAATTACCCCAAACTTTTTTTGCGCTTTATCATTAGGCTTGGCATAATTCTAGTTTTATTTAATACATTGTTAACAATTATTACATCAATTCAAAAAAGCAAGTTCACCTCCAAACCCCGCTTGTATTTTTTTATAAAAACCTCCAAAACTTCTCTCCATTATGAAAATGAACTTTTTTTTGATGCTTCAATTCCTTTCCCTTTGGGGGTTGACGGCTTTATCTGCTCAAAATAATACCTGGTGTGCTGTAATGATGGAAGGCTCACATAGTCAAACGTATGACAACAGTACTAACTTTCCAAGTGATTTTATAAAATCTCAATGGGACAAAGGGCAATTCATTACAGACCTTACTTATGGTAATGGGGAGTGGTATATCGTAACAGGGAGTACTAGTTATAGTCAGCAAGCTTATTTTAAAGATAAAAAGTTTCCTGGCGAATGGGTTGAAAAAAAATGGAAAGAGGGTTTTGATATAACCAAAGTAACCTATGGTGCAGACGTATGGGTGGTCGTCATGTCCAAAGGAGCGGGGTTAACCAGTGAAAGTTGGGGAAAAAGAGGTAGTTTTAAAGAGATTAAGGCCTATATTCTTGGAAAATGGAATGATGGAAAAGATATTATTGATATTTCATTTGGCAATGGCGAGTGGGTTGCGATCCTAGCAAAAGGTGCAGATTATCATTATCAAGTTTACAATTGGGGCAGTGAATTCCCAACCGATTGGGTCAACGAGAAATACAAAGAAGGCAAACATATTACTTCTTTAGCTTATGGAGAAGGGCTTTGGGTTGTCGTGATGTCTCAATATACTAAAACCAAGGGCGAGCGATACATTGTCTCTTCTGAATTTCCCACCGATTTCATACAGTATCAATGGGACAACAACAAAAGGATCAGAGCTATCTTGTACAATTATGAACGAGATTTAAAAAAATCCTTTGATGAGTATTTTGATGCAGGGATTGCAGCAGCAAACAAAGGCTCACAAGATCTAGCCATTTATTATTATACTGAGGCACTAAAAATAGATCCCTCCCATTCTATTGCTTACAATAATCGGGCTTGGGCCAAATACCTTAGTGGTCAGTGCCACGGAGCGTTAGCGGATGCTGATAAATCGATACAGTTAGCTGCTTCTGAATATAACTATCATACTCGTGGCGCTATTTACACTTGCTTGGGGCGTTGTAGAGAGGCAATTAGTGATTTTAATACAACAATTAACACGGCTTCTAAGAAAGAGGGCTATCAATATGCGGATCGTGCTAAAGCTAGAATTTGCCTAGGTAATCTATCCGATGCTATTGCCGATTATGACAAGGCTATTGATTTAGATCCTAGCAATGCTGCTAAATATCGTTCCGAAAAGGAAAGCCTCAAAAAGAAACAAAATGAGAAAGAGAAACCAACGATTACTTGGGATTATCCTTACAATAGTTTTGTTTCTAGCACTAGTGCTGCTTATAAAATAAAGGCTTGCATTCATTCTTCTGCCACTATAAAAAGTCTCAAGCTCTATGTAAATGGACAGACTTTTTCTTCTAGAGGTTTTGGGGTAGATAGTGATTGTACCGAAAGCATCAATGAGTCAATACAACTCAAAAATGGCAAAAATGAACTCGAAATTGTTGTCGAAACTGCTTATGCAACTGTTCGTTCTGAAAAACGAGTCATAGAATACAAATCAAGTGGTAGTGGGCATTATCATGCCCTCTTAATAGGAGTAGAAAATTATGACGATTTTTCTATCAATGATTTAGAAAAGCCAATTGACGATTGTGAATTGCTAAAAACAACTTTGGTGAATAATTACACCTTTGAACAATCAGACATTCATTTGCTTAAAAACCCAACCAAGGAACAAATCTTAGAAAAACTCATCTACCTACAAGAACGCCTAACCCAACAGGATCAATTATTAATTTTTTACTCTGGACATGGTATGGTCAAAAATGAAATTGGATATTGGTTGCCTTCGGATGCCAAAAAAGACAACCGCCTCAAATGGTTTTCTAATTCTGAATTAAGAGACTATGTCAATAGTATTCAGACACAACACACCCTAGTGATTGCAGATGCTTGTTTTAGTGGTTCTATTTTTACGGGAGGCTATCGAGATGTTACAGAATTTGCCTGTGCCGAAATGGAAAAAATTCCTAGTCGCCGAGCCATGACAAGCGGAGCCAATACAGTCGTTCCTGACAATAGTGTATTCTTTAAATATCTAATTAAGAAATTAAATGAAAACAATACGAGTTGTCTTTCGGCAGAAACACTTTATTCCAAGGTAAAACCTGCTGTTATTTATAATAGCCCCAATAACCACATTCCTCAATTTGGGGTGATGCCTCAAACGGGTGATGAAGGGGGGAATTTTATTTTTAGAAAACGATAAATCCTCAGCACATGGATCAATATAAAAATAGCTTGTCTCTCATTGTTTTAGTGGCAATAACTTGCTTAATTAGCACCACTACGTGGGCACAACCTGATCATTTTAAATTTGGTATGGGGATTCCCAGTGAACCCGATTTGGAATACGACAACTTACCTGTCAAAGCTCGCCTTACTACAGCCAATTACAGGGCGGTGGACACACGGGCATCTTTGGTTAAGTACGCTCCTAGCCCTAAAAGTCAAGGGCAATATGGCACCTGTACAGCTTGGGCTGCTGGATTTTGTGCTCGAACGATTGTAGAAGCTCAACGTCAAGGATGGACGAAACAATCTACGATTAATGACAATGCTTTTTCGCCAGGTTTCATTTATCGGGTGACTTCTCCCAAAACCAACTGTAATGGTGCTTATGTTTCTGATTGTTTAAAAAGCCTACAGGAGTTTGGTATCGCACAATTAAAAGATTACAATGAAGATTGTCCACAAACAGCTATTCCTAAACAGATTTATAAAAAAGCAGAAGCCTATAAAATCAAAGGTTATGCAACACTATGGAACACCAACAATCCCTCCACAGAAAAACAGAGGGTTCAATTGGTAAAAAAAAGCATTGATGAAGGCAATCCCGTTATCATTGCTATGTATGTCCCTAATTCATTTTGCTATAGCAAAGGTCCTACATGGTTTCCCAAAAGTACCGACCTTGCCGTTGGCGATCAAGGGCATCAACACGGTCGGCATGCCATGTGCATTGTAGGGTATGATGACGAACAGGATGGCGGAGCGTTTCGCATTCAAAATAGCTGGGGAAATGCTTGGGCCGACAAAGGTTATATTTGGGTAAGGTATGAAGATGCAGCAGAGTTTATTTACCAAGCAATTGAGTTATTTAAAATGCCTGCTATTGCTTCAAAAAATGAAACGACTAAATTGGCGGGCGCTCTAAAACTAGTAGAAGATACAGGACAAGAAATGACCGCCAGTTTAAATTCGTCTAAGGCTTACCAAATGAACAAAGCTTATCGTTCTGGTACTCGTTTTAGAATTTATCTCAACACCTACCAACCAGCTTATGTTTATGCCATTGGTTCTGATAATAGCAATAAAATTTATCAAGTATTTCCACATAAAAAGGGAGTTAGCCCAGTATTAAATTATAGCGAAAATAGCGTTCCTATCCCTAGCCAAGATCATCATGTACGGATGGATGGCAATATTGGAACAGATTATCTTTGCGTCATCTATTCTAAAAACCCACTGAATTTAGAGGAGATCAAACGCACGGTCAGTCAAGAAAGTAGCCGATATAGTTTTCAAGAAAAAGTGCAAAGAGCATTGGGCAGCCAACTCATGTCTAACGATAACATTAATTATGGTATAAAAGATGGGAAAATGAGCTTCACTGCTGAAGCTAAGGGAAAATCTATTGCTGTGCTTTTTCTTCAAATGGAACATATTGATTAAACCTGATATTTTTATAGGTCTACTTCGTTTTTTTTATAACTTTGCGAACCTAAGTAACTAAGCAGAATTAATGATTGTAAATTTAACGCATAATCAATTCTACTTAGTTACTTATTATTAATTTTTATAACCACCAGTATCAGCATCACCATGAGACGTTCTCATCCAATCTTTTTAGTTCTTCTTTTTTTAATCTGTTTCTTCCCTCTCCTTTTAGTAGGTCAACATGTTGACCCTGCGGTACATCAAGTTGAAGGGCATCACGATAGTTTAATTTTTGAATTGTTAGAATGGGTAGAATTCATTGTTGACTTGGTTGGAATTGCCATTTTGATTGTAGGTTTTGTCAAAGGAATTCTTGTCTTTCTCAAATGGGAATTAGATAATCTTCGAGGAGGTGATATTTACGACGATATTTTAGCACTACGGAGTACCTTAGGTTGGTATATCATTCTTTCCTTGGATTTTTTAATTATTTCCGACATCCTTCATTCGGTGATAAAACCTGAGTTTAATGATTTGATTAATCTAGGAATTATTGTTGTACTTCGTACTTCTATTGGTTATTTCTTGGGGCGTGAATTAATGGAGTTGCGCCATGCTGAACAAGAAGATAAACGACGACACGAAGCAGCACTTCAACAAGAGAAAACAGATTTGCAATAACCTAGTTTTCTGAGTGCAGGGCAAATTTTAAACAAAGATTTCCCCCTGAGCGAATTGCGCTCTTATTTTTCTGTGCCAGAAAAAGATCTCGCCCCTCCTTTTCCTTAAAGGAGGGAAACACTTATGAATAATCTTGTATGGGTATAAAGAATCCCTTTGCTACGTTTATTACTCATCGAGCAAAGCCCAACAAAGGCTTGATAAGGAAAGGTTTATTATTAAAACACAAGGCAGGACTCCATCTCTATATAAAAACAACTCCTATTTTACCATTCCCTTGGGGAATAAAGATGTTTTCCCTCTTTTAGCAGCTTTAGGGCTTAAAGCAGCCTTCTTTTTCGCCTCTATATCCGCTTTATTATTGTTTTTAGCACGTGCAGCATTGTTAGGATTATAGCCATAATCTTTGCTGTTATGTACACTATTATAAGCAGGACAAGAGGGTCCTTGATTGCACGATGCAAAAGAAAACAGAGCTACGAGCAACAAACAAAGGCTAAAAAATTTCATAATGGATAGATTAAACGAATTAATATTCTAGTAGTCAAACTTAATAGTTGGTTGATTTTTGCACACTTCCCCTCTACCCGACGGTTTCTAACATTTAACAGAATGGGCTTTTTCTAGCCCTATTTTAGACGTTAGATCGTTTCACGCTTAGATATTAGATCCCAATTAAGTTGTAATTGGGATCTAATATCTAATTTCTAAGAGCAAAACGATCTAAAAATAGATAAAAGCTGCCCCAATTTTAATTTTTACAAAAATCATTGAGTAGAGAAGCACACTACTATACTAAGATAATAAAAAAAGAAAAAAAAGCGTAATTATACTACGTTCATTATTGGTTAGAGTTGTCATTTCTATCCCCAATAACGTGTTCTTAACATCTATCGCTTACATTATACAATAATACTGCTAAGTCGTCAAATATTTAGCCTTTTTTACTTTTCATCCTTGATATTCCATAGAATATATTGTAAATTGAAGGTTTGAAAGAATTTATCCTCACACTAGAAAATCGTTTCTTATGAAAAAAATTTACCTCTCCCTAAGTCTTCTTTGCTTATTTATAGGGCAAGCACAGACGCAAACCTATGCTGATGATGTTGCACAAATTATATTTGATAACTGCACTTCTTGTCATCACAACGGAGGAATTGCTCCCTTCTCATTAATGAATTACACCGATGTTTCTAGTAAAGCTTCTTGGATACAAACAGAGGTCAATAGTGGTAATATGCCTCCTTGGTCTCCCGATGATACCTATTCACAATTTGCACATGCTAGAAGTTTAACAACGGCTGAAATTACCACCATCAATAATTGGGTAAATGCAGGTGCTCCGCAAGGCAACCCAGCTAATACCCCTCCCCCACCAGTATACAATCCTAACAACTGGCAATTGGGCACTCCTGATTTGAGCATTAGAATTCCTGACTACATTAGCAAAGCAACTTTTGGCAATGATGACTATGTTTGTTTCTCTGTCCCAACAAATTTGGTAACGGCAGAAACCATTCAAGCAATTGAAGTTATTCCTGGAGATCCATCTATTGTTCATCACCTTCTCGCTTATATTGATGCCAATAATACCTATGGAACGGATACCTTAAGCCATAGTTGTGGAGGACCAACCAACCTGCCGCTAATAGCGGGTTACACGCCTGGCAGTTCTCCTTCACAGTTTCCAAATTCTACAGGACTAAAAATGGGAATTAATTTACCCGCCAATTCCAGAATTATTTTTGCCATGCATTACCCTGAAGGAAGCCAAGGAAAAATGGATAGCACTCGAATTAATTTTCACTTCTATCCTCAAGGAACCAGTGGAGTACGCCAAGTTTCTGCCAATCCCGTACTTTCAGATTATTCATTTACCATCAATTCTAATACTATTGATAGCGTAGACGCTTGGTTTCCGAGTGCTACCCTCCCAGTGTCTACCAATTATTCTTTTTTTAGCATCTTTCCTCATGCTCATTTACTAGGCAAAAACTTTATTGTTTATGCTGTTAATCACTTTCCTCCTTATGACAAAATTCCCTTAATTCATATTCCAAAATGGGATTTTGATTGGCAAGGTTTTTATGTCTTCAAGTATTTACAAAAAATGCCTGCTGGTTATAAATTATATGGTAAAGCCGTTTATGATAACACCACCAACAACCCTTATAACCCTAACAATCCTCCCCAAAACATCAGTTTTGGACTCAACACCACAGACGAAATGTTTTTGGTTTATTTCCAATACATGCCCTATCAGACTGGTGATGAACTCATCAATATTGATAGCCTTTTGCAGCTCCAAAATTACACTAGCACAGCCCCCATTGCGACCAATCAGCAAGGAGTATTCTTAACTTCTTACCCCAATCCTTCCAATGATCTCACAACCATTCAGTATTATACTCAATACGATGCCAAGGTCGAATTGGGCATTTATAATCTACAGGGAAAACTGGTCAAACAATTACTAAATGCTGATCGCACCAAAGGAGAATATTTTACAGCATGGGACGGGCGCAATGATACAGGTACTAAGGTTCCTGCTGGCATATACATCAGTCAACTTCATATCAATGGCAAAACCGTCACACATAAGATTGTTCGACATTAAAATTAGTTGATTAAGAGAACAAAACGAATGATTTCCTAGCATAAAAAATCGGCATCAAATTGCTTTGATGTTGGTTTTTTATGCTAAAAATTTGAGATCGATCAACTATTGCATACATTTTATACTTCGTTATTTTTCTTTAATTCAGATAACAACAGCTCCGAAATAGGACTTCCCAAACCTGTACAAGGGTCCCAACCTTTAGCTGCTTTATAAAAGTTATCTCCATTTTGCCCACTAAGCACATCATTAAACCCTTTGCTTGTTTCTTTATTCAACCATATTCCATATAGTTGTTCATTAACAAAGCCTAATTTACTATTTGTTCCCTGATTAAAACGAGCAATCAATCCTGCCCACATTGGCACAACAGCGCTAGTCCCTGATTGAAATTTCTTTTCGCCATCTTGATAGAACATATAATTTTGAGCATGCAAACTAACATCAGGCACTCCTCTTCCTGTTTTAGCTGGGGAGAAGTTGCCCAAGGTTATTGCATTTGCCTTTTTTTGCCAAGCTGGTACAGGGAATAGCGTGCTAATTCCCCCTCCCGTTGTATCAATAAAGTACATATCTTCAAAAGTATTCCAGACCACTTCTTCGATAATTGCACTGCCTTTTGTTGTTATTGTTGTTCCCCCACATCCTAATACAAAAGGACTGGAGGCAGGATAATTTACACTCAAACTCCCCATCAATCCATCCGTAGAACCTTTATCCCCAGAAGAAGCTATGACCGTAATAGCTTTACCTTTTGCATTCGTTAAAGCATCTTCCATTGCTATTACAATAGCTTGCGGCCATTGACTTTCAGGAGATCCCCAACTCATGGATAAAATAGTTGGAAGGTTGCTATCGTCATTAACGGCAGCAAGGACTGCATCAACATATCCCTTCTTAGAATTTTCGGCAAAATAAACCACTAATTGAGCGCCTGGTGCTGCCGACCCAACAACCTGAATATCCAGCAATACTTCTTGAGAAAATTGCTCATCTGAAGGATCATTTTTAGCAGCGCCAACCAATACTGTTTTTATTTCAGGAGTAGGTATATTGACGGCCTTAAAATAAGCATCGATATCGCTTTGAGCAAAACCGCCTCCCAGTTCTATAACCGCAATCGTATTTCCTTTTCCATCTAATTTTTCTGGAAATTTGTATAATTGGGTTAATTCCGTTGCTGTAAAGTTATTGGCTGCTTTCTCTTCTGTAATATCGGGCAACACCCCTGTTGTTTTTAAATGAATTGGTAAATTATCTAAGCCTAATACAGCCATTACTTTGCCCTTTAACGTTTTGGGCAGACAATAAGCAGCACCATGAGAATAGAACTGTTGTCCTTCTCCATGATAATTATGAAGTTTTATCCGAAAAGCTTTTTCGATATTTTCAGTAGTCCCTGTTAATCGTACTAGTTTTTTGCCCAATGCTTTTTCGGTTACTTTTAGTTGGTATTTTTTAGAAAACTCCTCTACTAGCACAATCGTCTCAACATTTGAAGCAGCTTTTGTTAGTACTATTAGCACCTCTATTTTTGTATGAGAAGCCAAAGGTTCCCCCTTTTTAAATAATTCATGATGATGGCTTTCGCCTAACTGAAATTCATAATGAGAACTAAAAAAGTTGATAAAAAACTGGACTAATTTTGTAATGAAATTTTGCATAATAGGATTAAATTAAGGAAGCAAGAATTTCAGGCACGGACTCATTAGAACAAGCATAAATTCCTTGACAACTAAACTGCTCTTGTCCATCTATCCTAACTTCAAAAGGCACTGTGAATAGATTTGCTTTCTTAGATTTTCGCTTTTGTGTAAACTTAGAAGTAAAATATATTGAAGCTCCGTTCAAATCAGCAATCCTCCTAGGAAAGACAACATTTTTCATTTGGGTACACAAAAACCGCTTTGCCAATGGAGACTCAACCCAGCCTACAAGTGTCCCTATAAGATCTAAGGTTACCAACATTGTTTGCAAAGATTCATGCTTAGCTTTTGTAGCTAAGGTTAAGCTATTCAGTTTATAACAAACCGTTTCTTCGTCCTGCGTTCTTTGAATGGGCACCAATAGATCATAGGCTATTTTATTTAATTTTGCACTCAATACAATTGGATTTCCATCTATTTCTTCTCCTGTAAAACAAAGCGTTCTCCCCTTTGATGTTCTAAAAAAGCCAGAAGAAGCATAAACTCCTTTATTTGTTTTGAGTGAATCCTTAAGTGCTAATTCCCAAACGTTTAAAGACAAATTATTAATTGTCAACCGAGACCAACTGACCTTGCCCAACTCCACAATCGTTTCGTTCGGCTCTAGAATTTGTTCTGCCAATAATGCCGCATAAGCAACAATATCTGGTCCATGAGTAAAGTATCGAGCAGATGGAGAAAAAAACAATTGGGTAGTACAACTGGCTTTTTTGTTTTTCTCAATTTGTAAATTAAGAAGCGGAAAACTCAGTTCTTCTGGTCGAATGCGTTCTAAATCAAAAGGTTTCTCCAAATTTCGTTCTAAATCATCTAATATTTGAAGAAAGAAACCAAACCTCATTTCTTCCTTATTAATATCTTTGGATTCAATTGTTTTAAGATTGTTTTTTAAGATAGAAAACAGTTCTTTTCTTCCCTCTCCTCTCAATTTATTTAAGACCAACCTTATCTCTTTCAAGGACAAACTCGAAAAATTATTTAGTGTTGGCTCGATCCATTTTGAATAGAAGTAATTATACGTCAAGTGCTGTAATATTAAGTTTTTCAAAATTTGGATGCGATCTCAATGTACTAGACAAGTTAGAAACATAATTTACATCACATAAATCATCTTCTCTTGCCAAGGAATCATAGGCATAGAAAGCCCCTGCTCTACAGCCACCACCACAAGTAGAAGTAAATTTGCAGCCTGAGCATTTTTCAATGTCATTAGAAGTAACCCTAATCTTCTTTTCTTCAACCGTTCTATAAATATCACTAAACTCCTGCGTAAAGATATTACCAAGGATCAAGTTTCTATCTTTGAGTAAATGACAAGGGTACACTTCTCCATTCCAATCTATATCCAATAGTGTAGAACCTGTCCCACAAATATAGGTTGAATTTGGACTGTCTACACTGCAAACATTGGGCGTTTCGACACTCATCTTAGCTTTTAACAAAACTTCTCTTGAGAAATTTGCTTGCATTTTTTGCCCAACCTCCTTCGTTACCGCCAACAAAGAATCATTGGACAGACTCAAAAAGGTGTTTTCATCATGTGGGAATGTTCTCAAATTATTGGGCGAATACCAACCTCCCTTGCTGACCGCTAATGCCGCAATGTCATAGATTTCATCCTTATTCATTTCATGAATAGTTGGAGCTAACAAGAAAGGCAAACCTTTTTCTGAAACAAGGTCTATTGCTTTCATTACCAAATCATAATTCCGTTTACTTCTTGTTATAGAATGTACTGCTTCTGTAAAACCATCAATACTAATTTGGGTTCTTTTTAAATATTTATAAGTACAAAGTTTATCAACGGTTGGCTCATCTAGATAGGTTCCATTGCATAAAATTCCAAAACTCAATCCTAAGCTTTCGCAATAATCTAAGATTTCAAAAGCATTTGGATGCATAAAGGGTTCTCCTCCTGTGATAATAATATGACAGTTTGGATTTAATTTTTTTATTTTATCCAAAGTAGCCTTGGCATCCTCCAAGGGCATCTCTTTTTTCTTTCGATTTCTAAGACCTTGGTAACAATACTGGCAGGCTAAATCACATTCTCGAGTTAAGGTGAAGTAAACCGATTGGATAACTTCTGGCGCTCGCTTGGGAATCGATTTTCGCATCCAACCTTCTACCACAAGTCGCTTATATAATTCATTGGTTCTTTCCTCTGCATAATTAGGCGTTGCCCCAAGTTGGCAAAGCAAATCAATCATTTTTTCTTTGGAATTTTCGGTTTCTGTAAATAACTTAAACCCCATCAATTCAAGAGAATTAAGAACACTTAAAGCACCTATAGAGGGCTTATAAGCTAGAAATAATCCATCATGTTCTTCTATTTGAATATTATCCATACGTTTCTATTTTTTATACTCCGAAGACTAGTAAAATACTTTGCTTAGAATAATGTCAACTGCTCGTTATTATTTGATATTCCTGAGTTAGCAAGCTAGATTGGTGTGGGTTCTCACGGAGTAATGTTTTTTTTATTTTCTATACAAATTCATCAAAGAGTATACAACACTAGTTGTAATGCTATAATTAAGGGGCGTTCTCTTTAGGTATTTTTTTAGAAAAAGAACACCCCTTAATTTAGGGTCTGTCGGGAAATCTAGCTCCCAACACTTCCACATACAACGCATCCAATACTTACACATCCGCTTACATCAGCTCCAACACCCCTACCTTCTAATGCTTTGTAATGGTAGTGATCTGGGTCTAGTCCTAAATCTTTGATTGTTTGTGAAGGGTTGGCCAAAAACTCTTTCGTTAATTCTCGATCACCGTAAATTTTCTTTACTGCTGTTAATAGCTTCGAATCCATGATTTTTTTATTTTAAAAATTCAAAAAAATAACCTTATCACCTACAATATAGCAATTTATAATTTACATTTATTAATTATACTCATTTTTTAAAACATATAAAAACCTAACAAACAAACTAATACAACTAAAACCCCTTTAAACAAAGCAATAGACAATAGCATATAACAAGTATTTATGAGGATCTTTTTGAAGTTATAATACGATCCCTTCAACAAATTGGGTATATTAGTTGTCCTAGTGACTTCTCTATCCGATGATTTTTGTAAAAATTAAAATTGGGGCAGCTTTTATCTATTTTTAGATCGCTTTGCTCTTAGATCCCAATTAAGTTGTAATTGGAATCTAATATCTAAAATAGGGCTAGAAAAAGCCCATTCTGTTAAATGTTAAAAACCGTCGGGTAGAGTACCTAGTAACATAACATTTATATACATCTACATTTAACCTAAATCAAAATGAAAAAAATAGCCGTATTCACTTCTGGTGGCGATTCTCCAGGCATGAATGCCTGCATCCGAGCGGTTGTTCGAGCTGCCTGTCATTATAACATAGAAGTAGTAGGCATTCGTCGAGGCTACAAAGGCATGATCAATGATGATTTTGTTCCTATGAATGCTAAATCGGTCAGCTATATACTGCACAAAGGGGGAACAATTTTAGGTTCTGCTCGCAGTGATGAATTTAGAACAGCAGCAGGACGCAAAAAAGCTTATACCAACCTCAAAAAGCATGGAATTGAAGGAATTGTAGCCATTGGTGGCGATGGGACATTTACAGGAGCCCATGTTTTTATGCAGGAATATCCAGACATTGCTATCGTCGGTACCCCAGGGACAATTGACAACGATTTATTTGGTACAGATTTTACGATTGGCTATGACACTGCGATCAATACAGCCATGGAAGCTATTGATAAAATAAAAGATACTGCTGATTCGCACGATCGATTATTTTTTGTAGAAGTAATGGGACGAGATGTTGGCTTTATTGCTACTAGGGCAGGGATCGCTGCTGGAGCAAAGGCAATTCTTATTCCAGAAAGTAAAACTAATATTGATGAGTTAGTGAATCTATTGTTGGACAATGCCGCTAAGAAAAAAATGTCTAATATTGTCGTTGTGGCAGAAGGAGATGATGAAGGTGGTGCGATGGATATTGCAAAAAAAGTAAAAGCAAAAACCAATATTTTTGATATTCGAGTGACCATTTTGGGGCATATGCAGCGAGGCGGTTCTCCTAGTTGCATGGATAGAGTTTTGGCTAGCCGAGTTGGCGTTGCAGCTGTAACGGCCTTAAAAGAAGGAAAAAAAGGGATTATGTTAGGACAAACCCACCGATCCATTAGTGAAACGCCCTTTGAAAAGGCCATTAAGCACAATCAAAAAATGAGTGCTGAACTAGAGGTCTTAGCCAAAATATTAGCGTATTAAAAAGATAAGATTCTCTGGCAACTATTGAAATAGTTGCCAGAGTTATATGTTCTTAAACTGCTGCTTCTTCCATTAGCATCAATTCTTCTGCTGGTCCAAAGAATTCATAATGAATATTGTCATCTTCAATCTCCAATTGTTTCAAAAGGTTGAGCGTAGCAGCCATAAATGGTTTAGGGCCACAGAAATAAAAAGCACTATCTTTTAAATTTGGGATTGTTTTTAAAATATCAAGCGTCAAATAGCCTTCAAAATCATGGCTTTCTCCTAATGCATCAGCTTCCAAAGGTTGGTCATAAACTGTAATTGCAGTAACATTATTGTTGCTATGTTCCTTAATTTCATTTTTAAAAGCATGCATTTCGCTATTCAAAGCACATTGAACAAAACTAACAGTTCGGTCCGTTTTATTAACAAGATGCTTGTACATGCTCATCAAAGGAGTAATGCCAACACCACCTGCCAATAATACAACAGGCTGTTCTCCTTCTTCTAAAATAAACTCTCCTGCGGGCATTCCAATCCACAAACTATCCCCTTCTCCTATATTTTTATGCAAATAGTTAGAAACAATGCCTTCTGGTGTTGCTGCTTCTCGCTTAACACTAATTCTTAGATAATCTTTGCAGTTACAATCGGACAAACTATAATTTCGAGAATGTTTATGATCGGTATTGGGAATATCAAGCATAATAGAAACATATTGTCCTGATTTAAATTCAGGAATGGCTGTCCCATCTTTGCGTTTTAAATAAAACGATGTAATAACCGAGCTTTCTTGAACTTTTTTGATCACCTCAAACTCCTTCTTACCACGGAAACCTCCCGTGCTTTCTTCTCCATCCACATACAATTCTTCTTCTCTATTGATTAGGATATCGGCCAATGCCTGATAGGCCTCTGTCCATGCTTCTACAATTTCTGGCGTAGCAGCTTCTCCTAACACTTCTCCAATTGCAGCCAGTAAATTCTCTCCAACAATAGGGTACATTTCGGGGGTAATTGCTAAACTTACGTGCTTTTGGGCAATAGACTCTACTGCTGCGCCCAATACTTCTAGTCGGTCAATGTGTTGAGCATATTGATAGACTGCATTAGCCAATACTTTAGGTTGTGTCCCTTGCTTTTGGTGAGTCATATTAAAAATATCCTTTAGTTCAGGATGATTTTTAAACATACGCTTATAAAATACAGTGGTAATTTGCTCCCCATGCGCCGCCAAAACTGGAGCCGTTGATTTTACAATTTCTATCGTTTTTGCAGTAATCATAATCTATTATTTATAGTTTTTTGTAGTTTTGAAAAGAAAAAAATAATACCTATTCCCGTTAAAACTGGACATAAAATAAAGAAATATCCTAAGTCTTGGATTTCTTTGTTGTTGGATACAATTGGAATCAGTGCCATCGCTCCTCCAGGGGGATATTTTAACTTTGTCAGATCCATTAAAAGAACACACGAACTAATAGCAAATAAAATGGCAACTGTTCTATCTAAATGGACTGTATTCATATATACCCCTATACTAGCCCCCAGCATAGCGCCTAAAAACATGTTTTTAGGCGCATATTGAGAGGATACCCCAAAATTAGAAAATGCCAAAACTGCTGATGCCCCAAAAGCAGCGATTAAGCACTCTTCTTTCAGCGTATTAAAGAAAATTGCATGAAACCAATAAATACAACCAAAACAGCTTATTGTTGTTATAAAAGGAAGAAGATTCTTTATTATTTTTTTCATGTTATCCATCCATTCATTACCCTTTTTTTAAAAGACAATGAATATAGGGGCAAATATAGCGGATAAAAAAGTCTTTTTTTATGACTTAAATCATATCAAAAAATGATAAACCAAGAGATTTTAAAACATTATAATTTTAAGATTATTGATTATAATAAAGAGGAGTATGTCTTTGAAAAGGGGGCTTTGCCTAGATATTATTTCCAAATTATATCTGGCGGGATCAAGATGAGTTATTATAATGAAAAAGGAAATGAATTTATACAGGGTATTTTTGGCAAAGATAAAAGCTTTGGAGAACCGCCTCTATTAGCCAATTTGACTTACCCTGCCAATGCGATTACCTTGCGTAAAACTTCTATTATTAAGATCCCAAAAGAAGATTTTGAACGGCTGCTTTTAGAAAATCAGGAGGTGCACATCAACCTTACTAAAAAGCTTTCTAAACGATTATACTTCAAGGCTGTGATGGCAAATGGGATAACCTCCAACTCCGCAGAAGAGGCTATTTTATCTTTATTTGATTATATCAAAACCAATGTACACAATAAGTCAGCACCCTTTTCTTGCAAAATTGACTTAACGAGAAAGAATATTGCAGGTTTGACAGGGTTAACAACGGAAACCACGATTAGAAAAATAAAAGAAATGGAAGCCAATAAACGTTTAAAAATTATTGATAGCAAAGTTTATTATTAGCAGAAGCTCCCTTTCATCTAGGAACTTGAAGATGACACAAACCTCATCTTCAAGTTCTCTGATTTATCAACTACTCTACCAAATTAGCATAGGCCACAAAGTAGGGATTCAACATATTTTCTTTGTTGTAAATCACAGCATCTGTTGTATTGTATTGCAAGACCTTCCCTCCTGCTTCTTCCAGAACAATTTGTGCGGCAGCAGTATCCCATTCCATGGTTGGAGCTACCCTAGGATACAAATGAGCTTGCCCTGTTGCCAATTGCAAAAATTTTAAAGAGCTTCCTTTCGAAACCAAATTGGGAGCATCCAATTGTTCAATAAACGCTTTGGTTTCTTCGTTTAAATGAGAGCGAGAGCAAACAACATTGATTCCTTTGTCTTTCATGGTAAATTTAGGCGCATGAATTGCTTTTGTCTCCCCATTGGTCTTTAGGAAAGCTCCATCGCCATCAGCAGCCCAATACAACTCATCTAAAACAGGAGCGTAAACCACTCCTAATACGACCTTACCAGCATGAACCAACGCTATATTAACCGTAAATTCTCCATTTCGCTTAATAAATTCTTTTGTTCCATCTAATGGGTCCACCAACCAATAATAGTCATAATTTTTACGCACCTCAAAAGGAACGGCTTTATTTTCTTCTGATATAATAGGATATTGGATTGGCAATTGTTCTAAACCAGCACAAATAACGGCATTAGAAGCTTGGTCTGCTGCGGTTAAAGGAGAATCATCTGCCTTTTTAATAATTTCAATGCCTTCACAATTTTTATAAATATCCAATATAGCCAAACCTGCATCTGTCGCAATTTGACAAAGCTCAGGAATTAAATCTTTGTATGTCATCTTTAGTTGATTTTATAATAAAGCCGCTAAAATATACGATCAAATAAGAAATCTATTTTTTGTGTCGTTTCTTCTTCGAAGAAGTTCGTTTTCCTTTATTGGCTTTTGAAATATACCCCGAATTTGTTTTTCCAGTATACTTCTTAGGTCGTTTACTTTGTTTATTTTTTATCTTTGCTTTATAGCTCTTTTTCTCATGGAATGCCCCCTGATAGGTAGGGTCTTCTTTGTGTTTTTGTGCATCAATAGCACGCTCCATTTCTTGATTTTCAAAGAAAGGAGTTTCTGTTATTTCGATAGACGCTGGCATGTTTAACATCGGAATTGCCATGCGTATTTTCTTTTCTATCTTGTGAATATGATAAACATCTGCCTTGGTTACAAAAGTAATCGCAGCTCCTGTGCGAAAAGCACGCCCTGTGCGACCAATCCGATGTACATAATCCTCATAAACCGTGGGCACATCAAAGTTAATTACATGGCTAACATCCTTAATATCAATCCCCCTAGCCATAACATCTGTTGCCACTAAAATACGTATCTTTCCCTCCTTAAAATCCTGAAAGGCATTAATTCTAGTATTTTGACCTTTGTTCGAATGAATTAGCCTAACATTTTCTTTGCCATATTTTTGTAAACGATTAAAGATTTGATTGGCGGATTGTTTGGTTTTGACAAAAACAATTATCCGATTAAATGCTTCTTCATCTTCTAGTAGATGCGTTAACAAGTTTAGCTTGGTCAAAAAATTAGGCACATCGTAACGTACCTGTTCTACTGTTTCAACAGGAGTTGCCTCAGGCGTAATTTCTATCTTAATGGGAAAGTCCATAAAATTCCAACTCAACTCCTCTACTTTAGGCGAAAATGTTGCTGAGAACAACAGGTTTTGTTTCTTGGTTGGTACCACCTCTAGGATTGTATTGATTTGTCCCATAAAGCCCATATCCATCATCCTGTCCGCCTCATCCATGACCATAATCTCTATCTTATTGAGCTTTATGTTTTCTTTTTCATAGAGTTCCAATAAACGTCTAGGAGTGGTAACAATAATATCAACCCCATCGTGAATGGCTTTTGCCTGTGCTTTTCGACCGACTCCTCCATAAATTCCCTCAAACCGAATATCCGTGTACTTGGCTAGCTCTTCTATTTGTTGTCTTACCTGTACAACCAATTCTTTGGTCGGCACCAAAATAATACAACGGGCAGCAATCCCCTTTGCATAACCTAATCGTTGCAAAATAGGCAATACATAAGCTGCTGTTTTTCCTGTCCCCGTTTGAGCTATACCAATGACGTGTTGCCCTGATCGAATAGCAGGGATTGCCTTAATTTGGATGGCTGTTGCCTGTTCAAAACCTAAATCTTCTAAAGCATTTAGATACTGTCTTGTTAATTTTAATTCTTCGAAACGTACCATATTTTCTGATTGAGAAAGGCAAAGATACGCCTTTATTACTAGACTTGGGAACTCTGTAGTTCTTAATAATCTAAATAGGCACTAATTCTTGCTCAAAACAGTGCATTTTGCCATCCTTCGAGTAGCCTAACCAACAATAATTCTCTGAAAAAGACAAACTTACCAAGCCCCCCAAAAGCTGATTTATAAATTGTCAATTCACAAAGAATTGTGTATCTTGTTTGAGCAATTCACCATATAAACTAATCCAGCATGTTGCAGCCTCGTTTATTTTTATTTGTTCTCGCCCTTTTTATGCTCACCAATTCAATAACAAAAGCTCAAACAATTGTAGACTATTATCACCTTTTGGCAGACTATGATGATGACATAAAAATACATCCGATAAAAAAGGTCGATCACAAATGGCAAGTCCAAAGTACAACAACCAAAGAAGCTACCGTTTTTGTAGATACTGAAAATAATTTTTTAGAAATCAAGGACAAAGCCGAAGGCGATATTTTCACCTTACAGGTTTCTCTATTACAAAAAAAGAATGGAGAAATACTCGTTGCCATTGCAAAAAACCACATGGACATCTTTTTTCATGGCGAAATTCATATTCTAAACTATAGAAATGGAAGGTGGAACGACATTTCAGAACAAGTGCTGCCCAACTTAACCTATCAAGATTTTGTAGAACAATCCGTTGGT